>JAKSIE010000008.1 GCA_024398995.1 Fibrobacter sp.
ATCCATCACCTTCCAAGGTAAAATATCAAGTAAAACATGAGAAATCCAATTTTGTCCATAATTGTAACTAGCATCTCCAGGAACACTATTTCCATTTTTATCAAAGCTATGCTAAACAAGTGCTTGCGTGGCGCCAAAGCTACAATTTTACTGTAAAAACGCTTGTGAAACGAACCGACAGTGCAGGTTATAAGTTACATTTGTGCAGTAAACTTACAGCGAAGGCGCATTACTGAAATAATAACTTATTTGCTAAGCGCACGTTTATGTATAGTAGAGCTTTGAATATAAACAAAAATCCAGCGCTTTTGCACGCCGGACTTTGTTTTTAGGGTAATTTTTTTTCAAAAAAATAGCCAATATTTTGGGGCCCACGCGGGGGTAGCGGCACTAAAGTGCCAATTGCTAGGCTCAACAATAATCAAGCAAGCTTGATTGCTGTATTCGCCTTACGCATTTGTTTCGCAGCGCAGACACCCCGATTATTTTCGGCCTTGGTCGCGGAGGCGGAACAGCACACAGGCAATATCCACGGGGCGTGCAAGGCTCATTTCGCGGCTCATGCCCTGGGGCAGATTACGGAAGCCCACGTTCTTTATTTTGTCTGTAAGTGCCTGAATTGCCGCCACGATGGTCTGGGCAGAACCGGCCTGATTTGCGCCGGATTGCGCGGAATCCCCGTTGCTGATTGCGTTCTGGCAAAGATTCAAGAGCATGAATCCTGCACCCAGACGCTGCTGCTTGTCGGCCAGAGTCACCAAGCGGCTGGTATCAGAAACCAGGAAACCCATCTGTAGCAAATAGTCGCCGGAAAGCTTTACCTTCACCTGACGTTCCACGGCAGAGGTGGGGCGAATACCGCCCTGAATAGGCTTGATGTATTCTGCGAAACCGCGGCAGGCGGGAGCGATAAAAGTCGGGAGATTCTTCGACTCCGCTGCGCTACGCTCAGAATGACAACCCGCAATATCTACGCTGCGCTCAGAATGACATTCTATAGCATCACAGGGCTTGTCGGCCGTCTTGGCGCATTCGGCCTTGTAATTCGCCATGACAATTATGTTGTCTGCAAGGTCCAAGTAGTCACCGCATGCGCCCGCCACCAGGATAAAGCTTCGAACGGCGCACTTGTTTTCCGGGGCGTTCGCCACACTCAAGCCTTCCGAGGTGTTCGCAGTTCCATAGCAAATTTCTCTAATACGATCCGTCAGCGGAATCAGCGGTTCGCGGTCATCGCCCAAGAGCTTGCGGACACGACTGTCACGAATCAAGAAGTTCACCGCGGAGGAGTCTTCGTCAATCAGGTATGTAGAAGAACCCGCTTCCATGGCCTCCAGCAGATTGGCGGCTTCGCTGGTAGAGCCGGAGGCGCTTGCGGTCGTGAACTCGCGGGTGCTTACACCACCCGGAAGATCACGCACAAACTGGGACAGATCTGTTCCGCGTACGCTGCGGCCGTCTTCCACACCTACGCGCAGGGCCGATTCATCAATAACGATTCCTTCGCGGCCATCCCCAGGAACATGAGGATACACGGAACGGGTCAAGGCCTGCAACAGCGTAGACTTACCATGGAAGGCACCACCGGTAATAACAGTAATGCCCTTGGGGATTCCCATACCGCGGACATCGCGACCGTTCACATTCAAGGTCACAGCCATTTCCTCGGGAGCCACAAAAGGAATCGCACCTTCCATAGGATCTTCACTTATACCGGAGGCACGGGGCAACACGGCACCATCGGGCACAAAGGCACAAAGGCCACGGGCATCCAACTCACCTAAAATCGCAGATCGGTCCGCCAGCACCTGGTAATGGGCGGCCAATTCCGGACGAACACCGCCTTCGCAGCGGGCTCCATCATTATATAAGCATGCAGAAACCAGGTCCGGCAGGACCATGGTCAAAATTTCGGCGGCAGCCTCGGACTGAATCTTTCGGCCCTCACCAGGCAGGCGCACCTGGAGGCAAACCCTGAGTTCCCCGTTATCAATCCAGAGGGAATTTCGCACCAGCATTTCAGGTCCAGCCACGTCAAAAACAACGGCCGCATCCCTATCCGGGTACTTTTCCTTTACCAAATCGCTCATACGGCGGAGCAAATAGTCGCTCAGGGCTAGTCGACGTTCAAAACTTCCACCCCATTCGGAGGGATAACCCAACATCTGGAGGTTGGCCTTTATCAAAATTCGGGAAGCCGGAGCAAAGGGATCCCCCTGCACGTGCAAAAATTCCAGGGAAAAGTCACCAAAATCCCAGTTTTTTTCGCCAAGGGACTTGTACAAACCATAGTTTTTGCCTGCCAAAGTGCGAATTTTTTGATAAAGTGCTTTCATATTGCCAAAAGTAGCTCCTTTTTTAGAAGAGTTCAAAATTTTTTTCAATAAAAAAGATGTAAATTCTCAAAAATCTTTGTATTTTAAAGCGTAAACAATAATTAGGAGTTAAATCCATGAAGAAAATTTTCATTTTCGCATTGATGGTTGCCTTCCTCTTCACCGCAGCCGTAGCCGACGACGATCCACCTCCTCGCAACAAGCCGGCAGTGGTCACCATCATCACCAACCCGCCTAACAGCGACGTTTACCTGGGTGGCGAAAACCTGGGTAAGAGTCCCATTGAAAATTTGAACGTTACCTCCGGCCGTCAGACCCTCGTGGTGATCGACCAGGGCTACGAACTTGTCAACCAGCGCGTCAACATTTGGCCGGGCAACGACAAGCGCAACGTTTTCGACTTCGGCACCAAGATTCCTAAGGGCCACGTCAAGGTGACTACCAATCCTGGCAAGTGCATCATCTTCATCGATGGCGACCAGGCCGACAAGACCGATGGCGCACCCCTCACCGTCCACAACCTGGACGCAGGCGACCACATGGTCCGTGCTGAATGCTCCAACCGCAAGTCTGCAGAAGCTCTCGTTACCATCAAGGGCGAAGAAACTGTAGAAGTGACCCTGGACGCAACCGGCAAGAAGAAGAAGAAATAATTTTTCTCTCACACTGTTTATACAGTAAAGCCTTCGGCGCAAGCCGGAGGCCTTTTTTTATGCCCAAAATCCCCCAATATGGCAAAATGAAAATACTACTTTACGATTTTTTTATTTATTTTCAAAATGGAAATTTATCAGGGTAATGTAACTATGAAATTAAAGTTTATTGCACTCGCTGCCGCAATGACGGTTGGCCAGGCTTTCGCCTATTTTGGCTTTGGTGTACATTATGCACCGGCGTTTAACGCCAAGCTGCAATCCTCCGGCGGTTATTCCGAAGTGACCCCCGACAACATCAAGAGTCTCAATTCCGATCTTTTAAAGGCAAAGATTGACTACATGCACGACGGCATGGAAGCCCCGATGATCCATGGTCTGGGTTTCAAGATCTGGGTCGACAGCCTTACCTTCGTGGACTTTGAAGCAACCCTCAACCTCCAGTACGGTTCCTACGATGCACGCATCCGTACCGAGGTGACCAAGCCCAACCTGAGCGACCCCACCAACCCGGCTCTCGCAGAAACCGCTGTAAACGAAAAGGACTTGCAGATTGACTTGTCTGGCACTCCCTTCGGCATGGCTAGACCTAAGTTCGTCACCATGAACGGCGACCTTTCCGTAACCTACGCTTTCCTGACCAACCTGATAACTATTGTCCGTCCCTACATCGGCGCAGGCGTTTCCGTATTCATGAACACCTTCGTTATGGATGACGACTTCATCAAGGATCTTGTGAACGACCAGGAAATCCAGGGAATGCTTATTGGTTCCCTCGATGGAACTGCAACCGAAGAGGCCGAGGCTGCCGCAGAAAAGAATGCCCAGTTGATCAAGGAAAAGATCAAAGACAAGGCTAAGGAACAGTCGCTGAACTACAGCATTGGTGGCCACGTTATCCTGGGCGCTCGTATCAGATTCCCCTACCTGCCCATTGCAGCATACATTAACGGCAAGTACTACTTTGGCAACGATATGCCCAAGGAAGTTACGACAAGCAATATTGCAGCAGAAGCTGGTATCGGCCTTTCTTTCTAAACATTTTTAATTAAGTGCGAATCTACAACAGGTAACCAAAATGACTCAAAACACTTGCAGCACTAGTATCCTCATCATTGAAGATGAAATCGCCATCGCCGAAGGCCTGGTTGATCTTTGCGAACTCAACGGCTACCGCGGTAAGAACGTTACCAACGGCGAAGAAGGTCTCGCAGAAGCCTTGACCGGCCAGTACGGTCTTGTCCTTCTGGACCTCATGCTCCCAGGCATGGATGGCTTTACCGTTTGCGATAAGATCCGTGAACAGGACAAGAGCCTTCCCATCATCATTCTTTCTGCAAAGAACGCTGACGAAGATATCATCAACGGCCTCAAGTACGGCGCCGACGACTACATTCCCAAGCCGTTCTCCGTTCCCATGCTCCTGGCCCGTATCGAAGCAGTGCTCCGTCGTAGCCGCCAGTCCCTGGAAAACGAAGGCAAGCTGGTAGCCGGTAACCTGAAGGTGAACTTCCGCGAATACACTGGTTTCCGTGGCGAAGAAGAACTGGCTTTCACCCGTAAGGAAATTGAAATCCTTGAATACCTGTGGAACAACCGCGACCACGCAGTTCCCCGCGCCGAACTCCTCCGCAAGGTCTGGGGTTACGAAAATGCAGAATCCGTGGATACCCGTACTGTGGACATCCACATTACCAAGCTCCGCAAGAAGATTGAAGACGATCCCGCACACCCGAAGCTCTTGGTGACCTTCCGTGGCGAAGGCTACCAGATGCGTTCTGCCCCTGAATGCGCAAGGTAAGTTTTAACAAATTCAAAACTTATGTCATTAAGCACCAGACTGCTATCAAAGAACGTCTGGTGTTTATTTGCATTTTCCTTGCGCTGGCTATCCCCATGACAATCTTCATGGTCCGAAGCTACGAGCAGTCTAATGCACTGGAAGAAAAGAAGCTAGAAGAAACTATCAGCAAGGCCTATTCGGACCTCAACGATATCTTTGCCAACGACATCAACAGAGAAAACAACCGCCCCTACAAGGACTACGGTATTCTAAAGTCCATCTCCGTTATCGGTGGTGACGCGGAACTTGTCTCTGAATTCGTGGCGTTCCCGGATACCAGCGGTCCGTTCTGCGCCTACAACCCGCAGCTCAACTACTGTCAGAAAGGTCTGGTTGGTCATTTCCAGATTTCTCACAACGGCAAGCTGCTGACACCGTTCTATCCGGATTCCGATACCGATGTGGGTCGTAGCTTCTGGGAAATCATCTCCCAGGATCAGCCCCGCGAACGTAAGGCGACCCACGACCTGATTCAGAACCTGCTGAACCAGCTGAACATCAAGAACAAGGCTGCCACGACCAAGATCCCGTTGCTTTCCGACACTACGGAAAACATTGACGAATTCACCGAGAACTACGTCAAGGATTCCAGTAAGCACGTAGAAATAAAGATTCCCTCCCGTATCGAACAAACCTCCGAAGCGGAAGCCTTTACCTACTGGGCAGAAAACGCACGCATCGACAACGAAGTCTACCCCTACGAAGACGACGGTTACGAAACCGACACCAGCCAAGCTGAAATTACCCACATGGAATCCATACTGCAGCAGCAGATGCTGACCGGCGGTACAAAGATTCCCGTGACTGTCGAAAACATGCAGGTCAAGGCAACCGACGTTTACCTGGTGTTCTACCGCCAGATCTTCATCGGTAAGCTGGCTGTGGTTCAGGGCTTTGTTGTAGACAAGGTCGTGTATCTGAACTACATGACGCAGGAACTTCATGACATGTACGCCCGACTGCCCTTCGCCATTGAACTTTGGGAAGGCGGAAGCCCCGTTCTCAATCTGGGCTTCAAGAGCAGCCGCTACGAGATGCAGGCCTCACGAAAGATGATGGCACCGTACGAACGCTTTACGTTCAAGATGTATACCGACAGCACCGAAAATTCATCTAACATTACAGTCATTCTTGCCGGTATTCTTCTGCTCATTGTTGTGGCAATTTGCATGGTCACCATCTACCGCTTTATGCAGAGCAAGGTGGCGCTAGCAGCAAAGCGTCAGGACTTTGTTTCCGCCATTACCCACGAACTCAAGACTCCGTTGACCGCCATCAAGATGTACGCGGAACTGCTGCAGAACTCCTGGGTGGCAAGCGAAGAAAAGAAGCAGAAATACTACACCCAGATTGCAAGCGAAGCCGATAGACTTTCCCGCTTGATCCAGAACGTTTTGAACCTTTCAAAGCTGGATGGCAACCGCTGGAATGTGCAGCTCCGCAAGGAACGTCCCAAGGCCGTGCTGGACGACTTCATCGCCACCTACAGCAGGAACGTTGAAAAGCAGGGCTTCGAACTTACAGTTTCTTCGGACACGGACGCAAGCAACGTCAGCCTGCTTATCGACCGCGACGCCATTATGCAGATTTTGATGAACCTGGTGGACAACTCCCTGAAGTTCAGTAAGAATGCGGAATACAAGATGATCAACATCGAACTTGCCATCAAGGGAACCGACATGTACCTTGCAGTCCGCGACTACGGTCCGGGCATTCCGCCCTCCGAAATGAAAAAGGTGTTCCAGGAATTCTATCGTGTGGAAAACGAGATGACCCGTCAGACAAGCGGAACGGGTATCGGTCTTTCCATGGTGAAAAAGCTTTGCACTTTGTGTAATATGAAGATTGAAATTGAGAACGCAAATCCCGGTTTGAGGACAAAAATCCACTTCCCGTCGTTGTCAATCTAATATGTGTTTATGTATTTTTTGGGCGCAAGGGCTAGCTAACAACCAGGCAACCAAAAAGGGATGCTAAAATGACTCAAGAAGATATCCTGCAGAATCCGACTGAATACGATCTTTCTATCGAAACCGTTGGCCAAGGCACACTGAAATCCCCCATGAAGGGAATCCAGTTCGTGTCCGACAGCGAACAGGTTTGCTTGACAACCGACGTCAAACGCTTGAAGCATTTCTACGAAAACAATATTCCGGTCCCGAGCCTCGAAGCTGCAGGCCCCCGCGAAACCATTTTCCACGACCCGGCATGGACCCGCGCTGGCATTGTTACCTGTGGCGGCCTCTGCCCCGGTCTGAACAGCGTGATCAAGGGCCTCGTTCAGACGCTCTGGTTTGACTACGGTGTCCGCAATATCTTTGGTATTCCCTACGGCTATCGCGGTCTCAATCCCAAGTACGGATACTCTCCCAAGGTTTTGAACCCGGATGTGGTCGACGCCATCCAGGAAGACGGCGGTACTATCCTAGGCAGCTCCCGCGGCGAACAGGACCCCGCCATCATGGTGGACACCCTGATGCGTCTGAACATCAACGTGCTGTTCTGCATCGGCGGTGACGGAACCCTCCGCGGCGCCCACGCCATTGCCGAAGAAGTTAAAAAGCGTAAGCAGCCCATTTCTGTCATCGGTATTCCCAAGACCATCGATAACGACTTGAACCTGGTGGACAGAACCTTCGGTTTCGAAACCGCAGTTCTCAGTGCTACCGATGTAATTACCTGCGCCCATAACGAAGCCAACGGTGCCTTTAACGGACTTGGCCTTGTAAAGCTCATGGGTCGTGACTCCGGCTTTATCGCAGCCTACGCAGCACTCGCCACCACCGTGGTAAACATCTGCCTGGTTCCCGAAGTTCCCTTTACTCTGGAAGGCCTCTGCAAGGCTCTGGAAAGCCGCTACGACAACGGCAAGACCCACGCCGTGATCGCAGTCGCCGAAGGCGCCGGCCAGGAACTGTTCATTGGCCAGCCCGAACGTAAAGACGCCAGCGGTAACGTTCTAAAGAACGACATTGGCGAATTCCTGACCCGCAAAATCAAGGAACACTTTAACAAGGTGGGCAAGGAAATCAACATCAAGTACTTTGACCCCAGCTACATGGTCCGTAGCACCCCGGCAAAGGGTACCGACGCCATCTTCTGCTTCCAGCTGGCCGAAGCCGCCGTGCATGCAGGTATGGCCGGCAAGACCGACATGGTGGTGGGCAGCATGAACAACGTGTTCTCCCACGTGCCTATCGAATACGCCGTCAACGAACGTAAGAAGATCAACCCCAACGGAACCCTGTGGCATGCTGTGCTGGGCATGACCCGTCAGCAGGACTACTTCTCCGGTAAGGGCAAGGGTCACAAGTAATTGGATCTATGCTGAAAAAAGACGAAAAGATTCTGATTCGTACCGCCATGATGGAATACCGCAGCTTGCTGTTCAAAACCTATCATGGCACCGAAGAGGAAAAGGCCAAAATCGCTCAAGTCAATCGACTGCTCCAAAACTGGAAAGTCTAGAATATGAAAAAACTGTTTGTCATTCTACTGCTTCTCGCCGCCTGGGCTTGCGCAAACGAAGATCTTCGTGTTGCGGATTCCTGCTATGCAGCAAGAGCAGAAAAGGCAAACGGCGACAAGGCCAACAAGAAGAATACCGACCTGATGATCGCCAAGTACAAGGCCGCTATGGCAGATGCCGACGTGGAGGAACAAGCGACCCTGGGTTACGTCAAGAGTCTCTTCTTTGCAATCCGATTTACCAACATCGATAAGAAGCAGCGCATGAAAACGTTGAACGAGATGAAGGTGGAAGTCGAAAAAGCCTACAACAAGTTCCCCAAGAACAAGGAAATCGCATTCTGCTACTTGTCCATTCTCTCCATGTGGGGTAACGAACGAGGCGCCCTTACTTCCGTAAAGGAAGGCGTGGCAAACACCGTTCGCGATGTGGCTGCCGCCACCGAAAACTGGCAGGTCCTGGGACGCGCCCACTTTGTGCTACCCTATGTGCCTCTGGTTCTTCCCTGGCCCGACAAGAAACTTGCGGACAAGTACCTGACCATGGCCATGCAGAAGGACCCTAAGGACTTGAACAACTATTTCTTCTTGGCAGAACTGCGCTTTGACCAGAAGCGTTACGCAGATGCCCTGGACCTGATCGACCGTGGACTTTCCCGCGGCGTCCGTACCAGTTTCTTCCTGGAAGATAAGCGCGGCCGCTGGCACCTGAAGGAACTGCAGAAAAAGATCAACGAAAAACTGGACAAAAAATAAAGCCCGGCATTTTTTTGCCGAGCCTTTTTTTTGTTTAACGTTTTTGATTACTTGTCGGAATCTTTCTTTTCTTCAGTAATCTGCTTGACACCACCCACACCTGCAAGCTTTGCACCGAACATGCTGCCCACAATGGTCTTCAAGTCGATACCTACGGAATCGGTAAGACCGTTGGTGATCTGAGAAAGAGTCTTGGTAATATCTTCTGTAAGCTTGGCGGTATTGCCTTCGCCGTACATAGTGATGCTTCCAATCTTTTCCATGGGCTTTGCGATGTTGCTTGCCACAGCAGGGAGCTGTTCAAAGAATTTTTCCAAGGTCTTCAGCTGCATTTCCTGACGAGCGGCCTCACCATACTTCTTCATGGCTTCAGCCTTCTTGTCCAGAGCTTCAGCTTCTGCAATACCCTTGGCCTTCACGGCGTCTGCTTCAGCTTCACCTTTGGCCTTGATAGCAGCTGCTTCAGCGAATGCCTTTTGCTTTTCTGCTTCTGCCACCTTGGTGATTGCCACGGCGCGCTGTTCCTCGGTGTAACGGGTTGCTTCAGCATCCTTCTGTTGCTGGAACAAGTCGGCTTCAGACTTCTGAATCATGGCCTGGCGTTCAGCTTCGGCCTTCTTCTGAATTTCAGCTTCCAGTTCCTTCTGGCGGACAGCCACCATCTTTTCGCGAACTTCAATTTCCTTTTCCTGCTTAGCGATGTTTGCTTCGGCATTGGCAATTTCAATTTCGCGACGCTGCTTCTGTTCCTGGATTTTATAGGCAGCATCAGCAATAGCCTGTTCCGTATCAGAAATCTTTTGCAGGTTAGCCTTCTTCACTGCCAGATCATTTTGCTTCTGAGCAATTTCCAGGTCAGCGGCAACAGCAGCATCGTTAGCTTCCTTCTTGGCCTGAGACTGGGCAACACTAATATCACGTTCAGCATTAGCCTTAGAAATGGCGGCTGCCTTGCGGATAGCCACAGTCTTGTCTACGCCCAAGTTTTCGATAACACCATTGCTGTCTGCAAAATTCTGGATATTGAAAGTCTGCACAATAATACCCAGCTTTTCCAAATCCGGAATAGCATTTTCAAGGACGCGTTCAGAAACCTGCTTACGGTCGCTCACCATATCAACCAGCTTCATCTGGCCCACGATTTCACGCATGTTACCTTCAAGAACGTCGACCACCATTTCCTTGATCTGTTCGGGCTTCTTGTTCAAGAAGTTCTGGGCAGAGGCCCTAAGCCTCGAAGGATCGTCAGAAATCTTCACGTTCACGACAGCATCAACAACCACATTGATGTAATCAGAAGTAGGGACTGCATTACGAGTCTTCACGTCAATAGGAATAAGCTGCAAACTCAGGTGATCCGCACGTTCAAAGAACGGAATGCAAAAACCTGCGCGACCAATGATAACACGAGGCTGTTTCTGGATACCAGATACAATCACGGCTTCATCCGGTGCAGCCTTGATATAGGCGGCAAAGAACAGGATGATGAAAAGTAAGACAAACACACCAACGATGGCGATGATTGTTTCAGTGGACATTTGTTCTCCTTTTTTATTTTTCGTCCTTCTAGTTAACTTGTTCTCTTCCTTAATGAAGATACGATTTTTTTATCTCTTTGGATCAAAAAATCGGAAAAATCGTACAGGCGTAAACCTGCATAAATTTTTCCTTAAAAAAAGACTCGCCTACTGACAAGCGAGTCTTTTTTGCATTAGCCAAACTAGCTTTTAAGCTTGGGCCTGGACAGCAGTCAGAGCGATGGTATAGACAATATCTTCCACCAAGGCGCCACGGGACAGGTCGTTCACCGGCTTTGCCAAGCCCTGAAGCATGGGGCCGATAGCGATGGTACCGCGAGCGGAGCGCTGCACAGCCTTGTAACCGATGTTGCCGGCGGAAAGATCCGGGAACACGAATACGGTAGCCTTGCCAGCCACAGCGGAACCCGGAGCCTTCAGAGAGCCTACACTGGGAGTAGTTGCTGCGTCGTACTGCAGCGGGCCATCCAGGGCCATGTCGGGGCGGGCAGCCTTGGCGATGGCGGTAGCTTCCTTCACGAGGTCAGCGTCGGGACCCTTGCCGGAATTGATGGTGCTGTAGGAAAGCATGGCGACGCGGCTGGGCAGGCCGAATGCCTTGGCGGTGTCGTCGCACTGGAGGGCGATACCAGCAAGTTCTTCGGCGGTGGGGTTCAGGTTGATAGCGCAGTCACCGTAGACGTAGGTCTGACCGGGGAGGCACATAAAGAACACGGAGCTTACAGACTTGACGCCGGGAGCGCACTTGATGATCTGGAGAGCCGGACGGAGGGTATCGGCGGTAGAATGGATGGCGCCAGAAACGAGACCGTCCACTTCGCCCATCTTCAGCATCATGGTAGCGAGGGTAACGTTGTCCTTGAGGGCTGCGCGAGCCTGTTCCTCGGTCATGCCCTTGGACTTGCGGAGTTCCACCAGAGTCGGGACATACTTTTCTGCAAGAGCTTCGGAGGGTTCGATAATCTCGATGCTTGCGGGGAGGGTTACACCAACGGACTTGGCGGTAGCTTCGATTTCAGCCTTTGCACCCACCAATACAGGAACTGCAATGTTGCGTTCAACGGCGAGAACTGCAGCTTGGACGGTACGGGGTTCGGAACCTTCGGGGAGAACGATGCGCTTTGCGGCCTTGGAAGCCTTGATGAGAAGGCCGGCGCGGAACATTGCCTGAGAAGTCTTGCGTTCTGCAGCGGGCTCAGCCAGGTCGCGAGCAATGCACTTGGGGCAGTGCATGATGCGGCTGGGGCAGTACAGGTCTGCATCTTCGTCACCGCAGAAGATCTTTGCGTCGAGGGCGGTTGCAAGCTTGTCGTTATACTTGTAGGCGGCGGCACCGCTCATGTCCTGTGCGCCTTCCACAACAACTACGTCCACAGCGTCAAAGTCCTGGGCGATGAAGTCGGCGGCGATCTTTTCCATAAGCACGGCGCTATCGCCGGACTTGAGCATTTCCACAGCGGCGGAACCATTGAGGCAGGGCTTGTAAGTAGCGGTCTTGAGACCGGCCTTGGCTACGGCGTCAATTGCAACTTGAACCTTGGCGGCCATGTCGGCAGCAGCAACGAGATATACACGATTCATAAAAACTCCAATTTTATTTAGTTTTTTCTTGTTTTACACCCTAAAATTAAGATTTTACCCCCCTCTGTGGCACCCCAAAAATTCAAAAAAACACTTATTTTCCCTTTCATTTCCACATCAAAAAACACACTTGCGATACAAATTCGTAACTCTTTGATATCCAATAAGATGTAAAACACCCTTCATCGGTGGCTTTTCATTCAAAAGTTTACAAACCTTTAACTTTTGCCCCCTTTCGCCTTTTGTAAAAAAAAATTATTTTTAGGCCCGTATTTGGTTTGTTTTTGGTCTATTAGGGAAACCTATAGGAGAGAATGGATGAGGTTCAGCAACCTTTTCCGGGGCTTGGCTTGTGGCCTAGCTCTGTTTGTTGTTTCTGCAAATGCCCAGACCGTGGCAAAGGCCCATGTCGTGTACAAGGGCGAAGGTCTTTATTACGCAGACAACGAAGAGAATTTTAAATTCCAGGCTGCCGATCGCGAACGAAACGGCACCTACACCATTGATTTTACGGAAGAACGTCTCAAGCCTTCGGCTATTGAGGCGAGAAAACTTCGTTTCGGCCTAAACTGTACCGAAGGTAAAAAAGATTGCGAAACCTACCTGTACAAAGACGAAACAGTTCTTCCCACCCTGAAGGAGTTGTTCCCCGACTACGTCTATCAGGAAAAGGACCAGCCCGTTTATGAGGTATGGATTTCTGTGGACGCAACCGGCGTTACCATCTTGCCAGGCATTCCCGAAGAATACATAGTTCCCGATCCTGTGGAAAAAGTCATTATGCTGTTCCCCTCCTGGGACAATACCTCCGCGATCATGAGCGTTGACGGTAAGGAACACACCATGATTTCCGCCGGCACATACTGCGGCTGGTTCGGTACAACCGTAAAGATCGTTCCCAAAGATGCCTACGTTTCCTTTAAGCAAACTATTGGCGATACATACATCGGCGCCGACGGCATTTCTCACCAGCCCATCGCCATTGAAGACGAAATCAAGCTGGATTCCATCCTTGCTACAGGAACCGACACCGTCTGGATTCTGGCAAAGCACGGCTATCCCGACCTTTACAGCGAATATACCGGCGACCTTAAGGACTGCCCCATCAAAAAGCTCCCGGTCATGATGTTCGACTGGCTCCATGGTCCAGAAGGAGACGGCATTGAGGGCAACGGAAATCCCAAATATGGCGTAAGCGCAGACTTTGGTTCTGGCGGCTGTAAGGGTGAAAATGACGCTTACGGCGCACGAAAGGGCATGGTAGAAACTCAGCTGGGTCCCAACGGTGTTCCTGTACGAGCAGCAAACTTCCCCAAGGACTGCAAGCTTACCGAGCATCTTGACAACTGGTTCCTCCCCGAAGTGATCGCCAAGGTAAACGGCAAGGAATACACAAACGTCACCTGCCGCGAACTGGAACTTGTTCTGGATACCGCAGGTTTCTGGCTAGGTCAGCAGGACCTGGACAGCCCCGAACACGGCATGTTCCTCCTGGACGATTTCGACTACCTGGACAGCGCAAAAACCGTCAAGAATCCCTATTACGACCAGCTGAGCGGAACCGCCCACGATAAGAATGGCAACGAAATCAAGCTTGAAAATCACAACTACGGCTTTACCATGAAGGTCCAGGCCCAGTTCGAATACGTGCCTGGTCAAAAGTTCGAGTTCTTCGGCGATGACGACGTTTGGGTTTTCATCAACAACAAGCTTGTGGTGGATATCGGCGGCCAGCACCACCGTGTCACCGGCAAGGTCAACCTGGACACTATCGGCCAAAACACAGGCGACACCCTGGTGCCCGGCCAGACCTACCCCTTCCATATTTTCTATGCAGAACGTCACAAGGTAGAATCCAACTTCAAGATGCGCACGTCTATCGACCTGCGCTCTGACGCCAGCATGTTCCTTGCCGACCTGGGCAGCACCGACGAAGTGATCAAGAAGGAAGTATGGCAGATTGTTCGCGAACGTGCCCTGGCCTGCGATTTTTCCAGCAGCCCCGAAAGCGAGAAGACGGAACGCGGCCCCTCCAACTTTATCCTCTACGGCAAGAGCCTGCCTAAGGGTGGCGTGGAATTGAAGACCCTTGACTCCCTTTACTACAAGGGCATCAAGGTGCAGAACAACTTCACCATGCTGACCGTCGATCTTTTGGCTATCGAGCACGCCCAAAGCCTGCCGCCGGGAACCTACTACGTTCGCGTGTCCCTGAAGGAAAATCCCGACGAGTATAAGGACGTCTACTTTACCATTCCGCCTTACGCACTGCCGAACCTGGCATTTGCAACCGTCAAGGATTCCAACTACAAGGTTATCGACTTCGACACCCAGGACACTACCTACTATACTCAGTACTGGTCTCCCCTCGGAAACGATGTAAGCCGTAACGTTTCTAGCGACACCTTGCCCATCAACCTGGACAAGAGCGAAAAGATGTGGGCCGGCCGCTCCTACCCGGTAAACATCATGTACGCCGAAGAATGGGCAACCATCTATAGCGACATTGCCGTAAAGCTTACAACATCTACAGACTCCCTGATTCCCTGCGACTCCATGGGCAACCCCATTAACGAAGTTGTCCTAATGGCAGGCCATGCACACTTCTTCGTGAAGGCAATCGGCGAAGTGGTGAACGGAACCCTTACGGCAAGTACCGACGGTTCTACAAACAAGTCTGTGGACTGGACAAACATCAACATCGCAGTACCCCCTGTACCGCAAGTTGAAGTGGCATACATTTTCGACCGCACCGGTGACGGACGCGCCGACAGTATCTGGATTCACTTTAACAAGCCTCTGGGCGGTCAAAGCGTCTTGGACTATCTGAAGTTCACCTTCGGTACATCCTACAAGACCGAATACCTGATGAACGGCGACACCTCCGCAACTAGCTACGTAGCAAAGTACAAGGACGGCGACAGCGTTGCAGTGCTCTACACCAAGGATGGCGAAGGCTTCGGAACATCCATCTTTACTGGTGGCGCCACCAAGCCTTACTCCGGCAAGCTGAATCTCTGGTACACCTATACCGATGACGCCGGCAAGCAAACCATCTTCCCCATTGAAGGCGCCCTTACCGATAAGGTAGGCCCTGTTGTCGTTGCTGCAGAAATTTCCTACATGACCGACGGAAACACCATGCTGCTGCTCTCCTTCAGTGAAGGCCTCTTCGGCGAAAACGCCAACACCGAGTTCTTCAGATTCCATTGCTGGAAATCAGACATTCTCGATTCCAACGTCAAGCGAGCAAGCGACATCGGAACCACTCCCGCAAACCAGTGGAAGCTGGTGTTCCCCAGAGGTCTTGAAACCGAGGTGATTCCGGCTGTAGGCGACTCCGTGCGCCTGACTCCGCCGTCTCAGTTGGGCGAGGCCGTTGACCTGCTGGCAATCGCCCCCCACGAGAACAATCCCTTTGTTCGTATCACCGGCGAACAGAAGATTACCGTTTCCAGCCCCACCTTGGTTGAACTGGATCCGTCGAGCCCCGCGTTCGAAGAAGCCCGCGAAATCATCAAGAGCGAAAACGCCACTGTTCCCAAGCTTGTGGATAACGAAAAGCCGCTCTCTGTGGACCAGGTGGCCGAAAAGTACGGCACCCAGGGCCATTACCTGAGCGACTTGGATATGGGAACCTTGGTTGAAAACGAAATTGCCGAAATCGTAAAGTCAATCCAGTCTACTCCCAGCTACGTAGACAGCAAGGCTAAGGGTGAAAGCGCCGCAACCCAGACCTATACCATCGAGCAGATCATAGGTATGGTCAGCAAGGGCGAACTGAACATTGACCAGGCCAAAAAGAGATTCAATCTTGACGATACCATCGTAAAGGCCTACAAGAACGGGCTTCTCACCCCCCAGAACGTCCACAACTATGCAAGCGGCAGCGAAGCCCAGATTCAGTCAATCATTGAAACTGTGGCAAACCAGACCGAACTGCAGTACAAGACGATCTACTACACCAGCCTGGGCCAGTTCGTCAACGAAGACTCCGGCATCATCCGCTGTAGCGACAAAATCTTCGAAGATACCGACAGCAAGACCTGCCGCGGTAGCAAGGGTCGTTTCTACCTGGCTTGGAACATGCGCTCCGCAGACAAGCGTCTGGTTGCCACCGGCGTGTACATCGCCCGCCTGGTTCTCCGCGTCAAGGTAAACGGCAAGATTCTTACCGACAGGACCCGCGATTTCCTCTGGGGCGTTCGCCACGGCCGAATCAATATCTTTGATATCGACTACTAACAAAAGAACGCCGTTCTAAAAAAAACGGAACCGATTGTTCCACGAAGCGCGTTTTACACGAAATTACCCTATGCAAGCCCTTTTGCATAGGGATTTTTACACTTTGCAGACACTAGCATATTGTGATTTTCATCATAATAAGGTATTTTAAACCTTATAAGACTTAACACTCTGGTGGCGACAAACCGTGAATAAGGAGATTCGGTTGTCCCCAGAAGGAGAAAGATGGATGTGGATTAGAAATTTGGTCAAGGGATGTTCCCTTGTTCTCGCTTTTTGTGCCTCTTTTGTCATGGCACAGCAAAATGTCGAATACAAACTTACAGTCAACTATAGTGGCGAAGCCCTTTACTATAGGTATAGCGGTTCAAACTGTCTAAATGCAGGTACGGCAGACCCTAGTGGCTCCTACACGCTCAAATTTACGACTAGAGCGAATTCTACCGTTACCTTCTATACCGACAAGAACTGCAACAAAACATTGCAGGCAGCCAAAAGGCTAAGCGAAATCTGCCGACCGGGTGAAACATCCGCCGTCATAAGCATTGAGGCTCCCGCCGCACCGACAAGTTCCTCAAGTGTACCTAAGTCCAGCTCCAGCCAGTTTGGCACCCGCTCCAGCTCCAGCAAGAACCCTGGCGGCGGACAGCCCGGTGGTAACCAGCAGCCTTCCGGCAAGACTGTCATTCGATTCCTTACTCCCTGGACAAACACTTCCGCCGTCCTTTTCGTGAACGGCGACTCCACCTCCCTTATGACCCCGGTAAAGAACTACTGCGGCTGGTTCCAGACCACTCTTAACGCTCCTGCAAGCGGATTCAATGTCCACTTCAAGCAGACCATCGGCTTGAACTATGTGGGCAGCGAAGGCATGGTCTCCAAGGCTCCCACTTCGGCAACCGAAATCAGTCTGGACTCTATTGCAGCCCTTACCGATACCATTTGGATTCAGGGTTACAAGAACGACGTTCCCGCACTTTTCGCAAAGTATCCCGGCGTTCTGGGTGAATGCCCCCTCAAGAAATTCCCTGTGACTGTTTTCGACTGGCTCCACGGCAACAAGGGTGACGGTGCAAACGGAAACGGTGCCTCTACCAACGGCGTAAGCGCAGACTTCGGCTCCGGCGGATGCGGCGGTAGCAATGCCAGGGACAGCAAAGGCAACGGCTACATGAAGGGTATGGTGGAATACAAGCTGGGCGCCAACGGTGTTCCCGTTCCCGCAAATCCCTTCCCCGCCGACTGTAAGCTCACAACCCATCTGGACAAATGGTTCCTGCCCGAGGTCATTGCCAAGAAGAACGGTGTTGAATACACCAACATGACCTGCCGTGACCTCTATATCTCCATGGATAACGAAGGTTTCTGGCTTGCCGAAGTCTCCTCCGACAAGATTTCCGAAGGTAACGAAAAGAACAAGGGCGGCATGTTCCTTGTAGACGACTTCGAATTCCTGGATGACGCACAGACCATCAAGAATCCCTACTACGACTGGCTGAATGGCAGCGGCGGAAACCACAACTTTGGTTTTGCAGTAAAGATCCAGGCAACCTTTGAATACGTTCCTGGCCAGTACTTCGACTTCTACGGCGACGACGACGTATGGGTGTTCATCGACAAGCGCCTCGCTGTAGATATCGGCGGTCAGCACCGTCAGGTTGCAGGTGCCGTAGACCTGGACACCATGGGCCTGAAGGTCGGCGAGACCTACGACTTCCACATCTTCTACGTAGAACGTCATGTAAGTTCCTCCAACTTCCGTATGCGTACTTCCATCGACCTGCAGGTAGACGCCTCCATCTTCGTCACCTCCAACAAGCGTACGACTTCCACCGACTATAACGTCTGGCAGATCAACAAGAAGAACAAGCTCTCCTGCGGTTACGACCCCAACAACACCGAAGTGGACACCACCGGCGGTGCCTCCACCTTCAGGCTCACAGGCGGCAACCTAGAAGAACCCGAAATCCTGGGTGTCGGAACTCATTTTGAAGGCCTCAAGATTACCAGCGACTCCACCTTCTCCATTGACTCCGCAGCAATCGTTGATGCAGCCGCCTTGGCTCCGGGCCACTACTTCCTGGAAATCTCCTTGAAGTCCGACCCCAGCCAGACCACCACTATTGAAATCGTTATTCCGTCTTACCCGCTGCCCACCATCGCCTTCGCAGACGACAAGTGGAAGGTCATCGGTAACGGTACTGAAATCTCTGGCAACCAGGCAACCATCAGCACCCTGGCCTACGAAATTTATCCGGTGAACATCACCTTCCTTGAAGAAACCGCTACGGTAAACGACTATAACAGAAAGATTACCATCAGTGCTTCTAGCCCCCTGATCGACATCATCGACAAGGATGGCAACGTTATTTCCAAGGTTACTCTGAACGACAAGGCACAGGCAACCTTCTACATTCGAGCAAACGGCGCCGTTAGCGGTGCAACCCTCCTCATCAAGGGTACGGCAGCCAAGGCCTCCTACTGGAAGGAATTAAGCTTTATCGAACCGCCTATTCCTCGCGTAACTTTCGCCATGATCGGCGACCGCAATGGCGATGGCCGCGGCGACAGCCTCTACGCTGAATTCGACAAGAACTTTGACGATTCGAACATTCTGGATTCCGTGCAGTTCACCTTCGGCGAAACCTTCGCAGTAGTGAGCAGCAAGAACATCAAGAAAATCGCTGCCAATAAGATTGTCATTACCACCGAAGGCGCCTGCGACTCCGCATCCGCTTGCGGCTTCGGCAGCAGACAGTTTACCGGTGGCGAAAACGGCCTTTACACCGGCAACATCGGGACCTGGGTAACCTACAAGGAAAACGGTAGAACCCATAACCTTAAGACCACCAACGATCCTGTAGAAGACGGTATCGGCCCTATCATCGTTAAGGCAACCAAGGAAACCATGAGCGATGGTAACCGCAAGCTCACCCTGACCTTTAGCGAAGCCATTACCGACGAATCCCGCAAGGAATTCTACACCCAGATGTTCCAGTACATCTGTCCCCGTAACGGCGAAGACAAGCAACCCGAAGACGCAGTACAGCAGGGCGGCAACGGCAAGACCGCCACCCTGGTGTTCAGCCCCTCTACCCTGGAATCTGTTTACCCCACCGATGGCGACCAAATCCGATTCACTCCGAACAAGTTCGCTGTAGACCTGAACGGTAACAATCCTCATCAGTACAACCCCTGGGTAATGATCATCGGCGACCAGGAACTTTCCAACGAAAGCCCCAAGGTTATTGACATCACTACGGACAATCCGATCATTGCAAAAACCAAGGAAACCACACAGCCCATCCTGATTACCGATACCAAGAAGGATGCCCAGGCTGTCGGTGAAGAACTTGGCGTGCAGGGTAACCTGATTGACTTTGACATTTCCAAGAACATGGCCGAACAGACCACCAAGGACATTGCAAAGCTCGACGCCTACATTACCAAGCTGACCGGATCTACAAGCGCCGACACCACCTACGAGGTAACGGAAAAGACCCAGGCCGAAGCTGAACAGCAGCTGTTCGCCGACATTACTACCGACGTGATTGGTGAAAGCTACGGTATTCCCGATGAAATCGTCCAGGCAGTCAAGAACGGCGACATCACCGCAAGCAACTATAAGGATAAGATCAAGGACAAGACAGTCCTTGGCGTCATCAATAGCCTGATCAGCGAAAGCATCGAAAACAGCCGCGACTCTACCATGACTGTAACACCGGGCACCGTCACTGGCTACGACGAAATCTTCGATAAGATTGCTAGCGGTGAAATTACCGAAAAGGATCTCAAGAAGGCCGGCATTAGCGATGTAGTCATCCAAGCTATCAAGGATGGCAACTTGAACACCTCCAACATCGAGGACTACCGCAGTGGCAACGCTTCCCTGATTTCCGAAAACGCCGTGGTCCTGGTCTATCGCACCCGCTACTACGACCACCTGGGCAACTACGTTGGCGGCAAGTCCGGCTCCATCAAGTGCACCGACGAAATCTACGGAACCGGTGGCTGTCTGGAGAACAAGGGCAAGCTGTTCCTGGCCTGGAATATGCGAGGCGACAGCGGCCGCCTGGTTGCTACAGGCATCTATATCGCCCGTCTTGAAATCAAGATCAAGATCAACGGCAAGGTCACCACCGAGCAGACACGCGACAAGCTCATGGGCGTACGCCGCGGAAAGAACTAACCAACAACAGTTGCAAAATTCTTCATAAGAAACCTCCCTTTGCAGGGAGGTTTTTCTTTTGAACCAATAGTCAAAATTCAAAAAAAAGAACCCCGCCGAATAGGCGAGGTCCTCTTCAAGTCCAGCGACTTCAGCAAGGAATTAAACGAAGTTGTACAAGTCAGTAATATCTTCGTTGTTCTTGTCGTACATCCAGAACTGGTTGAGATGAGCATGTTCGTCTTCCACCAGGTTGATCTTCATGCTGTGCTTGTGTTCCAGATAGTTGTACATACGGTTCAGGTCCTTGCAAAGGACATCGATAACGTAGGGGCTCACCACCAGGGTAATTTCGCGGAGCTTGCCCTTAGCCTTGGCACGGGCCATCCAGCGGTCAATCATACCCAGGGTGCTTTCCAGCGTTGCAATGCGGCCACCGCCACAGCAGACCGGGCAGACCTGAGTCTTTTCGGTCATGAGGTTGACGCGGACGCGCTTACGGGTCACTTCCATAAGGCCGAACTGGCTGATGGGGGCCGGCGTAATCGGGGCCTTGTCGCGGCGGATTGCCTTGCGGAATTCCTGATAAACCGTTTCGTTGTCGGCGTCGGTTTCCATATCGATGAAGTCGATGATGATAAGACCGCCCACGTCACGGAGACGCAACTGCTTTGCAATTTCGTGGCAGGCATCGATATTCGTTTCCAGAATGATCTTGGCCTGGTCCTTGCCATGAACCTTGGGACCGGTATTCACGTCGATAGAGACGAGAGCTTCGGTCTGTTCGATGACCAGGTTACCACCGCGGGGCAGCGGAACGGTACGCTGCAGGGAGCGAGCGTAGTCGTTTTCAATCTTGAAGTATTCGAACAGGCTTTCGTTACTGCTCCACAGCTTAACCTTGTCCAGCTTGTCCGGAGACAGAACCTTCAGGTATTCACGGAGTGCAAAGTATTCGTCGCGATTGTCGATATACACGTAGTCGGTGTTATCGCTGAAGTATTCGCGGACAGTCTGTTCGATGGAATCGGATTCCTCGTAGATGCAGGTTTCGGCAGGCTGGTTCTCGAAGTTGTACTTCGTCTGTTCCCACTTGCTTTCCAGTTCACGCATCTGCTTGTTGATTTCGAACTCGGATTCGTTCAAGCCATTGGTGCGCACGATATAGCCCACGTCGCGACCCTTCAGGCGCTTTACCACCTTCTTGAATTCGCGGCGCTTGGCCGGATCACGTTCGCGCTTGGACACGCCAACAAAGTTGGTACCCGGCATGCATACCAAAAAACGGCCTGCAAAGCTCAAGTGCGTGGTCAAACGGGCACCCTTGGTGCTAATAGGTTCCTTAACCACCTGGACCATGATTTCCTGGCCCTCGTGGAGGATTTCATCAATCGAGATCTCCTTGGAGGCACCGCCCTCGTCATCATCGTCGCCGTATTCGCGACGAAGCAACTCGTTGCGATCCATAGCGTCTTCCTGATGGAGGAAGCCGGCCTTCTCCAAGCCGATGTCAATGAACGCAGCCTTCAGTGCCGGAAGCACCTTCTGGACCACGCCCTTGTAAATATTGCCCAGAACTCGAGTAGAAGAAACACCTTCAACAACCAATTCCACGAGTTCGCCATCTTCCATGATGGCGATTCGCTTTTCGTACGGTGTCTTACTAATCAAAATTCCGCGCTTACTCTTATTTGCCATTAAAACTCCTAAAAGTCGACAAAAGCATGTTAGACACGATAATTGATTTGGCCCCAAGACCGATCCAAAAGTATGGACCCTGTCCGAGCCACAAGCGCTTCTTGACGGAAAGTACCGCCCGCCCACCACCTGAGACCTGGGGACTATAAATATATAATATGATTTTTATACGGGGGAAGCCTCCCCCTCGCTCAAGCCCTTTTTAAGGTCTTTTGCTACCCCCTCTGCGGGGGAACACCCCCGCAACGCCCCCACAGTCCTCTTTGTCATCCCCGACTTGATCGGGGATCTCCCTGTTGACAAATTGTACAACATATTTTTCAGCCAGCGCATCAAAAAAGTTTCGCCAAAATCTATATTCTAACCGTAAGGAATTTGGGAAACCAGGAGGCTCTATGTCCATCAGGAAACATTGGGGAAAAATCACCTTGAGTATCGCCGCCAGCTTCTGGGCCGGCTGTAACGAAACCACAGAGCCGGAATACATCCAGGGCGGCGAAAACATCTGCACGAATGAGCAAAATAAAGAATGTGTCGCCGGTGCTGTCATTGCCCTCTACGGCGTTCAGCCCAATTTCGACATCAGCTCAAGCAGCATAACCGGGGAATGCGAATCCTCTTCCAGCGTCAATAGCGAATATCCCTACGTGCTCTATTCCGATCCCTCGGTACACTGCAAGGACAGCACCGTATACGTTCCGTCTCCATGCGAAAACGCCTCCAAAAGCTACGCATCCACTGATGAAAACGCCCCTCTGTACGGCATCGTTCCCATCGTCTGCAATACACCGAGCCGTTACGATCCCATTTTCAAGTGCGACAACGGCGATTCCCTCCCCACATACCGTTACAAGGAAAAGGACGGCATCATCTACACCAACAAAGAGTACGATGAACTATTCGGCTCCAACTAAGCCAATAATTTAGTAGATTGCCCTGCATGGCCCTGCTCCTCACCATCATTTTCTTCGCCTGGTTTATCAGCAACATTGTCCGCGGAACCATTTCCCACCAGGGCAGCGACTACCATTTCAGGGAGCACCCGATACCGTTCATCATCATCCAGATTTTTATTCTAGGATGCGGACTATTCTGCCTGAACCGCTTTTTAAATGACCTGGGAATTTACCTGATTTAATTCAAATGCGTAGGCGGGGCGCCGGCACTGTTCTTGATGGCAGCCTGCTTGGTTGCCACGATTTTGTCGGCGATGGAGCGGGCCTTTTCTGTAAGCCAAAGCCAAGAAGTTGTGGCTTCACTGTAATCGGCTTCGCCATACATCTGCACGCGGCCATCACGACGAAGCGATTCCACTTGACGCATTCCCTTGACATCGCCCTTGGGATACACAGCAAAAGTACTTCCGCCATTATAATTCAAGATGCTGAATGCAGGAACATCGCTGGGACCGTCGGCAATGTACACCATATTCTCGAAGGGAACACGGCGGCTGGCGCGGGCTATGGAGGAATTCACATCGATGGTTTCGGGATACTTGTTGGAGCCCTTGTTGATTTCGAAAAGGTAGCGGGTCTTGGAAGTGTTATCCAAGGCGCAAGCTACTTGAGAAATTTCCGGTACTGCGGCAGAGCCTGCTTTGATTGCTTCGCCCTTCGGGCTCGCAATGACATTAGAAGAAACATCGGCGATTTCCAGGAAGCCGGGCTGCAGAACATCTTCGATAAATTCGCAACCGAAGATCCCGTCAACGAAAGGAGCGATGGCGCTGCCGCGAATGGTTTCAGCAAAGCCAGTACTAACAACATAATGTTCCAGACGGATATCGAAAGCTTTGTACTTCGGGTCTTCTTCAATCAGTTTCTTGATTTCGCCAAAGAAATCAGGAAGCCCCGGATAGAACTTCAGTTCCTTGCCGAACTCTCGAAGCAGTTTGTTATTCAAGCCCTTGAACAATCCCGCCTTAACATAAGTGAGGATGTGGTTCAAGTAGCTGGTGTCCGCATTGACAGAAATACCCTGGGCGCCGTAGCGGACCTTGAGGGCGTTGACTTCCTGCCAGAACTTCGCACCATCCACATTGTAATGGCGGAACAAAGGTTCCTGCATATAGGAACTGATGAGGGTCTTGTCGCAGTCCCACACCATGGCGATGATATTTTGTTCAAATGCAGAATTTGCCATATCCTTCTCCTAAATTTTCTAGATCCTCCGACTTCGCCGCACTACAGCTTCGCTCAGGATGACACTTCCTAGTTGTCACTTCGTGATAAAGAAACTTTCCGGGTTCACGGAGTTGCCATCCAGACGAATCTCGTAATGAAGTCCGATGCTAGATTCCGTTCCGCTTTCGCCGATGATGGCGATAGGCTGGCCACGCTTCACAGAGGCCCCCTGGTTCACCAAGGTCCGGCCCAGGTGAGCATAGAATGTTCGCACACCCTTCATGTGTTCCACCTTCATGGAAAGACCGAAGCCACGGTGTTTGCGGACTTCCGTAACAGAGCCTGCGCCCGTCGCATAAACCGTATCGCCTTCTACAGCCACGTAGTCAATACCGCGGTGAGGCAAGTCCTGGTCCGTAAAGGGATCGTGAACCATTTCAAAACGTTTCTTAATGGCATGGCCGTTCTTCATAGGATGAAGAATGGGAAGCTTTGCGGCCAGCGCGGAATCTCGTTCCAAGGTATCAATCAGCTGGCGAAAGGAATGCTCGATTTCCTTGAGGCCCTTGCGCTTTTCCAAAGTCTTTTCTTCTTCGAAGATTGCAGATTCCAAGGTAAAGCCCAGGCCGCCGGATTTCAAGGTGCTATCACGGAGAATACGGGTTTCTTCGGCCTTGAGGATAGTCTCATCTACAGAGGCGCGGATCGTAGAAAGTTCCTTCTTGATAGCCACATTCTGACGATGGATATCTGTAATGTTTCCGCTCGTTATGTTGTTCAAAATGCTCACCGGGGAGAACAACAGGAATCCCGCCACGCCAGCTACAACGCAGATCACAGAAACGATCGCCCCTGCCAGGGAAATCTTGTAGTTCTTGCCCGAAGTGGTCTTACTCGGGAATACATGTATCTCAAGCTTTTTCATTTTCGTTCGGATTTTCAATTCGGTTTTCCAGAGCCTTGATGCGGCGTTTGCGCTCTTCGATAGCGCCCAGCAATTCTACCACGGAAGGGTCGTCCTTGATGGCGGCCAGAAGGTCTTCCTTGACAGCCATATGGAGCTTCTGACCCAGGGCCTGGAAGTTCTTTTTCAGTTTGGATTCCTCTGTAGCCAGTTCCACACGCAATACAGCGGAGGAGGCCGCGGACATAGCCTTGTTTTTAAGCTTATTTAGAGGTGTTTCGTGCATAAAAAATTTCCTCGTTCAATAAATAAATTAGTTTTTTATCCGTTAATTAATTGGAGATTTTCTATGAGCCGTCGTGATCGTAGACATGCTAAGCAAGAAGTCAAGAAATTCACACCGAAGAAGAACAACGCACTGAACAAGTGGGTGATTGTAGCAATGTCTGCAGTCGCAGTAGTTTTCTTTGTCGGAACCATGTTAATCCAGAGAGGGTAGAATGAAGTTCGAAATCAAGAAGTCCGTGTTGCAGGAAGCTCTGCAGACTGCAATTACTGCAATTCCTAACAAGTCCACTCTTCAGATTTTGAACAACTATTCCCTCCGCCTGGAAGGTAATATTCTCGAAATCTGCGCTACCGACTTGAACCTTGGCATTAGGACCAAGCTGGAAGTCAACGGCGAACGTGACGGCGAAGTCGTCATCAACGCACGTAAGTTCTCCGAACTTATCAAGGCTCTTGTTGACCCCGCTATTGAAAACATCAGCATCGACGTTCAGGACTACCTGACCAAGATCAAGTGGAGCGAACGCGGTCAGGCTTCCATCATGGGCTTTGACGCAAGCGACTTTCCTCCGTTCCCGGAAGTAGAAGGTACCACTCTGACCTTCGCAGCAAGCGAACTGGCATTCCTCGTCGAAAAGACTGCATTCGCAGTTTCTAACGACTCTACCCGCCAGAACCTGAACGGCGTCTATCTCGAAGCAGTAGACGGCAAGGTCTCCATGGTTGCAACCGACGGTCACCGCATGGGCCGCGCAAGCATCGACCAGGAAGGCGCAAGCCTCGCCAATGGCGTGATCATTCTGCCCAAGGTTCTCCAGCAGATTTTGCGCATGGCAAAGAACGATGAACAGATCGAAGTTCGCACTACCGAAACTCACATCCTGTTCAGCACCGGTTCTACCCAGATTATTTCCAAGCTGTACGAAGGACCGTATCCTAACTACCGCGCCGTGATCCCGCAGAACTTTGAACGCTCCGTTCAGGCTAACGCTGTCGAACTGCAGAACAAGGTCCGCAGCATCCTGCCTATGGCAAATCCCCGCACTCACCAGATCCGTTTCCAGATCGATGGCAACCTCATGGAACTCTCCGCAACTGACCCGGATGTCGGCGGCGATTCCCGCGAAGCATTGGCTGTTACCCACAGCGGCGAAGGCAGCTTCAGCATCGGTTTCGACGGTCGCTACATTTCCGAAATCCTCGGTATGTGCAAGAGCGAAGAAGTTGTTCTTAAGATGAACACTCCCATTGGCGCTTGCATTATCGAACCGGTTGGCGACAACATGGGCTTCAGCTTCCTGCTGATGCCGCTCCGCCTGACTGATTAGTAAGGACGCAAAGGAAGGGCATCCCTACCTTTGGAATCTTTCCCTTAGATTCTAATGCAAAATTAAAAGTCCCGCCCACAAGGCGGGATTTTTTTTGTTTGGGACGCATTCGTTTTGGGGATGCATTCGTTTTGGGAACGCGCACGGCTCATTAGTTAATTTATATGTAAAATCTAAAACCGTTCCACCCATTTTCCCTTGGTGCAGGCCTTGTTATAAATAGGAGCGATCATTCCGTTCTCCTTCATGGACCATATCACCAAATAGCTGGAGCACATATCCACCAGGTGGGCGCAATAGCGGGCAGTGGCATAGGAATGATGCTCGCAGTTAAAGCACGACACAATGAGCAACTTTCGAAAACGGATAGCACGCTTGCAAAAATCCGGAAGCTTGGCAGGAAGGCTGCAACCCATGAACCACACCGCATAACCACCGCTCTTAAGAACGAAATAAAGGATTTCGCATTCCGCCTTGGAATGAAACGTCCCTACAATGCAGCGGTGTTCGCGACCCTTTTTCATGGCCCACTGTTCACGAATAATCCCAACCGCAGGGTCATCGGAACGTGACGCAAAAACACCAATGCGCGACAGTGGTTCCGTAAGCAATTTCATATTGCCCACACATTTCATTCCAACCATTTCAAGTCCCTTCATTTTTCCTCCTTGTGTAAAACCTCGCGATGTGTCGCGACGATCATTGAAAACACATTTGATTAAATGGTCGTCTGTTTCAACATCGCAAGGAAGCATGAATAAAAAAAGACCGCCCTGCGGTCCTCCGACAAATTACGGATTCTAGCAGAAAGCGATCTATGAACTATGTGAATGTGCAGAATAATATAGCAAATGCTACACGACGCAAACCAGAAAGCTCTTTTTTCGGGAAAAATTGTCACCAAATGGCAAAAGAGCAACGTTTAGTGACACAAATATTAATTTGTCTGCAACAAATATTCAAACCAAGGCATTTATCCTTACTCAAGAATGCCACCAATCCAAGATATATACATCTTTGGTGACAAGAAAACTGCTCTTTTCTTGCTAATCATCCGGCAAACTTGTTAATTTATTCGAAACTTTTGTCACCAAATAAAAAAAAGCAAACGATTAGTGACAAAAAAAGTTAAAAAAGCTATTTAAAAAAGCAGTTTCTTTCAAAAACTAGTTCTTAACGCATCTTACAGAGCGGGCGCTGTTTTTGTCAAAGGAATTTAATCCTGCAACAGGGCTGCTGAAATCCAAAAACAGATATTGGGCGAAGGCAGGTTCCTGGGCGTCTGTGGTAGCGCTCCAGAAATAGGCGTAACCGCCGATACCGTCGAACTTACCAACTGCGGAGTTTCCGTTGGTGGATTCCGCGGCAGACATGTAGCCCGCAGGCAATGCCGCGAAACCCACAGCGTCTGTACCATTACCGTTCTTGAACCAGCCACTGGTGGATTTGAGAAGCCTACCTACAGTGGTAACGTTTGCAGCCTGCGCCATTGCTGCACCACGAACATCTGCGGCCATGACCGCCATAAGCATGGCGTCAAATTCCTCTGCAGTAGGCAAGTGCCAGCCTGCGGGACATGCCTTCTGCGCCGCATCCCAAGTATAGAGGCGACCATACTTTTTGCAATTGCGATCGTCTCCATCGGGGCAGAAACTTGTGGAATTGCCAGCAGCATCAACGGAGGCAAAATTCAAGTTCTCTGCCATCCAAACTTGTTCGCCGATTTTCACCATACTATAGGATTGGCCGTCGCGATCATCCGTAAAAGATTCCGAGCAGGCAACGATTGCTAACATCGCCATCGTCATAGACACGGCATAAATCATACCCACTAGTTTGTTCATTCTTCACTCCGATTTTATTATTCTACATTCTATATATAATTTTTTAAGCGATTCCTGTATATTTGAGGAGCCCGTCTATAGTATGACTTTTCTTATTATCTCATTTATCATCGTGTCCTTCATTATTGTGGGATCCGACGTTTTCGTCGCCAGATTCAAAAAAGAAAAGTTAAAGCAAATTGAAGAAGGTTCCCATAGAAAGGCTGCCGAAAAGGCCCTGAAGGACTTGATGAAGGACGTGCAGACAGAAACCAAGGTCGCATCGGAAGTCGCTATCGATCCAGTACTTGCCAAGTACATGCAAAAACTGGAGCCCACCGTTTCTGCCTTGGTCAATTTCTTCAAAGACTTTATGTTGTTTAACGGGTTGGGCGAAAAGTTACGTATGCACATTACAGAACAAAACAGCAGCACGCCTTCTAACGAACTTGCCACTGTTTTTCTCACAGACCTGGCCTACATTTCAAAAAAGCTCGATCATCCCGTAAGCATGCAGAACAAGGAATCCTGCGGCTTTATGTCACTGATGCTGCGCCTGCGCGCCGACACACCTTGTGAAATTGACTGGAAGCGTTTGACAGCACAGACTATGGCCAACAAAGAAATTGATCTAGACGCTATCGTAGCAAATCTTGAAAGGAATCACGAAGCCTTGAAGCGCTATGGAGACCATTTTCTTTTCCCTTCTGTCTTTGCGGATTTCTCCCCGGATGCCACAAGAAGGTACATGCGCCTGATGTACGATTATTCCGCAGCCCTAGCAAACATCGACGGCAAGCTTACCGTTGCTGAAATCCAGTGGCTGCAATTCATGGAAAGGTACATTGGCGGCAGCCTCTTTGCAAACGCAGCCCGAAACATCAAGTTCTCGCCCCACGAAGTCAAGTACAGGGAAGAAGGCGATTCTTGCGCCGAGATAGATGACGCAGCAGGCGCCGCCCTGGGAACCGCTGTTACCGCAAAAATTTCTGGACTCGGCGACAGCGCCAAACTTTCTGCAGAGCAGTGCGGCGAAGAGGCGGAAAAACAGTTGAATGCATTGGTGGGCCTCGCTTCCGTCAAGCAAGAAGTCATCACCTTCCGCAACTTCCTGAAGATCCAGAATGAACGTCGCAAGAAGGGTTTGTCCGTTCCGCCCACATCCTACCATCTGGTTTTCTCCGGAAATCCTGGCACCGGCAAGACCACCATCGCCCGCATCATGGCGCAGATTCTCAAGTCATTGGGAGTGATTTCCAGCGGGCATCTGGTGGAAGCTTCCCGCAGCGACCTGGTGGCAGGCTACATGGGGCAAACCGCCATCAAGACAAACAAGGTCATCGACAGCGCATTGAATGGAGTGCTGTTCATCGACGAAGCCTACACCCTTTCTCGCAGCTCCGAAAACGATTTCGGGCAGGAAGCCATCGATACCCTGCTGAAGCGCATGGAAGATGACCGCGATCGCCTGGTGGTGATTATCGCAGGCTACACCGACGAAATCAAGAATTTTGTGAATTCCAATCCGGGCCTTGCATCTCGTTTCAATAGGTACATTGAATTTCCGGATTACACCGAAAGCGAGCTGGAAGAAATTTTTGAATTGCTAGTGGACAAGTACGATTACGTTTTGAGCGACTCTGCACGAACTGCCCTGAAGCAGACCATCGCCAAGGCCGTCCGTGAAAAGGATTCCCATTTCGGTAACGGTCGTTTTGTCCGCAACCTCTTTGAAAAGACCATCGAACGCCAGGCCAATCGTTTGGCAAAGGTGGAAAACCTTGGCGCCGTGAACATCAGCCAAATCGAAGGTGCTGATTTTGTCTGAAATTTTTACCAAGTACATCGCCAACGAAGAGCATTACAGCGAAGTCATCGAGCGCATCGCAAAAGTTCGCGACACCCTGTGGATCGGTACCGCCGACATCAAGGACTTGTATGTAAAGCAGAACGGCGAGGCCATTCCCCTGCTGGGGCAAATTGCGGGCCTGCTGAAAAAAGGCGTAGGCGTGCGCCTGGTTCACGCCAAGGAACCGGGCCCAAACTTCCGCGAAGATTTCGACCGGTTTCCGATTTTGGCCACAGACCTGGAACGAGTACTTTGCCCCCGCGTACACTTCAAGATGGTAATTTTCGACCTGGAGGTGGCCTACATCGGATCTGCCAACTTGACAGGCGCCGGCATCGGCATGAAAAGCGCCCTAAAGCGTAATTTTGAAGCAGGCATTCTCACCAACGACCCGCAAATCGTCGAAGCCGCCATCAACCAGTTTGACACCCTATGGATGGGCGCCCACTGCAAAAACTGCGGAAGGCAGGAATATTGCGGGGATAGGATTAAGTAGGGCTAGGGATTTTTGACACAGCGAACCGAGAAGCCGAAATTCTTATTGTCGTAGTACACGAGGGCGCCCTCGTAGCCGTAGCGCAAACCCAGGTAGTACGCGTTGTTACTATCGTACACCGTAGAAGACCAGAAGGTCGCGCCGTCGCCCTCGTAGACGAAGCCGCCGCCGATGCCGCTGAGGTACTCGCCAGCGGGCAACGCCCCAAAGCCGAGGCCGTCAGTCCCATTGCCTCTCTTGCCGTCATTATCTTTCCAGCCAGTAGTGGACTTCAGCACGGTTCCTGCCTTGTCGATATCACCAGCCTTTTGACCGGCAAGTTTTTCTAATTCCTCAAATTCTTCCTTGCTGGGCAGGTGCCAGCCATCCGGGCAAGCGGTAACGGCTTCTCTCCAAACATAAAGGCGGCCATACTTGTCGCAGTTTTCGGGTTTGTTATCGTAACACTTGCTTTCATCGGTCTGATAATTCAGATTCTCCGCCATCCATTCCTGGTTGCCAATCTTTACAGTCTTGTAGGTCTTGCCATCGCGGTGATCCTTCATTGTCCCGGCATAACTTGCCGATGCCGCTAGAAACACAATCAGAACAGCACCCATCTTCGCAATAAAATTCTTCATAACATTTTCTTTGTTTTGTACAAGGTTATAATAGAAATTTTGTCTAAAATTCCATTATCGTTTCATAATTTCGGCAAAAAAAATCATGCTGACTACTTTCAACATGGATTGATCCAAATACATTACAGCAAATACTTCCTCGCCAGCGCCTCCACGGTGGCGGGGTTCAGCGGGCGTTCCTGTGTTTCCATTGTAAAGATGAGGGATTCGCCAGGGAAGATTCCGTTGGCGGTGTAGGTCTCGAATTTTCCAAGAGTTTCTGCGATGTATTCGGGATCGTCCATTCGCCCGAAATGCTCCCAGATGAATTCGCGACGGGTGCGAATGTTGAGGCAGGTGAAATCGGGATGGAATGTTACGGTGCGGCGGGAGCTGTCTCGACCGCGGCTGTTCCTGCGGACTTTCAGCTGGTGGGGAAATTCATAGCGGTAGGGAATTTTCAGGCGATCAAGGGTATCCGCGATGATGACCTCTGACTTGGAGCGCACCCGCTCCCCGCGGGAGGTTTCCAGCAGAGGCGCGTCGACAGCCATCCCCTTCCCGCTATACTTTACCGTAAGCCACTGCTCCGCAAATTCCTCGTCAGGAAGACGCACTGGCTGCAAGAATCGCTGACGTTCCGGGGCAAGATTGCTGTAAACCGCATTGAGACACTCCGGTTGGTATTCCTTAAGAAACTTGTCAATTACGAAAAGCTCTCGCTGAAGTTCCTTGAGGGCGCATTTATCATAATCTTTCTGCGCCAAAGCCTTGATGGTCGACACATCTGACTGAGGAATATAATCGCCAACAATATCGGCAGGGCTCTTTACATGAAAGTAATGTACCGAATTTTTACGGCGGGCCATACGGAGGCGCCCTTCTATTGATTTTCTCAAACGCTTATCAATTGTGGTAATTGCGGCAAGTAACTCTTCTGCTTTTGCCTGAACAACAGCCACAAGCTTATCCGGCGAGATCAATTCTTTAAGTTGCATCAGCACTCCTTTTTAGGACATAAAAAAAGACCGCCTCTGCGGTCCGCTGGAAAATTCCAGTTTCTGGCAGGAAAGCGATCTATTAACTATGCCCTAAATATACAAATAGTTGGTGGTTTAGCCAATTTTGTTGCCATGCAAAAGGACTTTTTGTCAAAATGGGTTACTAAATGGGTAATATAAAAGCATCTAGTAACCCGATTATTACTTTATACGCAAACAAAGGGTTAAAAAAAGGAACGTCTTCTTAATTACCCATATCCCAAAGGTTACTAAAACAGGGATTTTCGGCTAGTTAGTAACCTAATTTCTAACTTAACCATGGTTTTGTAATTAGTTTGTTTGTAAAATAGGTTACTAAAAAGATGTTTTTCGGCCGTTTAGTAACCTTTTTTCGTAATTTGACCCCTCCGGCGACCAAAAAAGGCATACAAAAAGCCCGCAGCGTTGAACTGCGGGCTGTTTTTCGTCACTGGATCCTTCGACTTCGCCGCTTTGCGGCTTCGCTCAGGATGACACAGAGGGGCAGGCGCTTTGATCACCCGCTGCATCCCAATGTACTATTTCATGGCTTCGCCATAGAGTAAACTTCGCCTCGGTTATGAGCAAGCAAGCTTGCTCGCAACTCTCGGCTTACGTTTACTTCGTGAATGCGTCATAAATAGCCTTGATGGCCTTGTTCATGTCGTCTTCATCCACACCGGTGATGATGTTGATCTGGGAAGAACCCTGGTCGATGATTCGGACGTTGACGCTGTTTTCTGCAAGGGCGGTGAAGAGCTTTGCAGCAACACCGATCTTGTTGGTCATGCCATGGCCAACGGTAGCGATAAGGCTGATGCCCTTGAAGATCTTGATGCGGTCCGGATGCATCTGCTGAGTGATGTCTTCCATGACCACGTGTTCAACGGCTTCCAGCTTCTTGGTATCCACAACGATGCTCATGGAGTCGATGGCGCTGGGGCACAGTTCGTAGGAAAGGCCTTCGCCTTCGAGAACGGCAAGCACGCGGCGGCCGAAACCAACTTCCTTGTTCATCATGGACTTTTCGATGTAGATCATGGAGAAGCCCTTACGGCCGGCAACGCCGGTGATGGGAAGCTTGGTGGATTCCGGAGTGGGGCCGATGATGGTACCGGCGTCTTCGGGGCGGTTGGTGTTGCGGATATTGATAGGAATCTTCTTGGCGCGGCAAGGAGCGATGGATTCGTCGTGAAGGACGCTTGCGCCGGAGTAGGCCAGTTCGCGGATTTCGCGGTAGGACACGTATTCGATGGGCAGCGGGTTTTCGACGATGCGGGGGTCAGCCATCAGCATGCCGGAAACGTCGGTCCAGTTTTCGTAGGTTTCGGCGTCGATTGCGTTGGCGAGAATTGCGCCGGTAATGTCGGAGCCGCCACGGCTGAAGGTCTTCAGTTCGCCACGGGTGTTGGAACCGTAGAAGCCCGGAAGAACGTAGAGCTTGTTCTCGTCGGAAAGGGCCTTGGCGATGGTTTCGTAGCTGGAAGGCAGAATGCGGTACTTTTCATCGAAGGTGATGATGGGGAAAGTATCCACGAATTCGGCACCCAGGTACACGGACATGACGCGAGCGCTCAGGTATTCGCCACGGCTTACGAGGTAGTCGGTGGTGATGCTTTCGACGTCGTCGCGAAGCTGCTTTTCAAGCTTGTCCAGGTCTTCGGCAACCTTGGGTTCGATACCCAGGTCGGAGCAAATTTCGAGATAGCGGTTGCGGATCAGGTTCCAGGGTTCGGAGAAGTCCAGGTGCTTGGAAGCAAGATCATAGGTGCTGTAGAGGAGGTCGGTCAGCTTGGTTTCCTTGGGATTGCGCTTACCGGGAGCGGATACCACTACGACCTTGCGCTTTGCATCGGAGGAAACGATGTTCTTGATTTTACGGAACTGACCTGCGTCGGCGACGGAAGAGCCACCGAACTTACATACGATTCTAGACATGTGTTTTCCTTTGGGCTGCCGGCCCCTGGGTCCCAAGCCTCGCGCCCCGTTCGGAGCGACAAACCTTCGACTCGGACCTACTTGCCTAAGCCAGCCACTTGTGAATACCCTGAAGCGCCTCCATCCTACGTACTTGAATGTAAAATCTTCAAGGCGGGCGTAAAATTAACAAAAAAGGGGGTGCGTTTAAAGGGATATCTGCGTGTATAGTGCGGGAGGCCTTATGATAATCAAGGAAAATCTGTTAAAAATCGCTGCAAATTCCAACATTTCGGTGCTGCTCCAGGGGGAATCGGGCTGCGGCAAAGAAGTAGCCGCACGTTTTATTCACGGCAGGAGCGCTAGATCCAGGGGACCGTTTATCGCGGTGAACTGCGGGGCTATCGCGCCCAATCTGGCGGAAAGCATCCTGGAAGGGGCGCGTAAAGGCGCGTACACGGGGGCGGCCTCGGAGCAAGTGGGTGTGGTGCAGGCGGCCAGCGGGGGAACGCTGTTTCTGGACGAGATTGGCGAAATGCCCCTGGACCAGCAGCGCAAACTCTTGAGAATCCTGCAGGAGCGATCCGTCACCCCAATCGGCGGCACCAAGAACATTCCCGTAGACTTCCGCCTGATTTGCGCCACCAACCGCAATCTCCGTCAGGAGGTGGCCGCGGGCCACTTCCGTGAGGATCTCTACTTCAGGCTAAACGTATTCCCCATACAGCTTCCCGCACTCAGGGACCGCGGCGACTTCGAGAACATCGCCCAGGAACTTTGGGCAGAAGCAAACATGTCCATGACGCGCCCGCTACCCAACTACAAGCCCCTACCGCTAGCGCCCGCGGAACTCTACAAGCTTAGAATGCAGCACTGGCCCGGCAACGTTCGCCAACTTAAGAACGTGCTACAACGCTACGCCTTGCTTAAACCCTACAGCGTCCCACTGAACGAAATCCTCCACGAGGAGTTTTGCGACAGTACACTTGGGCAAAGCTGCAATTTCGTCAGCAATACAAACAACCTAAACGAAAGTACACGATTCTACAGTACCACCCATCGATGGCAGATCATCCAGGAGGAACTACACAAGAATAACTGGAACAGAAGCCGTACCGCCCAAAAGCTCGGTATCAGCCGAGGTTCCCTAAACTATCAAATAAAAAAACACAGCCTCAAGGAAGACTGTGTTAACCAATTGTCTCAATCCGGTTGACGTCCGCGACGTTCCTAGCTAGAACTTTAAGCCAATGGAAACGTTGTGATTGCCACCATCAAAGGCAGGGCGGGGGCTGTAGCCATAATCAAAGACGACCATACCGAAGGAAACGCCAAGACCACAGCTAATGCCGTTCTTCGTGTCGGGACGAATGGCATAACCCAAACGGAAAGCCAAGGCATCGCGGTACAGGATTTCGCCACCAAAGAGCCAGAACGCATCCGTGTCTGCTCTACGGTAGGCATCAACGGAAACGTGGGCGCTCCACTTTTCTGCAAACGGGATGAAACCGGTTACACCTGCCTGCAAGGCCATAGGCTCGGCCTCGTCAACGCCATCGTAATCGCCCATGTAACCAAAGTTGGTCAAGGTGGTACCGAAAGCCAAATACTTGTTCACCTTGAAAGAGCCGCCAATGTCGCCAAGGACTGCAATGGCGGACTCGTCATCAATGGTTTGGCTTGCAAAACGCACAGAGAGAGCCCAGTTGAAAACGTTATTGCGGCTACCAACACCAGCCTGCAAGCTCCAGGCGTAGGCTCCGTAAGAGCCAAGAAGGGCTCCATTTTCATCGCGGCCTTCAATATCACCGTAACCAATGAAATCCACAGCACCGGTAACAGCCAATTTGTAGCCCTTGACTTCCAAAGGATAGCCATAGTAGGCGGAAAAGAAATTATCTGTGGCGCCGTCACCGAACATCAGATGGTTAAGGCCCAGTTCGGCTTCGTTGACGGTGCTCATAGCAAGCGGGTTACGGGAAATTTCTGCAGTACGGGAGGGGTCAGCCACACCTGCGCCAGACATGGCGGAAGAGCGACCAGAAACCTGCATAGAAAGAAACTTCATGGTCACGCCACCAAGGTCAACGTTCCAATGTTCGCCAGCAAGGGCGATAGAACTTAAGATTGCGGTTGTTGCAAGAAGTTTCTTTATCATAGCGTTAAAATACAAAAAAAGATTTAGAGCAATCAAAAGGACTACGGTCAAGGAAGAATAAATTCAGCCTCTTTAACCTTTATCCTTTAAACTATACACTACTTACGCCAGCCTTCCATCACCTTGAGGCAGTCAGCCAGCAGTTCTGCGGAGCGTTCCTTGCCTTCGGTTTCCACGTAGCAGCGGAATTCCGGGGCGTTGCCACTGGGGCGCAGATGCACGATGTCGCCGGAGTCAAATTCCATACGGTAGCCATCCACCTCGTTGAGGCCAACCATCTTGCCGTGGAAAATGGGAGCGGGGCCGTCCTTGGGCTTGAACTTGCTGGGCTTTGCGGTGAACTTGCCGAAGAGCTTTTCGCCCAACTTCTGTTCACGGATTTCGGCAAGCTTGGCCTTGGAAATTTCGGTGGGGAATTCCTTGAGGCGGTCGCTAACGGTAAAGCGCTTGGGAAGCTTGCGTAGCAAGTCCACGACGCACATCTTCTGTTCGCGGACCATGACCATCACTGCAATCATAGGCAGCAATGCGTCGCGGGTGGGGAGCGCAGGCAGCGTGCGGGTAACGCCATCGTAGGCGGTGCGTTTCAGGTCGGTCTGCAGCAAAAAGCCGCCATTTGCTTCGTAACCTGCGACGGACACGCCTGCGGCAGCGCTTGCGGCGAGGCGGTCTTCTACGGAACTGGATGCGTCGCCTTCCATCAGGCTCTCCATGCCGGCGATCACATACGGGGAACCGATGCGGGTACGTTCAATCTTTTCGAAGCTGCCGCACTTTTCAAGGGAGGTGTTGCAGCTGACGGGAGTCGCAATGCGCTTGATGCCCAAAGCCTGGGAAGCGAGAATGCCAAGAACGTCACCGCGAAGCCACATGCCCACGTCATCTGCCAGAAGCGGGCGGTCGCTATCGCCATCGGTACTGAACACGGCGTCCACGTAATCCTTGTGGGTAAACTCGCGGGCAAGTTCTTCATCTTCGGGGCGGATAGCTTCGGTATCCACAGGAACGAAAACGTCACTGCGGCCAAAAGGCTTGACACAGGCGCCAAGGCTTTCAAGAACGCGGACCACGATATCGCGGCCCACAGCGGAATGCTGGTACACACCGATGGTCAAACCCTGCAGAGCCTTTTCGCCAAAGAACTTGGGATAGCGCAGGCAGTAGTTTTCTTCCGCTTCCTTTTCGACTGCAGGAAGTTCCGGAGCGGCGACGAGCATTCCGGAAGCATCAAACATGGCTTCGTCAAAGTCAACAGACTGGGAAACAATACCCTGTTCGTCGGCCTTGGTGATTTCGCCATTGGGATGGTTGAACTTGATACCATTACGATCAGCCGGAATATGGGAGCCGGTCACCATGATGGTGGGCAGCTTCTTGTCCAAGCCATAAAGAGCAATTGCCGGAGAAGGAATGCGACCGCAGTAGGTTACCTTCCAGCCGGCATCCTGGCCAGCCTTTACCAGAGCCTGCAAGATGCGACCGGTACTGGGGCGAAGGTCGCCGGCGATGGCGATTTCGTGATCGCACTTGTAAGAAACTTCGCAGTACTTGATAAAGGAACGTGCATAGACATAGCACACGCGATCAGTCATTGCAGAAACCAGGCCTCGGGCACCACTGGTACCAAAAGCCACGCCGGACTGTTTCATTACATCTTGCATTGCAACGGACATAAAAACCTCACAAAATTGCGCGGACCAAATCGTGCCAGCCTTCGTCAGACTTATTCTGCAACCAGGGCCACGCCATGAATTACATCCACAAAATAAAAAAAAATTCCCTATACTCGAAGAAAATATAAATTTGAGCTATGTTCAAAGTGTTTGTACCCGATATCGCACTGGTTCTTGAAGGCGGTGGAATGCGCGGTGCGTATTCCGCCGGCGTTTTGGATGCTCTCTATGATGAAGGCATCAAGTTCGGGGCCTACGCAGGCACCTCCGCAGGCGCCACCCATCTGTGCAATTATCTCTCCGAGCAGCGCGACCGTAATTTTCGATTGGACACCATCCATTCCCAGGACAAGCGATACATGAGTCTTGGAAACTGGCTGCGCACCGGAAACTACTTTGACTTGAAATTCTGTTACCACACGGTGCCCGAAGAAATCGACCCATTTGATTACGACACCTTTGCGAAGAATGCGGCGGAAACGCCCTTCTACGCCGCCGCAAGTAACGTAGAAACCGGAGGCGCCGAGCACTTGTTGGTTCGCGACTTACGAACCGATATGGACGCGATTCGCAGCTCTTCTTCGCTGGCGCTGGCAAGCAGCATGGTCCATTACCAAGGCAAAAAGATGTTCGATGGAAATACCGCCGACAGCATCCCCTTTGAATTCATGGACTCCATCGGCTACAAAAAGCAGGTGGTCATTACCGCTCGTCATCTGGGCTACACCAAAACCCCAAACAAGTTGGTTCCCCTTTACAAGCTGGTTTATGGCCGCTACCCCAAATTCGTCGAAGCCGTGGCCAACCGCCACATCCGTTACAACAAATGTCTCAAGACCTTGGCCGCTTGGGAAAAGGAAGGTCGCAGTTTCGTATTCCGCCCCAGCGTGAACATGAAAATCGGCCGCGTAGAAAAGGATGCCGCGAAGATTACCGCCCTCTACGCCCTGGGTCTCAAAGACGCCCGCGAGCACATGGACGCATTGAAAAAATTCCTAGGCATTTAACCTCGTAACACCAAGCTCGCAAAACTGCGCGGTCTTGATACCTTTGATTTTGAACGTTCCTAAAATTTCTAGATTTTAAAATATGGATAGAGCACGTCGTCGTAAATTTGGCCAGAACTTTCTGGATGTACCCACCGCCATCGCTATTGCAGGGGATCTGCCTGCTAATGAAGGCGAAGCCGTTCTGGAAATCGGCCCAGGCCATGGAGCCCTTACGGAACATCTGCTGAACCGCGGCGTAGAACTTACCGCCGTAGAAATTGACGAACAGTGCGTTGAAGTGCTGAACGGCAAGTTCGGCGACCGCAAGAATTTCCATATCACAAACATTGACTTTCTGAAGTTTGACCTCCAGGGATTTTTGGATGCTCACGAAAAGCCCTGGGTCACAGGCAACCTTCCCTACAATGTTTCTACCGCTATTATCGCAGGCCTCATGCCCCGCCTGTACCTGACCAAGGGCTTTATGGGCATGGTCCAGCTGGAAGTTGCCGAACGCATTTGCGCAGCCCCTTGCAGCAGCAATTACGGCAGCCTCTCCGTATTGGTTTCCGCCTTTGCAGATACCAAGATTCTCCGCAAGATCGGTCCGGAACATTTTACGCCGAAGCCCAATGTTGATAGCGCTACCATGCTGCTGACCCCGCGTACGGTCCCTATGGATTTTAAAGGTGCCGATATAGACAAGTTCTTCGATTTTGTGCGCGCCGCCTTTACGCAAAAGCGAAAAACCTTGAGCAATTCCTTTGGCAAAGCCTACGATAAAAAGAAAATCCAGGAGGCTATCGAGCTCCTGAATTATCCTGCTACAGTCCGCGCCGAGGAACTTTCCCCGGAACAGTTCCTGGAATTCTACAACGTCATTAGTCCCAAGTTTTCTTCTTAGCTCCTAACTTATTCAGCCTTGGAGCATGCAGCACATGTTCCCACAAGCTTTAACTGCACTGCTTTTAGGGCAAAGCCTCGGGGAAGCATACCCGCGCAGTCAGGAGGGGCTTCCATAATGTCGAATACTCGACCGCAGCCATCACAAATGAAATGGCAGTGTGGCGAGCAATCGGCATCGTAGCGCAAATAGCCTTCGCCAAAATCCAAAGTCAAAACAAGATTGTGTTCGCTGAGAAGTTCCAATGTATTATAGACCGTAGTCCTAGAGAGAGACGGATTCCCAGGCAATAGGGCCTGGTAGATTTCGTCTACCGTAGGATGTGTCTTGACGCTACGCAGATAGCGAAGCACCGTCGTCCTCTGGACAGAAGGACGAATACCGTGCTGCGTCAGAATTTCTGCTGTAGCTTGCATTGGAACCTCAAGGATAATCTTGTTCGACCCGGAAATCTAGAATTACTTATTGAAGTAGCGGTTCAGGAGACCTTCGAAAGCGCCACCGTGACGAGCTTCGTCCTTGCACATTTCGTGGACGGTGTCGTGAATAGCATCGTAGTTCAGTTCCTTAGCGCGCTTTGCGAGAGCGAGCTTGCCTTCGGTTGCGCCTGCTTCTGCAGCAACGCGGAGCTGGAGGTTCATCTTGGTGTCGGCATGGACAACTTCGCCCAGAAGTTCAGCAAACTTGGCAGCGTGTTCAGCTTCTTCGAAAGCGATACGCTTGTAAGCTTCAGCAACTTCAGGATAGCCTTCGCGGTCAGCCTGGCGGCTCATGGCAAGATACATACCCACTTCGCAGCATTCGCCATTGAAGTTCTCACGGAGTCCCTGGACCACTTCAGGATCCAAGCCCTTGGCGATACCAACCTTGTGTTCATCTGCAAAGACAGTCTTTACGACCTTTGCACCGTTGGAGGCAGCGGCAGCAGCGGATTCACCTTCGCAAACGAAAGCAGCCTTCTTAGCCTTGCAGAGGGGGCATTCTTCCGGAGCTTCTTCGCCCATGTGGATATAACCGCAAACTTTGCACTTCCATACCTTCATATTCTACTCCTTTGGCACTTTGCCAAGGTTTGCGCAAGGCCTATTTGCCATAAAAACCGTCGCGCGGGGTTTATTTTTTAGGGGTTTGATTTGTGTCTTTTCAGCCCCATTATTTGTAACGATTACAAATATATAATAATTCCAATAAAAGTCAATGGGTAAAACAAAAATATTTGTAATTATTACAATTTTCTATAGAAACACCTCTTTTTCGCAGAATATGACAAATTTTTCACCATCCAAGAAGACTAATTTCCAATAAATCTTACCTAAAGATGGCCCCTTTTTTATTATTAGCATCGTATGAAGATCAAGGTGTTAATAGACAACCGGGAAAAGTGCGCAGGGTATTGTGCACAGGAATCGAGCCAGGCAAGCTGCAAGGCTCTCGTTCCCGAATGGGGCTTATCCGCCTTGGTGGAATTCAATGGTCACCAGGTTCTGTTAGATACAGGCGCCTCGGACAACTTCGCCTCCAATGCGGGCGCCATGAATGTGGACTTGTCAAAAGTGGACGTCGCCGTTTTAAGCCACGCCCACTTTGATCATTCCAACGGGATGGAGGCGTTCTTTGCCGCTAACGATCGCGCCACATTCTATTTGCGTGAAACCGCCGGCGAGAACTGTTACCACACACACAAGTTTTTAAAGTTCTTCACCTATCAGGAATACATCGGTATACGCCGCGGCTGGCTCAAGCGCTACTCCAACCGCATCAAATTTGTGAACGGCACCGCAGAAATCCTGCCGGGAGTATTTCTGGTAGGGCACAACAACAATGTCTTCAGCGCAGAGGACCGTGCAGAAATCGGCTCACGCAACGGTCTCTCCATCAAGCAAAACGGCAAGTACCTTCCCGATAGTTTTGACCACGAGCAAAGTTTAGTACTTGACACTCCTCAGGGCCTGTTCATCATGAACAGCTGCAGCCACGGCGGAGCTGACAACATCGTAAAAGAAATCGAAGTCGCATTCCCCGGAAAAAAGATCTACGCCATATTAGGCGGCTTCCATTTGTACCGAACTCCCGAACAAAAAATCCGAGAATTTGCAGAGCGTCTCCGCGCTCTGGACGTGCAAAAAATCTATACCGGCCACTGCACCGGTGAACATGGTTTTAAAATTCTACACGATATTTTAGGGGATCGCGCCCAGCAAATGCACACCGGAATGACTATAGAATTTTAGTTTTCATCAAAACATTTTTATCTTGGTTATTATGCAAAACAAAGAAAGTATTTCCCTCGACCATCTTGAAAATATCAAGGGCAATCCCAAGGCCCTTTTGCCTATCGCCGTGTTCCTGGTTTTGTACCTGGGCATGGGCATCACCTTTGAATATGTTCTGAAGATTCCCATGGGCTTCTACAATATCCCTATTGTGGCGGCTTTTCTGGTGGCCATCTTTGTAGCATGCATCCAGAATCGCAAGCTGAATTTCGACAAGAAGATGAACGTGATGGCAGGGGCCATCGGCGATCGCAACATCTTCCTCATGATCCTGGTGTTTTTGTGCGCAGGCATTTTCGCAGGAATCCTGGGGCGATCTAGCGCCAGTGCGGCGGCCTACTTGCTTTTGGATTTCATTCCCGCGCAGTTTGCAGTGGTTGTACTTTTCGTGGTGGCAGCCTTCGTTTCTACCGCTATGGGGACTTCCGTAGGCACTATCGCAGTGGTGACGCCTATTGCCATTGAAGTTGCAGGAGCCGCAGGTTTTGGCATTCCCTTCTGTGTGGCTTCCGTCATTGGCGGCGCCATGTTCGGCGACAACCTTTCGTTTATCTCTGACACCACCATTGCGGCAACCTCTACCCAGGGCGTCGCCATGAAGGAAAAGTTCAAGGTGAATTTCTGGATTGCATTACCTGCCGCCTTGGCTGCCATCTTGATTATTGCGGCAATCTCCTTCGCTACCGACGCCCGAGAAGTCGTTAGCAGTGATTACAATCTGATTCAGCTGGTGCCCTACGTTCTGGTTCTCGTTCTGGCGTTGACCGGCATTAACGTGTTCACCGTTTTGCTGGTGGGCATCGTGGCCGCCGCGGTCGTCATGGTAGGTAGCGGTCAGTTGGATTTCGTCGGTCTTTTGACCCACGTGGGCAACGGCATTTCCGGAATGTACGAGACCATCATGGTGGCAGTTCTTGTCAGCGCCCTTTGCGGCCTTATCCGCATTCACGGTGGCTTTGCCGCACTGCTGGATTTCATCCACAAGGTCTTCAAGGGTCATAAGAGCGGCCAGCTGGGCGTAGGCCTTCTGGTCAGCGCCATGGACGTTGCAACCGCTAACAACACCGTGGCCATCGTCATGGCAGCACCCATCGCCAAGCAGATGAGCGACGAATACAGAATCTCCCCGCAGAAGACCGCATCGCTCTTGGATATCTTCGGATGCATCGTACAGGGCCTGCTCCCCTATGGCGCCCAGATGTTAGTAGCACTTTCCGCCGTAGCCGCCGCAGGGGCCGCAGTTGTAGCCGAAGGTGGAGCCGCACAGAACGTCAGCGCCTTCGATATCATCCCCTTTATGTTCTATCCCTTCCTGCTTCTGATCAGCGTGCTGGCATTCATCGCCATCTCGCCTAAAAGAAAGAAGAAGAAAGCATAAACAAAATTCCGCGAAAGCACTTAGAGATAAGCGAGAACTTCCACATCACAAGCATTGATTTCTTGAAGTTCGACCTGAGCGGCTTTCTGATTTGCGCAGCCCCTTGCAGCAGCAATTACGGCAACCTCTCCGTGTTAGTCAGCGCCTTTGCCGACATCGAAAAGTTCTTTGAATTTGTTCGTGCCGAGGAACTTTCTCCGGAACAGTTCCTGGAATTCATGGTCCCCACCATGTCATGCTATTAACGACTATCCAGAAAAAAACAATCAGCAACACAAGGCTTGCAAAATACAAAGCGACTGGACCTACACTGATCGCTAGCCAGTAATAGGCAAGGAGTGCAAGCACTCCCAAAGGTAGTAACAGAACATATTTAGAAACTAGGCCGGTCATGATAATGGCAGCAGCCAACAGTGATGATGCAACCACGGGATGATAGCCGGCAAGAATTGCATTTATACCCAGCAGAAAATTGCTTACGGTAATTGCCGTCAAAAGATAGGGAATCGCGGAATGACCTCTGTTGGTAAAAAATGTCGTAATAGACATAAGTACCAAAACAAGAGAGATCGATAAAATAATCCACATAATAAAACGTAGGGTTATTTCTTCTTAGCCTTTTTCTTGGCAGCCTTGATGTCGTTGACTGCAGCCTTCAGGGCGTCCTTTTCGGCCTGCTGTTCTTCGGGAGTGGGCTTGGTGTCTTCGATCAAACGGTCAGCCCATTCGTCCCAGAAGCGGCAGCGTTCGCCGTCCAGCTTCATCTTGGCGAATTTCACCGGTTCCGTTTCTACAGCAAGCGTCACCACGGATTCCTTGTAAGCCTGCGGCAGTCCAGAAACCTGGGACATACGCTGCTTCAGTTCTGCAACGGTTGCGTCGAGAATTTCTACGCCAAAACGACGTTCAATATAGCGGCGGGTGATGAAACCCATGGACATAAAGTAGTCGCCCTGGTTACCTTCGGCAAGGTAATTGCGAACGCGAAGTTCCTTAAGAGCCAGCACCGCTTCCTCGTAAGGAGGCAAGCGCGGGGCCTCGCCCTGCTTGCGGAACTTCTTGTGCAAAAGCCATCCCAAAAGAACCAACACCACACCGCCCATAACGCACAGCGCAATAATCAGCCACTGGGGTAAGCGCGGGTCCGCCATCGGTTCTTCCACATCGAGAATATCGGTTTCTTCGCCGGTAGTACGGTTAGCGACCTTCACAGCCACCGGGTCCGTATTGGTCTTTACAGTATCCTTATCCACAATGGCCACCACTTGCTGGGGAGCAATCATGAAGTCGCCACTGACGAAAGTATTCAGCGTGGCAAGCCAGGTGAACTTCGCTGTGCCCTTGGGCATGCCTTCGGTAATACGCTCGTTCTTCATTTCCTTGACTTCGAAACTGCCAAGGTTACCCACGAAGCTAGGCAAATCCACAATGGCGTTTTCGGGAGCGGTCACTGCGATTTCGTAATTGAACATGTCACCGATAAAGACCTGAGCGTTATCTACGTTGGCTTTCACGCTAACATCAAAGGCAAATGAGGGCAACGCGCAAACCGCCGCCAAAACACACAAGCGAGAAACAAATGACTTAATCATATCGGTAGGTAATATACAAAAAGGCGAGAGCAGCGACAAAAACATATATGTTTTTGGCATTGCCGAGCCGAAGTATATGCATGCGAAGCATGCAATATCAAAAAAGGCGAGAGCTGTGTCTCAACTCAACAATCACTTTAAGTATTGCTCAATCGTCCGCACCACGGATTTCGCACTTAAAGGTTTCTCTGCCGTTTCCATTGTCACCAAAAGATTTACTCCAAGGTAAAATCCAGAGGCATTGTAGCTATGAATTCGAGACACAGCCTTGGCACTATATTCCGACGAATCCATCATCCCCAAATGTTCCCAAAGTATGGTTTTCCGGGTACGCAAATTCAAGCAGGTAAAGTCTGGATGAATTTTTCCCATCCCCCGTATTTTACACGGGCACTCGTATTTAAAGGGTACACCCATACGGACTAGTGTATCCGCAATAATCACCTCGGACTTTGAGCGAACCCGAAGTCCATCTGCAGAAAAATATTCCGGCACATTCCCGTCAAAGGCTTTTCGAACATAAGGAATCGCGAGCCAACGCCTAGCAAGTTCCTTGTCAGAAAGACGAACCGGATGAACCATAGAACGACGACTAGGATGCAACCCCGCATAAAATTCATCGACTTTTGCAGGGGCATAAACATCCAGAAGCATCTCAACTTGGCTCAACTGTTCTTGCAATATGGCAAGCGTTTTTTCGTCGTAATCCCTCTGCGCCAGGGCGCGGACTATAGAATGCTTTTTCTTGGGAATGTACTCGCCCTTGAAATCATCCGGCGAACGCACATGGAAATATCTGGCATAGCTGCCATTCATGTCGATTCGTAGGCGGCCCTCGACATTTTTATCAGGTTTGCCCTGACGCCCCTCAATAACTGCAATTGCGAATTTCAACTGGGATTGACGCTCCCGCAGGGCATCCCCCAGGCGGTCAGCAGCAAGTACTTCAAAATCTTCAGAAAAATCAAATGAATCGCCTTTTTGTAAATCAGGCATCATTACTCCTCAAAAGTGAGACATTAAAAAACTGATATACAAAAGACGATGTTAATCGTTCACCATTAAATCATACAAAACTATAAACCAGAAAACCAGTTTTTACGATTGGGAGGGGCACAGCAGGCGGTTTGTAGGCTAAATCAGCAGCCTCCCGCCTTTTAGCCTATAAAATTTTTGACCACCGCATTTCATTTTTTAAACTTGCATTAAAATTTGTAGGTCAACGATTGGAACATATCCCATTTAGCCTACAATATTTATAACAAACTAACAATAAAATATTTTTCCTGATATTTTTTTGTAGGTCAAACATTGAGCTGAGTAGTGTTTAGCCTACAAAAAACAGCTGTACAGGCATATTAGGGGCCCAAAAATCCAATAAATTATTTTCCAAGAAGTCTTTTGCGGCGGATAGCCGCAGTAGGATGCTCGCGGTACATCAAGGCGAACACAGGCGTGTAGGGAATTTCGCACTCCACCAAATTGCGCAGCGCGTTCTTGGCAATATTTCTTTCCACATGTTCATAGGCAATGCGGTCTGCCTCAAGTTCCTGGCCCCAGCAATAAGTATGGAAAATAATGCGCCCAGGAATGGCAACCAGATGGAGCCACAAAATCGCCGCCCAGAAGGGCATTTCGTAGCGGCCCACCACCAGGGCGATTACACCCAGCGAAAGCATCATCATAATGACCTTCACCAGATTACGAAGGGCGGCGTGGTGCTGTTTCTTATGGGCGTCTTCGTGGGCGGCAGCGAACTTTCCCTTTTCAGGATCCTTGCGATGTTCTGGCAGGGGAATAAAATCATTCACCAGCGGAATAATGCGAAGGACAGCAAACACGCCCCCGCGAACCTGCGTTGCCCTGCGTTCACGAATTTCGAGAACGGCCTTAAGGACAACTTCCATAATCAACAGTGTAATCATCCAGATCACGACAGCAACCTAAACCTTAAAAAAAATCCTAAAGTTCTGGCTTAACAGACTTGGAAATCACATTCAGACGGCGGAGCTTTTCTTCGACGCGGGTCTTTTCCCATTCAGTAAAGCCCTTGTCCACCGGATGGGCATCGTCATAGTCATCGAAGATTTCGCGGCCCCGTTCATGATCCTTGTCCAGACCATGGGAGACTCTTTCGAACCAATCCTTCTCAAGCTGGCGATAACGCTTGATCAATTCCTCAAAGGTTTCCGGCAGGGGAACCACACGGACGATATCCTTGTTGGAATCTGTGATAATCAAGCGGCGCAATTCCTTGACAGGCTGATTCTGCAGGGAGCTGTCACTTACAACCAAAGTAATGATAGCTTCCAAGACGCGGCGTTCCAGATATTCGGCATAAGTGTGCAGGGCCTGCTGTCGCACGCGTTCGCGTAAGAAGTTTTCGCCAAGGCCGTCAATATGTTCCTTGGTGTACACGTCGCGAATCACGCTGACCTGCAAACGGCAATAGGCATCATAGACAGCACGTACGGTTTCTGTATTAAAGATACTGCAGAACGTTGCGGGCACAATTCCCTTACCGCGAATAGAATACTTATAGGCATTGCGGTCCAGCGCGTAAGCATTTCGGGCGTAGTTCCAGCCCGGAACAATTTCATTCAGTTTGGCAGGTACACCATTGAGTTGAGGATCACCGGGGCGAATCAGGGAGAAGGGGAACTTCACGCGCTGAGGCAAAGTGGTAACGCCGGAAGCAATCAATGTGAAAGGAGATTCACGATAGTTGGCAGGGAACTTGATGTTCACCCCAAGGCCAAAGAACATACCCTGTCCAGGCATCACTTCCTGGTCCGGCATACGACCGGTGTGGTTACTACCTACATTGGCACCGTAACCCAGGTTGCCGCAGCCCTCGGGCCACAAGGCGGCAATGAGCAGGGAATGGTGGTGCATCTGGGTCATGGGACCCACGCAAGAACTATTGACTTCACCCTCTTCAATATGGCAGCAAGGTGCAATAATAGAAGACTTGACAATCGCCTTGCAGGCAACCTTGGTTCGACTCATAATCAGAGAGCCCTGGACCTCGGCACCGGTGTGGATGGTCACGCCCATCTGCACATCGGAATTTTCAAGAATCACGGAATCGTAAATGTGGCTGGATTCTTCGAGAGAACTAAGGACCACGGAGTTACGAATCTTGGAAGCACCTTCAACACGGGCATGGGCTCCAATCCAGCTGTTGCGAATAATGTTGGTATTGGAAATCACCGCACCCTTGCCCACCACGCCGAAGGGCAGGGCAGTCTCGTCGCGATAAATCTGCAACTGATCGTTAAAGGCCTTGGACACTTCCTCATCAGCCTTATGGAACAACTGGGCTTCCACCAGGTCCATGGTCATTTCAGGGAACACCAACAGGCGACGGCCGCCCATTTCGTTACCCACACTCATGGAGGTACCGATCATGTAGTTGATCTTACCGCTGCTCACCAAGGAGCCCACGTTCTCGACCACGGCGCCCACACGGATCAACTCGTTGGACAACATAGCCACGCGATAAATCAGGGCGTTCTCCACAATGCAGTTATGGACAAAGCTGTCGTAGATACCAGTTGGATAGGAAATGTCACCAGGCAAGAGCAGGGTGCCAAAGAAACGGGGCAGGTAAACTTCACCAGCGAAAGTGGAGCCATGAATGCGCATGGGATCGAAATCCGGATCCACCATCACCTTGGACCAGGACTCGGAACGGTTCCCATTTTTGACCAGTACCTGAATTTCAGCTTCGGTCAGGGCACGGCATTTGACGGTTGATGCCTTGATAGCCTTGAAATTTTCAACGGCGGCGGCAAAAACACTGTTCTTAAGTACTTTTTTCAATTTCAACAATCGCTGCATACTGTAAAAATAGACTAAATTCTACCCACTGATGAAAGAACTGCTTTTTAATTTGATTGGAAAACACAAGTATGATATTTCTATCTACACAGAGGAAATATTTGAACGTCGTTGCCAAGAGGAAATCATCCGCAGCGATGAAGACCAAAGTTCCTTCGTTTACATTGAATTTGACTTCGAAAACGTCAAAAAACAACTGGAAAGCGCCGAAGACAACAATACCTTCTGGGAAATGTTCCTGGAGTCCCTCCACAAGAGCAACCGCGGAAGCGATATCATTGGTCTGCTTGAACACGACTCCGGCATCGGCATGCTCCTTCTGGATTCCAAAATCGAAGGCTGGAACCGCGTCAAAGGACGTATCGAACAAATGTCCGAAAGCCAGGGATTTTCCAAAGCCAAAGACGTTCTTGAAAACGCCGTTAAGCCCATTGTCTATCCGGCCTGTATCCAGGTGCCCGGTGATGAAAGCGCAAATGCAGCGGCACTGTAATGCAAGCCCTGGAGCCCAGGAAAGCCTGCACTTTTGCAACCCATTTCTAAGCCCGCAACAGCACTACTATTATGGTTAAGAAAGTATTAGTCATCGGGTCCGTGTACCCTCGTTTTCATGAGGACGCCGAAGTCCCATGGCTCCGTGCCTCCGTTGCACATTTGCGCGCCGCCGGAGTTGAAGTCCAGGTTTTAGCTCCCACCTACAAGGGCCTAAAGAGCCACGAAATTGACGGCGTTAAAGTCAATCGCTTTAGGTACGCCCCCAAGGACTGGGAAATGCTGACCCACGAAGAAGGCGCCCCCAGCAAGATGGCTTCGAAACCCTGGCTGCAGTTGCTGGCCATTCCCTACATCATCAGCGGTTTCTTCCGTTGCTTGAGCCTGTGCCGCAAATGGAAGCCCGACGTAATTCACGCCCACTGGCCGTTCCCCCATGCGTTCATTGCATTGGGCGCCGCAAAGCTGTTCCGTATCCCGCTGGTACTGAACTTCCACGGGGCAGAACTGCTCCTGATCCGCAAGAAGAAATGGGTGAAGCCGTTCCTGAAGTTCGCCATCAGTCAGGCACAGGCTGTATTTGCAAATTCCAGCTTTACCGCAAGCAAGATCAAGGCGCTGCGCAACGTAGAAGTGGAATGGAGCCCCTACGGAACAACTCTTGGTTCTTCCCAATGTCATTGCGAGGAGCGAAGCGACGAAGCAATCCAAAGCGACCTCGCTCCAAACGTTTCAAAGAGCATTCATCCCGTAAACGGCAAGTTCAAGATTCTTTTCGTAGGCCGCCACATCGAACGCAAGGGCATCAACTACCTGATCGAATCCGCCATGTACCTGCCCAAGGAACAGTTCGAAATCCGAATCGTAGGCGTGGGCGACTTGACCGCAGAACTGAAACAGCAGGCTCACGAAGTAGCTACTTCCGACGAAGCCATTACCGGCAACGAATACGGCGGACCCTGCGACATCATCTTCACTGGAAAGCTTTCTCCCGCAGAACTTGAAAACGAATACCGTACCGCCAACGTCTTTACGCTGCCCGCCATCGTGGATAGCAAAGGCGATACCGAAGGCCTGGGAGTCGTTTTGATTGAAGCCATGGAATTGAATTTGCCCATCGTAGCAAGTAACGTTGGCGGCATCCCTGATGTTGTAGTTGATAACGTCAGCGGTCTGCTGGTTCCTGAAAAGGATCCGGAAGCATTGGCCGAAGCATTCAAGCTGCTGGCTGCAGACCCCAACTTGGTAGGAGGCGTTATCGAAGGCGCCCGCAAGCGCATTGCTCAGTACTTCACCTGGGACGGAATCATCGAGCGCCAGATTGCAGTTTATAACAAAGTAATAAAGAAATAGTTAGGAAATTCATAAAGAATTAGTTGGAGGAAATATGTTGGAAAACAAAGAGATTATGAGCCTAGCTCGTCGCCGCCTTAGCGGTCACTGGGGCAAGGCAATTGGCTCCCTGTTCGCCTTTCTGGGAATCGAAATCGTCTACACCATTTTAATCAACACACCTTTGGAAGCAATCCTTGGCAAGAACCTCGCCACCATCCCAGATCTTGTCCTTCAGATTCTCTTCATCACTCCCATGACGCTAGGCTTTATTGTTTTCTTCAGAAAATTAGCAACTGATGGCTCCGAAAAAGTCAATGATGTTTTCCAGCCCACCCTGGACCTCTTCAACGCTAACCGACGCAAAATCTACTGGCGCAACATTCGCGGACTTTTGCTGACGATGGTTATCTCCATAGCCATCTGTCTTGTTTGCGGCATCCCCGCAATCCTTCTCAAAGCCGCAAGCCAGAGCGAATTTGCCTTCGTCATTAGTGTCTCCATTGCAACTGTTCTCTTTTTCATAGTGTTCTATCACCTGACCCCATTCCTAGCCATGAGTTATTACAAACTGGCCACCGACGAAAACATCAACGCCGTTCCCGCCATTAAATGGTCCTGGAATATTATCAAAGGCTATAAGCTCAAATTCTGGGGACTTAGCTGCCGCTTTATCGGCTGGTGGATTCTCGGTAGCATTCCCGCGATAATCGTCTTCCTGTGGACCATAGTCAACTTTGCCCCCGTAAATGCTGACTACGCGGATATTGACTCTAGATATATCGTTGCATTTCTTCTTAGTGGCATCATCCTAGGAATCACCTACCTGTTACTCGCACCCTATATGTCTGTTTCCTGCGTCATCTTCGCTGACGAAATCGTCAAACAAAATGACCCCGCCGTAGACTCCATCCCGGCAGATCCCGCAGCATAAAAAATATTTGACCACATAAAAAAAACTCGTCGGCATAACCGGCGAGTTTTTTTTGCATTTTCAGTCGCAAAACTGCGCGACGTTTAAACGCAACACTTAATTATTAAGAAGCGCTCTTTTCCAAATCCTTGTTGGTCATAGCGCAGACGCAGGAATCGGACCAGACGTTTTCTGCAGTTTCAATCATGTCGATGATTGCATAAAGCGGAAGGATCACACCCATAACGCCGATGTTTGCATTCATGCCCACCATGAGGGAAAGGGTCAGGAAGTAGCAGCCCATAGGCACGCCTGCGTTACCCACAGCGCTCACCACGGAAATCAGAACCCACATGAGCATGGTGCCGATGGAAAGCTCGATGCCGCTATTCTGCATCACAAAGAGGCTGGTCACCAGAATGAAGGCTGCGCAACCGTTCATGTTGATGGTGGTGCAAATGGGGAGCACAAAGCGGGAAATTTCCGGATTCACCTTCAGGTTGTCTTCAGCAGACTGCATAGTCACAGGCAAAGTTGCAGCGGAGCTCTTGGTGAAGAAAGCCATCATCACAGCGGGGCTCATCTTCTTCAGAACATGGAGCGGGTTGAGGCCGCGAGCCAAAAGGAACAGCGGAAGCACAATGCAGAACTGAAGAACATTACCGCCCATCACCACAGCGAGGTACTTACCCAAGGAACCCACAACCACGCCAGCATTCACCTGAGCGGAAAGCTGTGCGGCAAAGGCAACAACGCCAAGAGGCAAAGCCCAAACGAGAGCGCGGATCAAAGTGAAGAGGAGTTCGCGAAGTCCAAGGATAACCTTCAAGAGAACGGACTTGTTTTCGGAATCCGGCATGAAAGCGAGACCAAGGCCAACAGCGGCAGCAACCATCAAGATACCGAGAACGTTACCACTCAAGAACGGCTGCACCATATTGTTGGGCACAACACTCAAGAAGTGATCATAGTAGCTCATGGCACTCAAGTTCTGAGGCACGTCGCCAGCGGCACCGCTCACCACATCCATAGGCAAGTTACCCGGAGCAATGATCAGGTAAAGAATCAGGCCAACTGCAGCGGCAGCGAAAGTGGTAAGGAGGGTGTAAATGATAGTGCGGCCAAAAATGCGGCCAGTGTTCTTCTTGACACCGAGAGCAGAAAGGGTGGTCATCAAAGCGAGAGCGATGGTGGGAACCGCCACAAACTGGAAAAGGCGAGTGTAGACAGAAGCGATGAAGTTGATCAGGTTGGTGAGACCTTCGCACTTGATGAGGCCCAGAAGGGCGCCAACGACGAGAGCCACGATCCAAATGATGATTTGCTTCTTGGGGAAAGATTTTACTTTAGGAGTTGTCATTGTTTCCTCTTATAATAAGACGCAGCCAATGGCGGCCGCAACCACAATCATTTTGATAGGACTAATTTTAATTTTAAAAGGTCCAACCGTAAAGCCCTTGGTCAGGACAAAAGTCAAAACAAACAGCGAAATGCTCACTGCGAAATGGAAAGTGTCATTGGGATCGCCACCCATGGGCTTTCCAAAAAGTTCCGTGAAAGGATTTCCGAAGTTTTCGTCAGTCATGAGCATCAAGGTGGCTGCAAGCAAAAGTCCCACCACCGTGGGGCGCAAGCCCTTGAAAACAGATTGCACTGCAGGATGGTTCATGTGCTTCATAAAGAAGCGGCTAATGAGCAGCATCAAAATCAGGGACGGCAGCACCACGGAGAAAGTGGCAACGCAACTTCCCAAAACGCAAACCCAGGGCTCTGCCCCAGAATTCTGCAAAGCCGTGTATCCCGCAAAAGTTGCAGAGTTGATTCCGATGGGGCCCGGCGTCATCTGGCTAATAGCCACAATGTCCGTAAAGTCGGCAGCGCTCATCCAACTGTGATTATAAACCACCTCGCGCTGGATCAGCGAAAGCATGCCGTAGCCGCCGCCAAATCCGAAAAGGCCAATCTGGAAGAAGGTATAGAACAACTGGAGGAAAATCATTTCGTGATCCCCTTACGGCCCACCAAGTAGCCGCCCACACTAGCCGCAAGAATAATCAGAATTGGCGACACGCCCAAAAGCCAAATCAAAAGGGCGCTCACAATAGGAATCCAGAACGTGTAACGGTTCAGCTTCGCCTTCTTCGCCAGATTAAATGTGGGCACCGCAATCAGCGCCACCACAGCGGGGCGAATCCCGCGGAAAGCCGCGGCCACCATCTGGTTGTCCTTGAACTGATGGAAGAAAAGCGCAATGAGCAAAATGATGATGAAGGACGGGAGCGCGGTCCCGATGCAGCAAGTCAACGCCCCCTTCACACGCCTCAGGCGGTACCCGATAAAGATAGCGATGTTCACCGCGAATATCCCGGGACAACTCTGTGCAATCGCCATCAGGTCCACGAACTCATCGTGACTCACCCACTTCTTTTTCTCGATGATTTCCGCCTCGATCAGCGGAATCATGGCGTAGCCCCCGCCAATAGTAAACAGCCCAATCTTGAAGAACGTCAAGAAAGAATCAAGGTAAATGTTGCGGGAAGCCTGCGCGGCCTCTGACTGGTGAGAATTTTCGGGCATGTGCAAAATTTAGAAAAAAACACCCTTCCTCTCTCCTGATGAATATATTTTATTTCTATGTCCAAACAAGATTACGAAAATTTTTTAAAGAACCCCCTCAATATTAATGATCGATACCCTACCATAGAAGAAGTCCTGCTGTCATTAGATTTGGTTCTACCTCACAATGACAAAGAGCGAGGCTATGGTGCCGAAAATAAAAATTCCTTCGACAATGTCAAAGCTAGGATTTTCAATAGCAAAATCGGTCGACAGAACATAAACAAAACCGATATTACTTTGTATCTGAACTACTTCGGAATCAAAACAAAAACCTTTTTGGATGATTTTTCAAAGATAATCAGCGAACCATTATGCTATTGGAAGGATTCTTATATCCTTGGAATTCTTAATCTTTATTTTCGTGAAATCATGAATGTTCCTGACAATTGGGACAACTGTTATGGAATGAAGCAAAAACCATTAAACACGGAACCATTCACAACCCTAGTAAAAGAACTTGACCTAAAATTTAGCGATAAAAATCTCTCCGACAACTACCGAAACTGGTGTAACGGAACAACTCCTACCATTGACAACTTAATGACCTTTTTTGAGGCATTAGATAGCTATCCAGAACAAAAAAAGAAATTTTGGAGAGAAACAGTCCTTAAAAAATGGTTTTGTCAAAAATGTCAGGTTTTTTCCATAAAATACGATCCCAACGAATCTGATGATGTTCGGGCAAGGACAAGTGAAGACATCAATAAAAAATTTGCTCAGATGCACACGCACGATGATCCAGGAACACTTGATGAAAACACATCTTGGATTGAACAGGCGAAAGAACAATTCTATCCCTTCGCCTATTCCGGTATTTTGTGTCTTGATATCATGCATTTGATTCTACAGCGAAAATTTAAGGATGCTTCAGAACTAGTAAAAAAAATTATTCCCTTAATTTTCTATTGCGCCGATAGTGCCTCCCATTTTTGGTACGGAACAATATTGTCACTATTAGCAGCCCAATGCCTAGACAAGAACGTAGATAAAAAGGACAAAATATCCCTCAAAGGATATTTCAAAAAGGTCTATTCTATTGGATGTATTCTTGGGTACGAAAATGACGCTTTTAACCTAGATGATAAAGATAAAGAGAAGGTTATCCATGAGAAATATGCCCGTCGTTTTAATGACTGGTGTTCCGAACTTCATTTTTACGATAAGGGATTAAGTGCTAAACGTTGTTTCCCAAAACCAAACTATAAAAAAGCCAATCAGCAAAAGATTGATTTTGGAACAGCGGTTAGATGTCCACAAATTGTCTTCTTCTCTCAATTGAATGAGTATGAAATCGTTCAAAAACTTTTAGAAAGTGGTGCCCAAATTACCAACACGCCATCAACGAACGAATCCGCACTATACTGGAGTTTGGTAACTTTAGGGGTCAACACTCATTTGTCTTTTGGTCGCACTACAATTATGACACCCAATTCTAATATTACAAGGGACTTTGGTGATTACGCTTATAAGGCAAAGGAAATTCCTTGTAGTGATTTTCTGCAACATCTCAAAGCAGGTGTTTCTGTTGAAGATAGTCTTGAGTCATCATATAAGCTATTCAAGGAAATCAAAGATCAAGAACGCACAACAGCCCATAAGATTTACAACGCTCTCTTACCGCACTATAAGGATTCTAAAAATACCTATCCTGGTGTTATATTCCAGAAACAAACTGCTTCATTTGAAAGTATCTTAAACCGCGCAGTATGTACCGGCGATGTGGACATACTATCGGATGTAATAGACTTATATAAGGCTTACCGCAAGGATCCTCAAGCAGATTGGATAGACGAAATTGCTGAAAGACCTCAACCCCGAACGGCCCTATTCTGGATAGTACGATTATATAGATATATTGATGAATATGATGTTCATTTCGATCGTTTAGTCAATGAGCCATTTTCAAATTTCTTTGATATGTCTGATATAGAGCATTATATGGCGGAATACCGAACCATATCTTCTCCAAACGACCCAACCATGTATACTGAACATTTATTGAACGTCAACCACGAACTAAACCACGTTGGAAATATATTCTATCAAAACCACCTGCAAGTATGCGAACATCGGTATATGGGTGAAATTCTTACAGAAAGCGTACTAAGATCCATGCTCAAACTATTGCTGCATAATCACGCCAATCCATTAACTTTAATTGACGGAGAGCCTATCAATCGACGCAAAGAGTATAATTCCATGCTGGAAGCGATTGAAGTAGGATGGCTTGATGGTATAAAAATGATGGTTGAAACAATTTTACAGGACGATTCTTTCAAGGTCAACTTCAATATTAAGGACCTGAAAGAATATGCTTTGGATTGTGCGGTTATTTTGGAAGAATCAAAGATGGTAAACTGGAAAAAAAGAGCACAACGTTGCCGAGCAGTAGCTCAATACTTTGAATCACTCACAAAATAACAAAATAGAAAAAGTGGCGAAATTCAATGAATTTCGCCACTTTTTTATGAAATAATTTTCTTGAACTCTCTACACTAGGTTTCGCAGAGTCCAAAAGCTCTCTTTGTATGGCCACCGCAAAAGTCCGGAGCCTTCTTGTCCCTTTTTGTCCCTTTCATCAAATCTAAATCTGTAAAAGAAGGCGGGAAGGACGCCTCAAACCACTTTAACAAAGGAAATTGAAATGAATGGCATCACCATTACCCAACGTCTGCGATTCGCAAAAAGTTACGGCACTCCCATTGCCATCACAAGCGAAGATTGCGCAGCCAGTAAAATGGACCAAATGAAAAAAATCATTGAGCGGAATAATATTTATGACTTGCAAGTCCTAGAATTCTGCACTTTAAAAATACGCCAAATTCGCGAGCAATTTACCAGCTTACGCAACAAAGCGAATGATATGCTGCAGTTCATCGTAGCCCGTAAACCGGCGAACGCAAGAATATTATACAGCAACGTAACTGAAGGTCAGCGTTTCACTAGCGAATGGTGGGAGCGTGAGGCTAGTCGCAAGTTTGAAGTTCTGAACCCCAAGCTTTTCCAGGGGCAAACTTGCTCCAAGAAAAGAACGCAAAAGAGTTTGATACAACAAGCCATGCGTCCGGATTTGCGATGCGATATTCCCATCGTTTTAATTTCCGGAAGCAACTTCGACATAGAAGCCCTTGAAAATTCCTGTGGGTTCAAAATTGCACGCCACATCCCCGTAGAACGCAACGAAAAGGCAACAAAGAAACTTCAAGCCTTGTGGAATACCACCCACATGCTGGAATTTGGAATTATAGTCTGCCTGTGCAAGCATATTTCACATACTGCAACACAGACAATCGAAAGGAATATTAAGGGTAGTTCTGATTGGGAAATGATCAACAGCTTCAACGACAACGTCCAAATGATTTCTGAAAAAATCAAGGATGCTATCGCGAGGCATGAAAGGGAAAAATAGTTCGCCTACCGGCCCCATTCCTCGTCGGCCTCTTCCTTTTCAACTCGATTGATAACTGCCTTTTGCGCTTCAGCCCAAAAGTCAACACCATAATCCTTGATAATCAAACGTTTGGAAATGCAATTCTTTTTACCCACCACAACAGTACCATCATCAAGGAGGTAGTTCCGTAAATTAGTCAGATAGTCTATTGCCAACGAAAGTCGTGATTTATCTGGGCAGTCTTTTTCCAGTGCACTAGGAGAATCTGACTTGGGAGGCTTTTTCCAGAACTTCTTTACGCGTTCGTAATTGAATTCGTAATCGAAGTCATCTTCATGAAGCGTAAGTTCGTAACGCTCCGCAGCTTTGGCAAAAGTCAACTGACGTTCACGAAACAGCCCATGAAGTTCGTTTCGCAATCTTCGCCACTTTTCTACAGAATCTTCAATCATTGAATTAACGGGGGCAACTAGAACTGACAATACTACCGATATCAGCAGCACTCATTTTTTTCTTGCATTCAAAATCCTGGATTGCCTTGGCACACTTTTCGGTACGAGCCGCAACGCTAGCCACTCCAGAACAGGAATTGAGGCAAGCATCCATCAATCTATACTCCACCACAATGTCAAAGCGCTCACAACTAAACTTTTTGTGCAAGAAAGCACCTGCCGCAGCAGCTGCCAGCGCTATACCGCCCTTTTCCACGACTTCTTCCGTAGAAGATTCGCTGGCCTTAAGTTCCACACGGGATCCGCAATCACAGGGAGCACAAGTTGCAGCCGATTGAGCATAGGCAGAAACAAATGCAGTCAACAAAAATACAGTAAGGATCTTTTTCATACAAACAAATATAATACGAAATTCACCAGATGTTCAAAAATGCATTAATCAATATTCAAAGTTACAGAGGTTTTTATGTTTGGATTTAAAAGCAGAAAACAGAAAGAAGCAGAACGACTTGCCAAGGAGAAAGAACTTCAAGAAACGGAAGCCAAGCGCCTTGCTAAAGAGGCGAAACTTGAGGAACGAATCAACAACTCGGAGTCCCTCCAAAAGGCTAACGAACAGCTGCAACAAAGCGCCCAGGAGACCTTGAACGGTTCTCTCGCCCTGGCCCAGGAAAATCATCGTCTCTCAGTCGAAATGAAAGAGATGGTGGAAAGACACCAGCAGAAGGAAGCCAACCTCAACGCTAGAGAAAAACGCATCAAGGACGATGAGGAGAAAACCCGCAAGTACCTTATGTCGGCAGAGGAAAAGTATGCGCAGGCAAGGCAAAAAGAAATCCTGCTGCAAGGCAGGGATAGCGAACTAAAGCGCAATGAACAACTCGTCCAGAAAAAGGATAAGGAACTCGACAAGGAACGCAAGGACATCAAGGAGCGCGAAAAAGATGCCCAGGAGACCAAGGAAAAATACGATGCGCTAAAAGCCAAGTTGGATGCTAAAAAAAGCGAAACTGAACGTTTGAATCAAGAGGCCAAGGAAAACGCAAAGGCCGCAGCAAAAGAACGTTCCGAAGCGGACTCCATTTTCGCAAAGGCAAAAACCGCGGCTGAGGATATGGCCGCCAAGGAAGAAGCCCTCCGCAAGGGCTACGAAGAGAAAAGCGACGCCTTGAATGAAAAGATTGCTGAATACGATCGTAAGATTGCAGAAATGGATCAGATCAAGGAGCAGTTTGAGGACATCAGCTTCGACGATACCGAAGATGGTCGCAAGGCAAAAATCGTTGTCAAGGAAACCATCCGACAGGGTATGAAAGCAGCCGAAGGTCTGATGGATTCATTTAAAGAACTGGACGAGAAATACTGCAGCGGGACCTTCAAGGGATTCGCTGTACCTTTAAGCGAAATTGACGACGACCTTTCTGACCTTAAGGTCCAATACCAGCAAGTGGTAGATCACGCCGAAGCAAGCGGAATACAGGCTCTCGTAGCAAAACTGATCGATTCCATTGAACAGTCCATCGTCAATGCAACCAACAGCAAGGACAAATGGGATTTCGCTGAATGCTACCGCAATATCCAGCAGGGGCTAACCACTTGCAAGAACTACGAGATCCTGGTGCAGATTCTTTGCAGCGGAGACACAGGCTCCGAAGAGGAGGCCGGCACTCCGGATGACTTTGAGGAATTCGTGGACTACTACGAAATTCTGGAAGTTGATGAAGACGCAAGCGAAAAGGAAATTCAGCGCGCCTACAAGAAACAGGCAAAAAAATGGCATCCGGACAAATTCGCATCGGCCTCTGAAGAAGACCGCCTCGCTGCAGAAGAAAAGATGCGCCAAATCAATAAGGCAAAGGAAGTTTTGCTGGACGAAACCAAACGAAACGAATTCAACCAAAGAAGAAACATGCGCAAAGCCGCATAAGGAGTAAATATGAGCAAAGAACTGATCCTCCCCACCATAAAGAAAGGTGGCGCACTGGCCGCAGTCAAGGGCGGCACCCACAAGATTGCAACTCTAGACCTTTCCAAGAAAGCCGGGGTCATCAAGGCACTGAAGGATGACGCCAGCTCCATCCAGGAACAGATGCAACAGAAATACCACGGCCTCGACCTGATGCTGGTTGGAGACCTCACTATTTCTATGACGCCCTATCATACCCTGTTAAAAAACAAGTTTCATGAAATATCCAAAACACTTTTCCCCCTCATCCCAAATTTGCGAATAGGAATTATGTTCTATCTGGATCACGGCTATGACAATCCCTATGTAACCACCATATGCCAGCCCACAAACAGCCTGCAAGAAATCAAGGCATTCATTGACGCAACACATACTGGAAACGGCGGTGACGCAGATGAAGCTGTAGAAGACGCACTCAATGACCTACTTCATAATGTACAGTGGCACGAAGTTCACAACCGTTCCGTGGTTCTCTTCGGCGATGCCAAGTGTCATAGACCGGAACAATGCCCGGATCATTATGATTTCTTTGAAATCACCAAGGGACTGTTCAACAAGCAAACAACCATTAATACTGTTTACTGCGGCCGGGACCATATCCAAAACATGAATGTAGTTGAAATTGGTGACTTCAACAAACCATTTTATCTTAGTAATGATGCTGAATTTTTCGCATGGCTTGCTAACGTAACCGGAGGCATGGCAATTACCGTCGAAAACGTCGGTGATCTACTAGACATTATCCTTACCGCCGCCGCAAAGGATGGCGGCAAACTGGAAGAATTCGCTAAGACCGTATCTCGCGAACCACAGAAACTGAAGCTCATTGAAATGGCCAAGAAGGCCGAAACACGCCTACTCACAGCTCGCAAGAACATGATGCTGGGCTACTCAAAGTAAACACCAAAATACAAGGAGACATCTATGTCCAAACAGTTGAACCTCAACAATCATGCCAACCAGCTTAATTCCAACAAGGGAACCTGTGGAATTAACAAGCAGTACAAAGCCGTCCTGGACAACCGTTCCAACCAGCTGAATCCTAACAACAAACTCTACAAGGGAGGCAAGTAACCTTTCGCACACCTAGTGCGTGCAAAACCCACGCCCCTTGGGTTTCGTCCTTTGGCGAGATCCATGATTTCTTGCACAGTTCGGTCATCAGGGAGACTGAAATCGGCTTTTTTTCACGCACTTGATGAACCGGGCTGTGTTTTTTATTTATTTTTCTTTTACATAGCGGTTTACCGCGAACGGAAAATTTTAGAGCTTTGCTCCCTATCTTCTAGACTGAAAATCGGCAAAATTCTCAAACGCAGAAGATAACAGGCAAACGCTCGCGTCCCTATGGGGCGTGGGTTGTTGTTGTTATTTGTGCGTAATGGCTTTGCCGAGCCTCAGTCTGCAGATAGCGATGGACGACTCCACGCCTTTTTTATTGAAAATTGGCATCGAGAATTCCTCTGAGCAATCTCCAAAAGCAACCTCAATCATTTGGAGTATACATGAGGAAGCCAACTTTTCTTTTAGTAGCCATTGCCGCAACTTCGTTGTGGGCAAATTCCATGTGCGTAGAACTATGCGTCCCCTGCACAGAAAATAATGACGCGACCTGCGAAAAAGTTCAATCGCTTTGCGATTGCCCCGCAATTATAGACAGCCTTAAGGCCGCCGAAGTAGCCGCAGCTGAAGCCTCCAAGGCTGCAGAAGAAGCTGCAGCTGCAAAAGCAGAAGCAATTGCCGCAAGCAAGAAACAACTGACATTAAATTTACTCGAAGGTTGCGGAGCTAATGTTTGCGAAAAGAATCTGTACTTCATAGACGAAGTTTTTCAAAAAAGTGAATCGATTGAGAGCGAAGCCTCTGCAAGCGATGTAGACAAAATCAGCTTGCTGGATGCAGCCGAAAATCTAGGCAACACTGCGGTCTCCATCTGTTCCGAGACATCCGGGGATTGCACAGTAAAGCTTTCCTACGAAAGCACAACCATGAAATTGGTTTCAGTTCAGAAAATTGAAAAAACGGATGTTGCAACAACTGCTGCCGACAGCGACACAGAATCCCAGGAAATCCCACAAACCGTTAAAACAGAGGAGGTAGAGAAAGAGTCTACACCCAAAACCGAATCCTCTTCAATTTATGATCAATATCCTTGGCTAAAAGTAGACGGGAAACAATGGCGACTTGGTTTCAGCTTGAATTACGGTATGGGTGATGAAGTAGATTTCTGGAGAGTCAAGGGACTCAGTTCTAAAAATACTGACGAGGGGTTAAGCCTTGATGCAGGCCTAGGCTTTGTTTTCCGTTGGTATTTTACACCATTCCTTTCTTTCCAAACAGGCTTGAGTGTTTTCTTTTATTATGTCAATATCTATGATGAGAACTTCCGCGAAGTTCAGGTTATCTATACAAACAATTGGGGAAATAGCCAAACTGCGCGCGAAAATATCGAAGTTGATGCCGACAGTTGGAATATCTCATCTGAATTACCTCTTACCATTAGACTTGGAATTCCCTTGGGATTCCTACAACCCTATGCTAGTTTCACCCATACCTTCCGCAAACCCTATTTTGGCAGTACGTGGATGGACATTGAAGGATATTACTGCTACAAGGAGTTGGGTAGCAATAGCGGTACCTACGCCCCCTCAGACTGGGAATTCGAGGGATGGTTTGGCATCGGCTTAGAGTTCAACCGCTTTATTTCCGCAGAATTCCAGTGGATGCTCTATTCCAAGGTGATTGAAAGTGAACGCGGACACAAGAACGAAAATTATTGGCGCACAAGCCTTCAGTTTGTCTGGTAAAGGAGTTGCATTATGAAAAAGCAAAATATTCTCTTTTCAGTCTTTGGCTCCATTGCAATCCTTTTCCTTATGGGATGTGGAAATGGAGGAGATCTTTTCACCGTAGATAACGCAAATGATGAGATTGACAACGTGGAATACAAATCCCAAATAAATCTTCGCGAAGATGTTTTGAGTAGTTCGTCTCGCTATAGCAGCTCATCACGTTATAGTAGCAGCTCGTCACGTTATAGTAGTTCTTCTAGTAAGAATGAAGTAAATGAATATCTATACAAGGCCTACACCTTAATTATTGACTTGAATTACTTTGAGCAGGTTTCTGACAACTGGGAAGCAATGAATTCCCATAAGGGGGACTATTCCGATGGAGATCCCCTGGTGTACTTTATCATTATAACGTATGCCGACGGAGAAACAGTGGATTCCGTAGTGACCGAAAAATTCAAGGTTGGCGAAGATGTTGGAATATGGAACGGAAGCAATCTCTACACCAATTACATGACTGGCGGCGCGAACAAAATTTCCATTTGCCCCGTAGTCTATGAACGAAACGTTATTGAGCTAAATGTCAACCATTCTTCAATGTACTGTTATTTCATTGATAATCCTTCTTCCAAGATGAATCAATGGATTAGCCAAAGTGATTACAGAGCCTCCGATTATAAATTGGAATGGAAGGTAAAACTATACTACAACTAATTTTTGAAGATTTCTTTACAAAAAGAAAGCAGTTGTTTGCAAAATGAAGGGCGAGGCCGAAATGACCTTGCCTTTTCTGTTTTTTGAATTAGTTTTTATGCAAATTTACTTTGGTTAGAGAGGACCTATGAATAGGATGAAATTCCTGATGCACTTGGGCGTTGCCATTTGTGCAATCAATTCTTTCTTTGGCTGTTCCGACAATGGATCGGCCACGAAGCCCAACGACGAAACCCCGCAAAGTTCGGCGGATGAAACAATCAACAGTTCCGCAGCAAACTCTGCGACAAGCACCACAACAAGCTCTGCCGGCACTGCGCAGAGTTCCACAGGCACCGCGCAGAGTTCCTCGAGCATCGCCCAGAACGCAGAAAAAGAACCTGTCTGGAACACACAATACCCCATTACGCTCAACGAGAGCGAAGGCACTTTTACCATCCATTTCGGTTTTAATAACGACGGCTGCAGCATCACCGACAATTCCGCGGAATGGATTTCCAATTCCTTTGAATTCCCCCTGGACATGGTATACGAAATTCAGGGCAATAAACTTTCCTACTGGTACGTAGAAGGAGAAAGCGAAAAAAGCATCTATACCGGAAACAACCAGTCCATTATCGGTATCTGGAAATCGGATGAGTCTAATTCATTCATCAAGTTCACCCAGGATACCCTCTACTCCACCGAGCAGGAATCACAGGAATCGACATCCACAAAGCCTACGGTAGAATCCGAGATCGACCTTACCTCTTCCTACATCATGTACGACTTGTACGGCTGCGGTACCGAGGGATTCAACTGCATCTTCAGTCATTGGCACTTTACCAAGAAGGCGCCAGATTTTATTCTTGATAAAATTGAGACAAAGATAATCGATATCCACGAAAAAACTGACAGAACGGCAAGCCTTACCTTTGTAGGCAAGGACCTTACCATCAACGTGGAACATGTCCAACTGGATTCGCTGAATAACGGCAAGCACTACATCGCGGCCACTATCCAATCGCAGGGTGATACTTGCCGCTTTGAACATATTTCAGCAGATCCCACCAGGGAACTCTGCACCGCGAATAACGTCGAATACCTTTCCGAAATCACCTATGAAGGCGAAGACGGAAAGAAATACTCTGCAAGATACTTTAACGACAACGACGTAGAGTTTGCGCAGTGCGTCTCTGCGTTGCTGAAGTAACGCGATTTTACTTGACCTCAAGCTAGACGTCAATTGTCACGCGGCTGACCTTGCGGTCGTCCTTCGTCACGCGAACAATCTTGTCAATCTTATTTTCAAGTTCGTTCACATGGCTGATGATGCCCACCAGGCGGTGATCGCCAGCAAGATTCTGCAGCACATTGATAGCCGATTTCAAGCTCTCATCGTCTAAGGAACCGAAGCCTTCGTCCACAAACATGGTATCCAGCTGGATACCGCCGGCGTTGCTCTGCACTTCGTCGGCAAGGCCCAGGGCCAGCGACAACGATGCCAAAAAACTTTCACCACCGCTCAAGGTTTTCACCTCACGCTGCTTTCCGCTGGCGTGGTCGATAACATTCAAATCCAAACCACTCTGCGTCCTATTATTGGAAGCTTCTTCACGGCGAACCAATTCGTACTGACCGTTAGACAACAGATGGAAACGCCTATTGGCATGACGGATAATACGGTCGAAATAAGATGTCTGCACGTAGGTTTCCAGCATCAACTTTTCACGACCTACGAGGCCACCATTTGCGGTGTCTGCCAAATTCCTCAGCCATTGACGTTTCTTGACGACAGTACCCAATTCAGCCGCCGTTGATTGAATCTTGCTCAAAATATCCTTGTTCTGCTTTACGCGGCCAGTGGCAAGGTTCCATGCATTGGTCTTTTGAGCCTGCAAAGCCACCATTGCATTCAACGTATTTTTCAATTCGTCGAGATTGTATTCAGAAGCACCTTCCAAAGCCTCATTGAGACCTTTGATTTTTTCATTCAGGCCATTGATGTCTCTTTCGCAGGCGATGAACGCGTCCGTCGCCTTTTTCAATGCATCATTGGAAAGATTTAAGGCGGTCTGCAATTCATTCATCTTGGCAGAAGCTGCCGCCTTACTTTCAAAAGCAAGATTCTTCAGCATGCCGGCGATTTCATTTTGAATGCCCAAAATCTCCGCTTCCAGCGCAACATTGCTACGACCCAGTTCTTCTTGAGTCTTACGCAAGTCTTCGTACTGCTTTTCCTTGGCAGGGATACCTGTTTCCTTATTTTCCAACTCCAGCTTACGCTTTACCTTCTGGGTTTCAGCATCTAAATCAGCATTGAGTGCAGTCAGGATATCTCGGTTCTTCAAGAATTCTTCATTGCCTCGTGCCTTGGCGTCGTCAATGGAACATTTTCCGAAAAGATTGTTCAATTCGTTTTCCAAGAAAGTCTTCTGCTCATCGCAAATGCCCTTCTGCTGGCCAGCAGTTTCACTCTTACGATTACGGGTAGTCTCGGCCTTGGCCACCATAGCCTTCAAGTTTTCCAATTCAGCCTGGGTCGGGGCCTCCGTAGACTTGCAAGCCTTATGGGGGTGATGAGTGGATCCGCAAACAGGACACTCAGCACCTTCTTCCAAGGCATCCGCAAGAAAGCCCGCCTGCTCATTCAGGAATGCACGATGCTTATTTTCGTAATCCGTATGGAGAGCACGATACTGGCTATCCGCTTCCTGGTAATCATTTCTGGCAGCTTCAAAGGTTTCCTTTGCAACATTATACTTCTTCAGTAAGGAACCTACGTTTTGAATATCAGCCTGGCGTTTGTTCAGTTTGTCAATTTGAGCCTGAAGGTTCACCTTGTTCTCGCCAGCATTGGAAAGACCTTCCAGCTCCTCCTTCAACTTCTGGATATCGGAAGCCTGCTTTTCCAGAGAAATCTCGCCGGCCTCAAAGCGCTTCTTGTTTTGGCCCAGAGAATCCGTCTTCTTTTTTACCTCACCACGTTTCGTGTCCAACTCATCATACTGGGGCAGAGAATTCTTGATCGTGGTGATCTGTTCCTGGAGTGCATCGCGTTCGGGCTGATGGTTTTCTGCATTTTCCTTTTCAACCTTCAGTCCATCTAAGGTGGGCACGATTTTTTCCAGTTTCACCTTGGCATCAGCAAGTCCCTGGCGGTTTGTCTGAACAGCTTCGGCACTACCGATATCGTGGTTCTGCTTAGAAACCTTTTCGCCAATTTCCGCAAGGTCCATTTTGAGCGTATCAACAATGGAATTATCTTCCGCAATCAAGTTCTGCAACAACGTGCAAACTTCATCCCAATCGGCAATGTTCAAACTTTGGGCCATGGCAATCTTGTCGGCCACATCGGTAGCGCAAGCAGAGTCCTCTGCACATTGAATTCCAGAAACGTAGGTGCAAGCCTTCTGCACCAAGGTATCACAAGCCTTGCCAAAAGCATTTGCCTCGTCCGTCAACTTCTTCTGCAGCTTTTCGAAATTTTCGGTCTTGAAGATCTTGCGGAAAGTCTCTCGACGATGTTTCGTATCTTCTGTAAGGATTTTCATGAAATCGCCCTGGGCGATCATGGCAATCTGGGAGAACTGATCGCGATCCAGGCCACCCATGACTTCTTTTACAGCCTTGGAAACATCACCTTCCTTAGATACGCTACGGCTCAATTCAGAAACCTTGCCGTTAGCGTCGGGATAATAGAAGGTAACGCTGGCGGATTCCTTGGTCATGCCCTCGCCGCGAGCCTTCGGGCGTTCGTATTCCGGATTACGGCAAATGCAATATTCCTTGCCTTCGTAGGCAAAGGTCAATTCCACCGACGTAGGCGTTTCGGGTTTTGCATTCAGGCAGCGGAACAGCTTTGCATCGTCACGATTGTTGCCGCTGGCCTTTCCAAAAAGGGCATAGGTAATGGCGTCAAAAATAGTGGTCTTGCCGGCACCCGTATCGCCACTAATCAAATATAGGCCATGGGAACCCAGCCTGTTAAAATCAATTTCAGTACGTTCAGCATAGGGGCCGAAACCCGTAATTACAAGTTTCAACGGTCTCATTAGTTCTCTCCCTCCCAAATAGATTCAATCAGATCATGGACAAAATCGTTTTCGTCCTGATTCATATCGCGGTTGTTCATCTCTCTGAAAAAATCACCGAAAATTTCCGAAGGAGACTTCTTATCCACATTATCAAAATCAAGATGTGCTACGCTTTGTGTACGTGAGTTGTTGTAGCCCAGGGCCATCAACTTCGGATAATACCCACGTAATTTTGCAGCAGCATCGTTCACGTCGTTTTCGTCGGTAAGAACCACATAGATATAATCATCCAGGCTCTTGCCCTCGCGCACCTGTGCCTCGCGATAGTCCGCAGAAACCAGCTTTTCAAAAGTGCCTTCGATTTTACGCACGTCGCGCAAAGGCTTCAAAGGAATTTCGCGAATGGTTAAGGCAGCCATAGAGCCCGCAGCACCGGCCTCGCCAAGTTCCACCACAGTCACGGACTTTTGATGACTTGCCTCGGAGAGGGAATACTTCAGGGGAGTTCCGCTATAACGGACGCGACCCGCACCGGATTCATCCTTTATCACATTCTGGGGGCGGTGAATATGACCCAAAGCCACATAATCAAAGCCATCAAAGGCATAGGCCTCAACATTGTCCAGGCCACCCACAAATTCTTCGGAGCCATTTTCATCGACCTGGGCGCCGGTCACAAACTGATGAGCCAGCAGCACGTTGCGACGACCCGGAACACGATTCATCTTGCTTATGGCCATCTGAATTGCGCTGGTATAATCCGTAATCCTTTCGCGCTCGGCATCGGCAGTTTCGCCGGATCCAAGTTTTGCCTTAATCGTAGCGGGGCGCACAAAAGGCAGCATCCACACATCCACTTCACCAAATTCATCCTTGATGGTCACCGGCTCAAAAGCTCCGGAATAAATCGGAGACATATGGATACCACGGCTCGCCATGATACGACCACCAAAAGCGATACGTTCGGCAGAATCGTGGTTACCGCTCAATACAAAAGTCTTTGTTCCACGCATGGAAAGATCCACCAGGAAATTGTCCAATACCTCTACGGCTTCGGCACTAGGGACAGACTTGTCATAGACATCGCCGGCAATGAGCAATGCATCGGGCTTTTCCTTGTCAACAATCTTGAGGATTTCGTTCAAAATATGTTTCTGGTCATTGAGCATGGAATGCTCGCATACGCGCTTACCAATGTGTAAATCAGCCGTGTGGATAAACTTCATTTTTAGCGTTACTCCTCGTGGGACCCAAAGCCGCCACATTCTAGTTTTTTTCACTTCAAATATATTATCGTAAATTGGCACAGGAATGTCAAAATAAAAAGCCAAAATCTTTTTTTTGCATTAAATTGACGGGTTCGCTAAAATCTATATTTGGCATAGAGTTATATAAACCAGGAAGCACCTCCATGAGAAAAAAGCATATCGCTATTTTAGCCTTGTCACTGGGCGTGTTTCCGTTTTTGTGTTCCTGCGATTCTTCCAGCGGCAGTTCCTACGATCCCACCATTTTTGACGAAGACGAAGCCCAAGAAGGCTTGGTAAAGGTCAACTCCCTGGGCCGTAGCGTAACTCTTGGGACAAAAATGTCCTCTGCCAACGTGAAAGAACGCCCCGAAATGAAGGTAAAATTCGACTACGATTTTTCCATCGGTAAGCACGAGGTGACCTGCGGCGAATTCAACGAGGTCATGGGCGCGGCCACAGATAGCGCGGAGGATGGCGACGAGGGTCGCGAAGCCTCGCTGCAACTGGATTGCAGTAACGATTCCCTACCAGCCACAAGGGTGACTTATTATGACGTCGTGCTGTTCATGAATGCCAAGAGCAAGGCAGAGGACATGGACACAGCCTACACCTACAGTTCCGCTACTTTCAATGCAAACGGGAACTGCACGAATCTCGAGGGCTTAAACTTTCATCCCGAGGCGCATGCGTACAGGCTCCCCACGGAAGCGGAATGGGTTCTTGCAGCAAACAACAGCTGGTATCCTGACCTAGGCTGGAATGCGAATAATTCCGATTATAAAATCCATAAGGTCTGTACCGCAAAGGACATCCGCAAGAATTCACTCCTATGCGATATGGCGGGCAATGCCATGGAATGGGTCAATGACTGGCTGGGCCATTTCCGCAACACAACGGTTACAAACTACGTAGGCGCACCCGACGGGGGAAGCGTTGGCGAAAGAGTGGTCAAGGGCGGTAGCTATCTCAATACAGCCCAAAGCATCTATCTGTACTCCCGCATGGATGTCTATACAGTCACATCCGTCACAAAGGCTGATTATGTCGGTTTCAGATACGCCCTCGGAGAAATTCCCGATGCGGTTTGGATGACCTCCGACAGTGTCGCCGCCGCTAGCCGCATGATTATCCTTGCCAACGGCTCAAGTGTCAAATCCAAGACAAATAGCCAACAGGCAAAGCTCGCCTTCAGAAACCACATCACAAAAAATCTGGCCTACATCGACTATTCCAACAGCAATCCCACCGTCAGGGAAATCCAAGATACGTTGGACGTATATCATCCTGAAATTTCTCCCGACGGAAAATGGGTGGCCTTCTGCACAAAGTACGAAGGCATTGAAGGCAGCTCACAGCTTTATGTGCGCAAGCTGAACACCACAGGCGATAACCTCGTAAAGCTGGACGTAAAGTCCGCAGCCATTCCTCGCTGGCGCATTGCTGACGGAGACACCGTCATCGTTTTCGTAAACAGCGCAAACACAAATGACGAGGACGCCACGTTCTTTGGCAATAGCACCTGGCAGGTATCCTTTAGTAACGGAAAGTTCGGAACACCCAAAAAACTTTTTGACGGAGCCTACCACGGCGGCATCAGTTACGATGAACGTCTTGCTGTTTCCGGAGCAAGAAAACTCCGCAGCCGCATCGCAGACACCGACGCTTCCATCACGAAATCCGCTACAGACACAATCTGGTACAACAACGAGCAGGCATGTAACGCAAGCCTCAGCCGCGACGCCTCCAAACAAACCCTGTTCCTGGATTTCAGCGGCCCCACCGGTCGGGAATTCGTCGGGTCAAAATACGCCACCCACAAATACATTTTCGTCACTGACAGTAACGGCACACTGAATAAGGCCATTTCCGCCCCCGAAAAATACACCTTCGATCACAGCGAATGGACCGTAGGCGACTTTGGGGAAACCCAGAACTTCGCTGTCGCGAGCCTAACAAATAGCGATGGTGCACACAAGAAAATCGTTCTGGTCAACACAAGGGACAGCTCCATCGTAGAGCTAGTAGAAAGCGAGGAACTGTGGCACCCCTGCCTTTGGGTGAACACTTCCTCAATCTCCACGGAAAACACCGCCCTGGATGCAGACAGCGCAGGAATCTACTATACAAGCACAGGTGGCGAGGCCGCCATTATCCTTCGCTACAAAATGGAGCTGCTTTGGAAACATCGCGCAGAAACCGATGTGGCCATCCTGGGATCCTCCCGCCCCTCCAATGGTGTCAATCCTATGGAACTAGAACCAGACTACAATGCATTGAACCTGTCCAATGTTCCAAACTCCATGTTCGTCTCCAACTTCCTTTTAAAAAACTATCTGATAAACCACATGCCAAAATTGAAGTATGTTTTGGTCTCCTTGGATATAGATATGTGGTGGAAAGTTGAGAATAATGACGAAGACAATTTCTTCTACTCCGAATACCTGAACTATCCGGGATACGCCTATGACGAGAGTCATGATTATTGGAAGGACGGGTACCCCGAGGGATTGGCGGAACTGACGGAAGCCTCTGCGGGATTGGAATTCTGCCAAAACGACATTATGTATACCAGGGGATTCCACATAGAAACCTGCAATCAATGGGAATCCGTGCCGACCGTGGAAAGGGATTCCAGCTGGTTCAACAATAATCCTGCAGCCTTCTACGCAAACCTAAAGCAACTGGAACTTATGGTGGAGACTGCACAAAAATACGGTATTACCATCATCGGAGCCATCTTCCCCCAAAGCCCAGGCTTCAAGAAAACAGGTTCCTTCGGCCGCTACGGAATCCGTCGTAGCATTGCCCAGGATCGTATTGACGAAATCAAGGCTCTAGAAAAAAATTACTCCAACTTTGTGCTCATGGACGAAAACAAAATGGGTGACCATGACTACGAAGATTCTGACGCGCAGAACAAGGACCATCTCTGCCGTGTGGGTGCATCCAAGTTTACAGCACGATTGAAATCGATGTTAAAAGAACTTGATACGAAGTAGTTTTTCATTGCTATGGGATTTTGAAATGAAAATGTTGTATGTAGCGCATCTTATCTTGCTGATTCTTCTGGTCGGATGTACCTCCCCTAATAGCGGTAGTGAATCCGAAAGCGATCACGCAGACAAAACTATCAAATTCGAAACAGATCCCGACTTGGAAGATTTCGTCCTCGTCCACTCCAAGGGCAAGTATGCAATCCTTGGAAGCAAGGATCAAAACGCGTCCCCCAAGGAACGCCCCCAGATGAAGGTGGAATTCAGCTACGACTATTCCATCGGTAGGCACGAGGTTACCTGCGGCGAGTTTAACGAAACCATGAAGGGCGAAGGCCAGCTGCAGATTGACTGCACTAGTGAATTGCATCCCGCCACAAATGTATCCTTCTACAACGCAGTGCTTTTCGCAAATGCAAAGAGCAAGGCCGAAAAGAAGGACACCGCCTATAGCTACACCTCCGCTACCTTTGATTCCAAAGGCAACTGCACCAATCTGGAAGGATACGTTTTCCATCCCGAGGTGGATGCATATCGCCTCCCCACGGAAGCGGAATGGATTGCCGCTGCGAACCACAATTGGACTCCCGACATAGACTGGAACGCAGACAATTCCAATCATGAATTGCACAACGTTTGCACCACCCCGAATACCACGGACGAATCCATCTGCGATATGGCGGGCAACGCCATGGAATGGGTCAATGACTGGTTTGGAAATTTCCGCGATACGACCGTCGTGAACTACGTCGGTGCTCTTGATGGCGGAAGCCTGGGGCAGCGAATCCTAAAGGGCGGCAGCTACCTGTTCACAGCCCCATCCACCAAAATTTACAGCCGTGGCGATGTCTACACGGTAACCGCTGCGTCCAAGGCCGTCTATGTCGGATTCCGCTTGGCCTACGGAAAAATTCCTGACGCACTCTGGCTCGATAATAATGGCAACACAAGCTTCAGCCAAATTTCACTACTGGCAAACTCCATGACCATCAAGAACCACGTAGGGACTCGCAATACAAAACTCGTCTTCCGTAACGATAACACCCAGAACCTTGTATTTATAGACTACTCCCGTGCAGGATCCCCTTTCAATGAAATCATCGATACCGTAAACGCCTACCATCCTGATGTTTCTCCCGATGGTCGCTGGGTCGCCTTCTGCACGGGCCTGGAGGGCATCGACGGAAAATCCGCTCTCTATGTCAGGGAACTTTCCACTACCAGCAAACTGATCAAGCTGGACGTAGATAACGCGGCCATTCCCCGCTGGCGCATCATTAACGGGGACACAACCATTGTCTACGTATCCAACGCCGCCCACAACGACGATGACGCAAACTTCCAAAAGATGTCCACCTGGCAAGTCCCCTTCAAAGACGGCAAGTTCGGCAAGCCCCAGAAGCTCTTTGACGGAAACTACCATGGCGGCATCAGTAATGACAACCGCCTTGCAATTACAGGCTCGACCCTGCTCAGGGCCCGCATAGCCCAAGACGACGACATCTTCCAATCCAGCGCAATCGATACAACCTGGTACAACAAGGAACAAGCCTGCAACGCCTCCCTTGCAAAAGATGAATCCAAGCGAACCATCTTCCTTGATTTTGGCGGAACCACTGGCAAGGAATTCGTCGGTGAAAAGTACGGGACCCACAAGCGGATTCTTATCACCGACAGTACCGGTAAGCTCATCCAGACCGTGGCGGCTCCCAAGGGCTACACATTCGATCACAGCGAATGGATTTCTCGCACAAGCGTCTCCGATAGCCTTGTAATCGCCACACTTACCGACAACAATGGTGTGCACAAGAGAATCACCTTGGTCAATGTGAATGACAGTTCCACAACGGACCTTGTAGAAGGCGAGGAACTTTGGCACCCTAGTCTTTGGGTGGACAACTCCTATTCCGACAGCAACCTGGACCTAGATAGCGCAGGCCTCTACTTCGATGAAGCAGCGGGCAGCCCCATAGTCAGCATGTCCGTGGAACTGGCAATGAAAATGAAAAAGTTTTGGGAGGTATATAAGGACGTGGAATACATGTCCTTTGGCAGCTCCATGACAAACAACGCTATTTACGATGACAGCATTACCGCCTACAAATCGTTGAATATGGCGGTGGCCGCATCCGACATGCACTTTGCCATCTATCTCATCAAGAACTACGCCATGCGCTATGCCAAAAACTTGAAGGTTATCTCCATTGAACTTTCCCCAGGCCTGTTATATCGGTCCAGAGAAGAGGTCTGGGAATCCATCAAGAATTCTTCACCCGGATTTATTTACGACGAAAACCACCTTGCGGAAAAGGTAGAAGCTATTTCTGAGATAGCCCAGGAAAAGGAATATCCTAGGAGTTTGCTACCAATGGACTATATCGACAATACCTTCCTGTTGCAATCCTCCTCATGGGGGGATACTGAATTAGCCGGTGATGTGTCTAACATGTCCTTTGAACACGAATTCCTCCAAAGCAACATCAATGAATTGAATACACTCAAGACCTACGCAAACAAAAACGGAATCGCTTTCTTTATGACCATTACACCCAAGAGCCCCAAGTACAAGGACACAGATTCATTTGGATATTTTGGTCCCAACTGGGATGTGGCAAGGGCAATCATCGAGAAAATTGAGAGTCAGGGTATTCCCGTCTTTGACGAGTACAACTACGGTAATCATGACTACACAGACAAAATGGCCAGTGGTCCATTCCACCTAAGCTATCTCGGTGCATACCAGTTTACCAGAAGATTGGACTCCTATCTGAAAAAAATCGAAATACCGGCTAAAACAACGGCAAATGCCCAACAATAGTTGGGTCCGCCAAACAGGATAGGCAAAAAATTCTATCTATGGGTTATCGAGACCTTAGGTCCTAAAGACTTTATTGAGGGTATAGAAAATGGAAAACGCAGCAATCATCAGCTACTACAGCCGTTTGGTCATGGCAAAGAACCAGGGCCATTTCGCCATTGCAAAGGCACTCCTTGCCCTCATGGAAAGCGCATCCGACCTGGATGAATCCGCAGCAGATTACCGTAAGGCCATAGACAAGATCGCACAGGCAAAGGGCCATGCCGCAGCTATTGCTGCAGGTGTGGAATCCGACGCGGTGCCGCCCGCAGGAGAAGCCTCCGACTGGCAGTCCTATGTTCTGGAAAATCCGCCCTATACCCGTAAGCTAGCCCTGGCATTGGCCGCCTACTTTACAAAGGCAAACCTTCTGGAAACCGCCTACGAAATGTACCTCTCTGCAAGCGAACTGGACGAAGACAGCAGCTCCGCCGAAGAACTTTCCGCCATCGCCGCCGCTGAATCCGGCAACATGGCAAACGAGTTCGGCAAGAAGTGCGAAGCCGACGGCGACTACGCCAAGGCCGCCATCTGGTTCAAGAAGGCAAAGGACGCAGGCCTCGCCGATGCAGACGCAGCACTTGCCCGCATGCAGTCCTTCCACGGCGTTACCCGCTTTATGGCACCCTGGCTCGAAATCGCAAAGAAGACCGGCCGTAAGGAACTGGCAGAAGCCATCGTGGCAATCGCCCAGAACGCAAAGGCAGGCAACATGGACGCAGTCACCATCAGCGAATCCGTGGTGCTCCCCTGCTACCAGGAGCTGGACTTCTGGGAAAGCGAACTGGATGCCTACTACAAGTTCTCCGGTGACGACAGCGAAGCCTACGGTAACGCCATCGCCGCCATCGGAAAGATCCTGGAACGCGCCAAGATGTACAATGTCGCCCTTCGCTGGTACAAGAAGGCTGGTGCCTACAGCAAGGCCGCCAACGACGATGCACGACGCATGCTGCCTCTCAAGAGCAAGTCAATCACCATGCGCGAAGCCGACGACATCTACGACAGCACAAGCCCCATTCCTGCCCTCTGGAAGCTGTAGCCGGGCCATTTACAGACACGTCAGGATTTTCGCCTGATTATTGAAGTATTTTTTGGAAAAAATCTCTTTTCCTTTTACAAAATCTAATCTCCATACGATATATTTAGTGTAAGGGGATACAGAATTGTTCAGATGAATTCCGCAAGGGAAAATTGTACCCTCAGCACAGCCATGGAGCTTGCAGGAACTTGCGGTAAGAACAATCCTAATATATGGAGACTATATGAATAACATCGATCAGAACGAAAATCCCATGATGCGTAACGCGAACTACCGCCGCCTGCTGAACGAAAAGAACAAGCTCATTAAGCGCGTAAACTTCGCCGAGCAGCGCTTGGAAAAGTACGGCTATGCCCTCAGCGATCAGGAAGTCAACCTCCTGCAGCAGCGCATTGCCGCAACCGTCGAACAGCTTGCCGACATCAATGACAAAATGGCCGACCTGGAAGACGGCAACGACGCACCCGTCATCGAGAGGTTCTCTGGACACGCCTCCAAGGCCCTCAAGGACGCAAGCCGCGCCGCAAGCCGCTAGTCAAAAAAGATCCGCGCGCCACAAACGCAAAAAAAATAGAACAACAAAAGCGACAGCTCAATGCTGCCGCTTTTTTTTAATAAAGAAAAAACCTGCCGCAATTACATACTCTACCATCAAAGCCTCCAGAAGCCATCAAGGTAATGCTTTGCGGTATATTCAAGCTTCGTAGATTCATCACATTTGCGATAACGGCAGCAGGTTCACGAAAGAATAACCACCTTAAGGAAATGCCCTAGCCAGAAGCCATCCAAGTTTCCGTTTTTGTGGGCCAAACAGTTCGCACATGTTCCCGTGGCCTACAAAATTCTGAAGGCAGGAGCCTGAATGACTCACCCTGGAGTGAATACTGTAGGCCAAACCCGGCTGTTCCCCGCTTCTGGCCTACAAAGTCACGGGGGCCGCACATGCGTACGCGCCTCCAAGTGAAAAAAATTGTAGGCTAGGCGGGAGCGTTCCCTCCCCTTGGCCTACAAAGCCGGCGAAAAAGTCCGGGCAGGCACTTCCGAACCGCCATCGGAACCAGGCACCGCATCCGCCCCAGGGACAAGACGCGAGCAACGCCGCAGCGCGGAGCCCGCGGGATGCGAGGCGCGGGTGCCGCAGCCGTAGTCCGCTACGTTCGACGGACGGTTTTTCGTCCGGCAGTTTTTTCGTCCAGTGCCTAGCGATGGGAGGAGCCTTACCGTATTTTTCCCAGGGGCGAGAGAGACGAGGCGCGAGCCGCCGTACAATCCCCCGGCAGTTTTTCGTCCAGTGCCTAGCAGGGATGGCCGAGGGATGCGAGGCGCGGGTGCCGCAGCCGTACACCTGTACGGCAAGGGACGCACCCGCAACGTGGCAGGCCGACGTGCCAGCCGCAGGGCATAAACAAAAAAGAGCCCCTCGAGGTTTTCCTCAAGGGGCTCATGAATCCTGCAGCGAC
>JAKSIE010000080.1 GCA_024398995.1 Fibrobacter sp.
AGTCCATGATCTTCTGGGATTCGCCCAGACGCATCATGCCGTTATCCACATGGAGACCCAGAACCTTTTCTGGGCCTAGCACGCGGTTCAGGAGAACGAATGCCACCGTGGAGTCCACTCCGCCGGAAACCAGCAGGAATACCTTGCGGTCCTTCACCTGTTCCTGAATGCGGGCGGTAATGAGGGGCAGGTAGCTCTTCATGTTCCAGGTCTTTTCAGCGCCGGTAATGTCGATGAAGTTTTCGAGAAGCTTCATGCCGAACTTACTGTGGGTCACTTCGGGGTGGAACTGGATGCCGTAAATCTTGCGTTCGTCGAAAGCGACGGCTGCGATTTCGCAGTCCTTGGTGCTTGCCACGATGCGGTAACCTTCGGGCAGCTTGGTCACCTGGTCGCCATGGCTCATCCACATGGGGGAGGCCTTGGGCAGGTCCTTAAGGATGGGACACTTCTCGTCGCCAACGATCAGGTCGGCGATACCGTATTCCTTCACCTTGCCCGGTTCAACGTGACCGCCCAGCTGCTGGGCGATAAGCTGATGACCGTAGCAGATACCCAGCTTGGGTACCGGCAGGTTCAAGATTTCGGGATTGTATTCCGGAGCGTCGGCAGCATAAACGCTGGAGGGGCCACCGGAATAGATGATTCCCTTGACGCCTTCCAGTTCGGAAACGTCGCAGTTGGGGGAATGGATTTCGGTGAAAACGCCGAGGCGGCGGACACGGTTTGCGATCAGGTGGGCGTACTGGCCACCAAAGTCCAAAACGGCAATAGTATCTACGTTTTTCATACGGGCGTAAAGATAGAAATTATCTTAAAAGTTCCTCAACTAGATTTTCAATTTGGTGCTTATTTTTTTCCTTCATGGTATTTTTGATGTTTTGGGGGAATGTGATTAAAATTACAGTGTGTTGTGTGAATTCGTTTAAACCTCAACATTTAATCTTTTTTAGTTCAACAAAGCATTTAAAGAGTTTGTTCGAAAAACTATATTTCGCCTGGTTTTAAGATTAGGTAGTCACTTATATGAAGAAGTTGCTGTTTTTCGTGCTTATTCTCGCGGTGATGTCTTTTGCGGAAGTTGTTCCCGTTAAGGCGACCCGAGCCTCTGCAACTTTACCTCCTCAAAATGGTATCAAATTCAGCTCCAAAAATTTGATCGATAAACTCTCTAGCACGGCTTGGGCTGCTCCGTTCCAGAAACAGCCTGTCACCCTGGAAATGAAGGTGGAGGCCTATGAAGTAAGCGCGCTTCATATTTTGAACGGCGATCATCTGGATAAGCGGGCCTACGAAGGCAGCAGCCGTGTAAAGAACATCAAGATTTATGTGAATAAAAAAGATAATCTGGTTGCATCCGCCACTTTGAAGAACCATCGTTGGAACGATACCGATACTTACGATGAAATCATTTTCTCTCCGGTACTCCAGAACGTCAAAATCCTGATTATCCAAATTGAGTCTGTTTATCCGGGTGAACACAAGAATGAGCTGATGATGTCCGAAGTTTCTTTGGAAGGCCATGTCAAAAACCCTCTGAAGGATGGCTTTACCCCTGTTTTCCAGACTTTGACTGATGCTCGCGACGGTCAGGAATACAAGACCGTGAAAATCGGAAGCCGCAACTGGATGGCCGAGAATTTGGCCTACGCCGATGAGGGCAGTTCCTGCGTAGAAAATAAGGTGGGTGTTCGTTGCTCCGAAAAGGGGAGGTATTACTCTGAATTTTCTGCAGATGATGGCCTTTGCCCTGAAGGATGGCGCTTGCCCTCCAAGGACGATTTTATGGAATTGAACAGTTTTATCAAGGAACTTGCCTTGGATACCGCTAATATCTTCAGCGATTTGTTCATTTTCCCTAAATCCTCTAACCGCTTTGGCATGGGCATGTATGCTCTCGATGGCCTTTACAATAGCTCTTCCATGGAGACCTCATTTTGGACTCAACGTTTCAAAATCGATGGATTTGAAGAAGATGTGCCCTTTATTCGTGTAAACGCGACTCAGGGGGCGTATATACCGGATGTCCAATTGATGACAAATTTCCGCGATATTGACGTGGAACAGCGTCAGGAATTCTTTGTCCGCTGCGTAGAAGAATAAAAAACAAACTTTTTTTCTGTATCATGCAACGAATTAGACATTGGGTGCATCTAAACGTTTGACAGAAGAGTTAATGATTTTTACTTTCTGTAAGAAGTTAATAAAGGAGTATTAATGAAAAAGTTTTTGACAGCAGTGACTCTGGTGACAAGTCTTGCAATGCCTTCCTTTGCCGATTTTGGCAGCTCTTTCTCTAATTTTGATTCCCCGGTTGGTGTAAACGTTAATCATCGCCCCCACGGAAATCCCCCTCCTCCTCCGCCGCCGCCACCTCCGCGTCCTGTGGAAACGACTGTGATTTCCACTCCGGACAGTCCTATTCGCCTTGGTGGCCGCATTGCTATCGGTGGTGGCTTCTTCAACGATATGACCCATGTTAACTTGGAATTGGGTGGTGCTTTGCACGTGCGCGTTCTCCCCATGGTCTATGGCGTTGCTGAATTGGACCTTGCTTTCCGTAACTACAGCAAGAAATATGATTCTGATCGTTATTGGGGCTACAGAACTGAATTCGAAGATAGCTTTACCGAAGTGTCCCTGGATATTCCCCTTATTGGTCGATTCCAGCCCCTGCCCTTCGTTTTCTTTGAAGGCGGTTTAAAGCTTGGCTTTAACTTGACCAGTTTCTACTCTGATACGTATTCTTACTATGATGCATATGGTGATTATATTGATGGAGGATCCCTTGATAATGGTGATTGGGATGCCGACTTTGTTACTGTTTCTCTCGTAGCAGGTATGGGCTTTACCGTTAAAACCACTTTTGGCGGTGGCCATCATCGTGCCTATTACTCTCGTGATGTTGACGTAGGTGTTCGTTTGGTCTTTGACTTGAACAATGCTGAATTCGATTACGATATCAAAGACGAGGATGGAAAGATTCATCACTATAGTGCCGGCGAAGGCCATCCCTGGTCTGTCCAGTTCCAGGTTACCTATCTCCTGTAATTTGACATTCATGTCATAAGAAGTCCCGCTCCTTGAGCGGGATTTTTTTATTTTTGGCCCCAATGGATTCATTATCGGACTTTCTAACCTTTGCCAATGCGCCCTCTTTGACCTTGTTCCAGAAGGTTCAGGGGGAGGCAATTCACGTCAACGGAGCTTCTGTTCCCTTGGCGTCTATGATGGTTGCCGCAAGGTTCCTCAAGAATCCAAGTCCAATTTTGGTTGTGGCCAAGGATTACCGTAGCGCCGAAGCCTGGGTCGAAAATCTGGAAAGTATGGTGGGGGAGGCTTTTGTCCGATTCTTCCCGTCTATCGGTTTAAAACCCTACGAAAAGAAAGTGCCTTTTGAAGGCGTTCTAGAAGAACGGTTGAAGTTCTTCAGGGATCTTGAAAAGAACGAGTCTCCCTTTATTACGGTTTGTCCGCTGGACGCCTTGATGATGCGCCTGCCTTCTCCGGGCTTTGTATCTCGAGAATCCAAGAAATTGAAGGTGGGTGACGTCTTTGAGCCCAGCACTTTGCGCCCCTGGTTTTTGGATCACGGCTTTATTGAACAGCCTGTGGTTAGCGGGGTAGGTGAATTTTCTATTCGTGGTTGCATTGTTGACGTAAACTGCCTGCTGTATCCGCACCCCATTCGCATCGAGTTCTTTGGCGACGAAATTGAGTCTATCCGTAGTTTTGACATTTTCACCCAGCGTTCTGTGGAGCAGATGAGCAGCGTCCAGCTGTATCCTATGGGTGAGTTTGTGGTACCCGAAAAGGATGTGGCCCTTCGTGGTGGTGATGCTGCCGGACTTTGGTGGCTGCGCTCCAAATACGAAAAACTTGAAAAATGTTTGCTGGATTACTTGCCTACGGCGGCTCTTGTTTTTGAAGAATTGAGTCTGCTTTCGGAGACGGCCTCCAAGTATTACTTGAATTACGAGTCCGTTTTCCAGGAATTGCGTCAGGTTGACGCGGATGCGGTTCCTCCTAGCGATATCTGGTTCAAGATTGGTGAGTTGTCCCGCAATTTCGTGGGCCGCAGTTCCATAGATGTTACCCGCGTCAATGTGAATGATGGCAACTGGCACGAACTTCATTGTAAGCCTCAGGATTTCTCTTCCCACGGAACGGATGAGGTTGCAAAGGCTATCGAGGAATTTGCAGCTGCTGGCGGTAAGGTTTATGTTGTTGCCCCTACATCTGGCGGCCTCAATCGTTTAAAGCAGGTTTTCGAGGATCTGCCCATTGAGGATTATATTCAGGGCAGCCTTTCCGAAGGTTTCTGGCTTGAAGAGGACAACATTGCCTTCTTGACTGAAACCCGCATTTTTAACCGTCATTCCAACAAGACCCGTAAGCGAAAGATTTCAGGTTCTGTTACCGGTGCTCTGATGATCGAGTCCCTGAACCGCGGTGACTATGTGGCTCACGAGGATCATGGCGTAGGTAAGTATGTCGGCCTGGTCCGTGTCGAAGTGAACGGCGGTATGGTGGACTGCGCCTTGCTGGAATACGATGGGGGAGACCGTCTTAAGTTCCCTGTAGCAGACCTTCAAAAAATCGAACGACTGGATAACGGCGAAGTACCGCCGAAACTTGACAAGTTGGGTAGCAAGAGCTGGGAAAACCTTAAGAAACGCGTTAAGCAGAAGGTTATCCAGATTGCCCGCGACCTGGTGGAACTTTATGCCAAACGCGAGCTTATCGAAGGTTTTGCTTTCCCGGCCGATGGAAAAATGCAGCAGGACTTCGAAGATGCCTTTGAATACGAGCCTACGCCAGACCAGGTGAAGGCTACCGCGGATATTAAGCGGGATATGGAAAGTCGCCGCCCCATGGACCGCTTGATTTGTGGCGATGTGGGCTTTGGCAAGACCGAAGTGGCTATGCGTGCTGCCTACAAGTGCATCACCAGCAAAAAACAGGTGGTCCTTTTGGTGCCGACCACCATTTTGGCGGCACAGCATTACGAAAACTTTATGGATCGTTTTGCAGGAACAGGCGTTACCCTGGCTCTTGTGAACCGCTATAAGACGGCTAAGGAAAAGAAGGAAATTTTCAAGCAGGTTTCTGAAGGCAAGATCGACATTCTTATTGGAACCCATGCACTTCTTTCTGAAAAGAACCAGTTCAAGGACCTGGGACTTCTCATTATTGATGAGGAACAGAAGTTTGGCGTAAAGCAAAAGGAAAAGCTTCGCGAAATGCGTTTGTCTGTGGATTCCTTGAGCATGAGTGCAACGCCTATTCCCCGCTCCTTGCATTTGAGCATGACCGGGGTTCGCGATATTTCCTTGATCAATACTCCGCCCATCAATCGCTTGCCTGTTGAAACCAAGCTGATGAAGCGTGACGACGAAGTTTTGAAGAATGCGATTTTGGACGAATTGGCCCGCGGTGGTCAGGTGTTTGTCGTGAATGACCGAGTCCAGAGTATCTATTCCTTGGCCGACGATATTGAGGCCATGGTTCCTCATGCAACAATCGGTGTAGCTCATGGACAGATGAATGACCGAGACCTGGAAAATGCAATGGATTCCTTCTTGTCTCGCAAGTTTGACATCCTGATCAGCACCAGTATTATTGAGTCGGGCTTGGATGTTCCCAATGCTAACACCATTATCATTATGAACGCCCATCACTTTGGCATTAGCCAGCTGTACCAGATGCGTGGACGAGTGGGCCGAAGCAGTGTGCTTGCCAAGGCGTTCCTGGTGATACCTGCAAAGCACGATATTTCCGCGGAATCCATGAGGCGTTTGCAGGCTCTGGAACAGTTTACGGACTTGGGCAGCGGCTACCAGCTTGCCATGCGTGACCTGGAAATTCGAGGCGCAGGCAATCTGCTGGGCCAGGAACAGCATGGCTTTATTGCAGAAGTCGGTTTTGAAACCTATGTACGATTGGTGAAGGAAGCTGTGGAAATGCTTCGTGGCGGTCCTAGCGAAAAGCCTATCCAGACTAGTGTGGAAATCGGTGTGGACGCCTACCTGCCCGAAGATTACATTGAAGACGGCTTGACCCGCATTTCCATGTACCAGCGCATTGCCCGCGTTTCTCACACGGACGAAATCCAGGGCCTTGCCCAGGAATTGGAAGACCGTTTCGGCCCTGTTCCTGAAGCAGCCAAAATGCTTTTGCTGGTAACGGAAATCGGTTTGCTGGCCGGCCGTCTCCGTATTCAAGGCCTTGTTCAGCGTAAGGGCTTGCTTGCTGCAACCTTCGCCGAATTTCCGCCTCCCGAACCTCGTGTTATCAGCGAAATGTACGGTGCAACCCTGTTCCCTATGCGCATTATGGGCGGTTCACCTTTGCAGGTTGTCATTGAACTTGGAAAGGGGACGAATAAGGAACTTGCGGAGCGCGCCCTTAAGGAATTCCGGGCCTTCGCAACGATCAAGGCTCAGGCTGCAACGATTCAGCCAAAGAATCCCTTGCTTGCTGGAATCGGCGAAGCTTAGAAATAATTCGTTCTGTAGTCCAGGATTCATCGTCGCCGTCGGTTTCAAAGCGTACTTGAGAGTGTGGGATTTCGCGGATTGCCTCCGCCGTGGATTTCTTGCGGAAGGAATCTGCGTGCAATGAGAAAATGGCTCGTTCTCCAAGAAGTTTTATGGCGGACTTGACCACGGAAATGTCTCCGCCAAATCGATGGAAAACCACCCGCGTGATAGATCCGCTGCGCGTGTCATCCCGGGCGGTTTTATTGTCATCCCGGGCTTGACCCGGCTGCAACACACTTAGAAACTTGTTTCTTAGTGTGGCTGGTCCCCGTAGGGGGAGGATCTCCCTTAACACTCTGTGATAGTCTCCCACGCAATGAATCTGCACTTCGCGACTTAGTTCCGCGGCCAACTCCAATTGCCTCCGCAAAACTTGTTCTTGCAGGCCGCCCTCTTCATAACCTTCAAATCGCTTGTCCAAACCGCATTCGCCCACCTGAACATCGGGGCCGTTTCTCAGGATCTCCTCCAGACGTCTCCAATCCTTCTCGTTGACTCTGGTCGCAATCATGGGGTGAATTCCGAAGAACCATCGGGTGCTAGCATATTGTTCGTGGGATACACCGCAGCCTTTTCCCTTCAGGTTTTCCATCAGTTTTAGATTCAATTCCCATTCCCAGGGCTCACAGGCAATGCTATTGAAACCGCATCCCTCCTGTAAAAGGGCTGCGCCTGCTTCTGTCGGGCTAGAAATCCTGGCCAAATGAAGGTGAAAATCGAACATCGCCTACAATATAGACTTCAAAATTCACGAAAAATAAGGTTTTTGAGCAAAACCTGTAAAAAGAGGTTGTTTTTCCAAAAGAAAAAGCCTAATTTAGGGCTATAAGTTTTATTTCATCCTCAAAAAAAGGAGTTCCTAATGCGTGATTTGCTTGAAAAGGCATTGAATAAGGGTCTTAGTGTTTCTTTTTCTAACGAAAATGGTTTTGCAGTAATTCGCATTTGCAAGGGCAGCGATGTTGTGGCTAGCTGCAGCCTTGGCTCTGGCGATTTCCGCACCAACGTTGAAGACTCTCTCCAGTCCCTCATGATGGACCTGGACCGCAAGGGCATCTAATCCTTAGCTTTTAACAACAAAAGAAAAAGCCTGGTGTTGAACCAGGCTTTTTTGCATTCATAGTCGTCTGTCAAGTACGCGCTGTGTTCCCTATGCAAGCACGAGTGAACGCAGGTTCTATACTTGATGAACGACGAGTGCGTTTATTAATTGATTCTACCGACGAGGTTACCGGACAGCATGTAGTCCTTAGTGCTGCCGTAGCTGTGGAAGCCAGCGGACAGGCTAAAGCGGTTGGTGAATGCCTTTTCCAGGTAGAATGCGCCGAGAACGTCCTTGACGTGTCTCGGATCCTTGGTCACGCCGTAGAAGTCCTTGTGCTTGTAACGATCGTTGATTGCTTCAACTTCGAAGATGATGCGGTCAACAACAGAGGTGTAGACAGCAACACCTGCGGTGATGGGCAGAACTGCTTCGTCTGCAATATCCATTGCGGCTGCTTCCATGAAGATGTCGAAGGTCTTGTTGATGGGCAGGTTGAACTTAGCAGAGATGTTGTGCTTGATTACAGCCTTGGAATCGTAGACAGCATCGAAGAGGTTGCTACGGTAAGCCAACTGAACCTTCAGGAGAGCGATGCTTTCGAGACCGTGGAAGTTGAATGCTGCACGGAGGTCGCCCTTGTTCAGGTTAGAAGACTTGCTGATCAAGGAAATGTACATATCCATGTTGTCGGTCGGAGTGAAACCGAACTGCAACTGGTTTTCGGGATCCTGGGTGGAGAGGAAGCCTGCCAGGTAGCCATCGATGTAGCCACCGAAGTAGTCACCGCTCTTATCGGTGTTGTCCCAACGACCGACCTTGAAGGTGAAGTATTCGGTACCCTGCTGTGCCCATGCTTCGTTCAGTGCGAAATAGTCGTCTGCATGACGGCCGGATTTGATAGCGTCGCGCTTGGTAGCCTTGTCCTTATTGTCAGCATCCTGCATCTTCAGGTCGCCGGGGTAGAAGGAGAGAGCAATCTTACCCTTGAAGTCGTCGGTTTCAGCCAAAACTGCAAAGTTTGCTTCGCCGTTCCAGTTTTCGAAGTTGTCGTTGTACTGGTCGTCTTCAGTGTTCCAGAATACCTTGCCTGCTTCCAATTCGAAGTCGGCGTTAATGTCGAAGTTGACCTTGCCGGCAGAAATAACGGCGTTTTCGATCATCTTCTTTTTCTTGCGGGGCTTCTTAGCCTTGGCAGGCTGAGCAGCAGCGACGACCGTTGCCGGTGCGGCAGCTTCAACTGCAGGTGCAGCGGCTTCGGCTACGGGTGCGGCTTCTTCGGCAGCAGGTGCAGCGGCTTCGGCTACGGGTGCAGCTTCTTCGGCAGCAGGTGCGGCGGTTTCTGCTACGGGTGCAGCTTCTTCGGCAGCAGGTGCAGCGGCTTCGGCAGCGGGTGCAGCGACTTCAGCAGCAGGTGCAGCGGCCTCGGCAGCGGGTGCGGCGACTTCAACAGCGGGTGCTGCTTCCTGGGCAAATGCAGCAGCAGCCAGGATGCAAGAGGCGAGGAACATTTTCTTCATATAGGGTACTCCTTTCACTAATTCCATCACCCAAATTTTAGTAAAAAAAACTTTCAGTTGATGATTTGTCTATGATTTTTCGTATAAAAAACTAATTTTAGTGTCCTAAGAGGTGTATTTTGAAGAAATTTTTTATCACAGCGCTTTTTTTGATGGCAACCGTAGTGTTTGCACAGAGCAATCTTTCCGTCTATAAGAAGTATCAGGGTGAAATTGACGAGGCTAACGCCGTTGGTTCCCTTGTTTTTACAGACTGGGTTAAGGAACTTCCCATTCCCATGGATTCCGTCAAGAAGGTGACCATCCTTAAAGAAAAGGTTCCTGTTACCGACAAGAAGGGTAATATCAAGAAAGATAAGAAGGGCAATCCTAAGATGAAGGTCAAGAAGACCCGAGTCGTCAAGTGGGAGTACGTAGAACCTACCGAACCGCCCCGTTTTGTTCCGATCCAGTGTAAGTTTGGTGACGTGTGGGTTAAGCGCGCAGACCTGGCTCGTTTCCAGCAGGCATCTGCCGACATCAGCGGTGAATACGCCTCTTCCACCGGTAGTGTGTTCCTCAAGAAATCTCCTACCAATCCCCGTCTCTTTACGGTGGTTATCCAGAACGGTCCCTTTGGCGGTCGTGCTGAATTTGAAGCCAGCAACATTCCTCTGCAAGAATCCCATGGCTATGGTCGTATGACTTTCAATGAACCGGGTTGCACCGTGGACCTGGCCATTTCCAACCGTCAGGTCAAGGTGGCCCAGCGAGGCTGCTCCGAATACAACGTGGGCAACTACACTCTCGAAGGCGAATACAAGACTTTCAAGGGCAACAACCGCAAGGTTGAAACCTTCAATATGCCCGAAAGGTCCTTCACTTACAAGCGCTTCAAGTGGTGCGATAGCGGCTTCGATTCCTGCAAGGAAGAAAAGGACGAAAACGGCAAGGTGACCATCACCTGGAGTAAGGGCGGCAACGGCTTTATCGAACGTAGGGCTGGCGACGAAATCCATACCTACCGTCCCTTTGAAAATGTGATTCCCCATAAGCGTGACTTCTTTAGAGGTGAAAAGCCTGTGGTTATCAAGACCAAGCGCACTGACATTAGCGGTGAATGGTGGATCTGGTACTTCTACCCGAAGGCCGAACGCTTTATGATGGTTCGTGCTGGTATGCGCGAAGATATCGCCCAGATGGAAATCTACGAGTAAATGAACAAAGCTGTAGAACAGTCCCGCATTCTTTTTCTGGATACAAGTGCAGTGGTCCGCTTGCTTCAGATGAACCCGGATTATTATCCGGTGGTTTCTGAAGTGTTGGACTTCGCTTACGAAAAGAATATAACGATTCTGACTTCTTCTGTTACTTTGTATGAGATTGCGCAGAAGGCTTACATGGCGGGGGAGAGCGTTCTTGCCCGCCAGTATCGCGAATTCTTTGAGAATTCCCAGAATGTCAAACTCTGCGAAATGAATGGCGAAATTGCCGTGAAGGCTGCGGAATTTTATGCTGCAGCTAGCAAGACGAATCACAAGTTGACAGAATCCGAGGCGCAACGTCTGGCTACAGCCTATGTGAACGGCGCCG
>JAKSIE010000081.1 GCA_024398995.1 Fibrobacter sp.
GCTCCATTTTGAACCAGAGTCTGGACTTCGAGAACGTGGCTCATCCCATTCTCGAAGTGCTGGAATCTACCATGGGTGTGCAGCATGCCACCCTTACTTTGTATAACCGCCACACCGGCGAAATCTCCATTGAAATTGCAGAAGGCCTTTCTAGCCGCCAGGCCCGTAAGGGCCGATATAAGGTGGGCGAAGGTGTTACTGGTAAGGTTGTGGAAACCGGTAAGCCCATCATCATTCCGTCTGTGGGTAAGGACCCTAACTTCCTTGACCGTACAGGTCGCGGTAAGGACGAGAACCGAGCCTTCCTTTGCGTTCCTGTGATTATGGAACATGAGGTCATTGGCGCCTTGAGTGCCGACGTTCAGAATCCTGTAGAAGATCAGCTTCCCGAGAAGTTGCGCCTTCTGGAAATTATCGCCCAGATGCTTGCCGCGGCTGTGAAATTGCGCCGTCAGGCCCGAGAAGAAAACGAGATTCTTAAGGCGGAAAATGAACGCTTGACCATGGAACTTAAGGACCGTTTCCAGCCCGACAATATCATCGGCCGCTCCAGCGAAATGCAACGCGTCTACGCCCAGATTGACCAGGTTTCCAAGAACCCCTTGCCCGTACTCATCGTGGGGGAGGTTGGTACCGGCAAGGGCCTCGTCGCAGAAGCCATCCATTACCGCTCCGACCGCAATACGCATCCTTACATCCGCGTCCATTGCGCCTCCATGCCGGAATCTGTGCTGGACCGCGAACTTTTCGGAAGTGAGCGTGGCGCTCTGGTAGGCGTGCTTACGGAAACTCCGGGCCGCGTTGAACAGGCCGATGGTGGAACGCTCTTCCTTGATGAAGTGGCGGAACTTTCGCCCAATCTCCAGGTGAAACTTTTGCGCCTTCTCCAGGACGGCGAAATGGAACGCGTTGGCGCCCGCTTTACTAAGAAGGTCAACGTCCGCATTATTGCCGCTACCACAAAGAACCTGCAGCAGATGGTGGCCGAGGGTACCTTCCGCGAAGACCTTTATTACCAGCTCCACATTTCGCCTATCTACGTTCCCGCCCTGCACAACCGCAAGACGGACATCGTCCTTCTGGCAGACCACTTTGTGGAGCATTACTGCCGCATCGTGGGTAAGAACGTGCGCCGCTTGGCCCGCACGACCATCAATATGCTCATGAGTTATCCGTGGCCCGGTAACGTCCGCGAACTGGAAAATGCCATCGAGCGTGCGGTCCTCGTGACAGATGAAGACGTGATTTACCCGCATCACTTTCCCACAACGCTGCAGACGGCTGAAACTTCCGGCACCCAGGTGTCCGGCAACCTGAAGCTGATGGTGGAAGCCTACGAACGAGATATTATCTGCGATGCCCTCAAGAGTTCCAAGGGCAAGATGGCCGCCGCCGCCCGCAGCCTCTCTACCACGCCTCGCATCCTTACATACAAAATAAAACAGCTAGGTATTGACCTAGCTGCATTTACCCGATAAGTTTCCCGCGTCATCCCGGCGTTTGCCCCAAGGTCATTCCCGGCCCCGACCGGGAATCTTGCTTTTTCCCTGCATCTCTCGGTCTACTACCTACTACCTACTTCCTACTATTTTCTATCTTTCCTTCCGAAAATGAAAATTCACTCTTTTTCCATGGGCTTTAGTTGATTGATGGCTAACATTTCCTAACCACCAATCACTAACCACTAACCACTGAGAAAATTATGCAATTCCGTCCTGTTAAAGAACAGCTTGATATTTTGATGCGCGGCGTGATCGACATCGTCCCGCAGGATGAACTCGAAAAGAAACTCCAGAAGTCTTACGAGACCGGCGTTCCCCTCCGCATTAAGATGGGCGTGGACCCCACCGCACCGGACGTTCATTTCGGTCATACTGTCGTGATGCGCAAGCTCCGCCAGTTCCAGGACCTGGGTCATACCGTGGTTCTTATCGTCGGCGACTACACCGCCCAGATTGGCGACCCCAGTGGCCGTAACAAGGCCCGTCCCCGTCTCACTCACGAGCAGGTTCTTGAAAACGCCAAGGAATACCAGGAACAGTTCTTCAAGGTTGTCCGTCGCGACCAGGTGGAAATCCACTACAACGGCGAATGGTTCAGTAAGCTTGACTTCAGCAAGGTCACCGAACTCATGGGCCAGTTCACTGTAGCCCAGATGCTGGAACGCGAAGACTTCCACAACCGCTACACCGCAAATACTCCCATCAGCCTTCACGAATTCATGTACCCCATGATGCAGGGCTACGATTCCGTCGCCATCAAGTCCGACGTGGAACTTGGCGGTACCGACCAGAAGTTCAACGTGCTTCGCGGTCGCGACCTTCAGATTTTCGAAGGCATGGAACCCCAGATCGGTCTCTTCATGCCTATCCTCCTGGGTACCGACGGCAAGGTCAAGATGAGTAAGTCCATCGGTAACTACGTGGGCCTCAACGAACCTGCCGACGTCATGTACCACAAGATTTACAGCCTGGCCGACAGTATCGTGGAAAACTGGTTTGAATTGCTGACCGAAATCCCCATGGAAGAAATCAAGCAGATGATGGCCGATGTGAAGTCTGGCAAGATGAATCCCAATGAGGCCAAGCATCGTCTGGCCATGGACATCGTGACCCAGTACTACGGCGCCGAAGCTGCGGAAGCCGCTGCCGCTCACGAAAAGGAAGTCCATAGCGGAAACGCTATCCCCAGCGACGCAGCAGAATGCTCTGTGTCTGCCGGTTCCTACGGCGCCCTCGACCTCCTGGTGGAAGTGAAGGCCTTCGCTTCCAAGGGTGAAGCCCGCCGCATGGTCCAGAACGGTGGCGTAAAGATTGGTGGCGAAAAGCTGGCCGATCCCCAGGCCCAGATTGAAATCAAGGGCGGTGACCAGTTGGTGATCCAGGTGGGTAAGCGTAAGTTCTACAAGGTGAACTTCTAAGTTCATCAAGGATTGGGGTAATATGGCTCAGGAAATTCTCATTCTTGGATTGAACCCGGCTTGGCAGCGCTTGTTCTTCTTGGACAAGTTTACTCCTGGTGAAGTTCACCGCATTAGCAAGGTGGAGTCCTACGCTTCCGGTAAGGGCATCAACTGTGGCCGAGTGCTTCAGCTTTTGGGCGGTTCGCCTTTGTTAATGCATTTCTTGGGTTCTGAGCACGGCTCTCGAATCTTTGACGAACTGTCTGCCTGCGGTATCCAGCAGGCTCCGGTGTGGATCAAGGAGCCTACCCGCATTTGCACCACTATTGTCAGCGAAGGTGAGTCCACCGAACTTATTGAACCGTCTCCGCTTCTTTCCGAAGTGGAAAACGAGGACTTCATCCAGACCCTGAACCAGTACTGGAATTCAACCCAGGGTGTTGCTCTTTGCGGATCTTTCCCCAAGGGGTTCAACGTGGATCTGATCAACAGTCTGGACTTTACTGGCAAGAAGATCTTTATCGATGCTATCGATGGCATTGACGCCTGGCTGGAAAAGGGTGTGGAACTTTTGAAAATCAACATGCAGGAATACTGCACTCTGTGTGAGCGTATGGGCATTCCTCTGGTGATGTCCAGCCCCCAGTTCTGGAAGATGTCTGCAACGGCGGTCCTGGAACGCCTTCCCATCAAGAATCTTGTGGTGACCGACGAAGATGCTCCTGTCCGCGCATTCCGTTTGGTAGAAAAGAAGTTCCAGGGAATTCAGATTCAGCCGCCCACTATTCAGATGAAGAACGACATTGGTGCTGGCGATTCCTTCTTTGCTGGTTGGATTCTTGCCGATACCCAGGGTTTCTCTTTTGAAGACCGCTTGAAGAAGGCTACTGCAGTGGCTGTGGCCCGTTGCGAAGTGGAACGCCCTTGGAATCTTAAGTTGGACCGCGTAGGCGAGCTGGAAATGGCTCTTGCCGATGCTATCGAACGACTGGAGTAATTCTCCATGACGTTGTTTGCTTTTGCGTCAACGTTGGAATTCTCCAGGATGTTCCCGGGCTTGGTTTCAAGTCAATCCGAAAATAATCGGGTTGCAGACAAAGTAATTCCCCTTGCCGTTGACGGCGAGGTTATTGGCGGTGCAGCTATCCTCGGGGTAGGCCTGCTGGAATTTGCGACGAATCTTTCTCGTTTGTTGAGCCGTAAGGACGAATTAGGCATTACCTCTGTCATTCTGGTAGGAATCTGCGGCGCCTACAGGAATCGTGGTCTTTCTGTGGGCGATGTGGTCCGTGTGGATTCGGAAATTGTGGGCGACTTGGGTGTTCAGGAACGAGACGGTAGCTTCACTGCCTGGTCCCGCATCGGTGGAGGCGATATCGTACAGTACAAGTCCGCTTCCTTAGAGAAGGCTCCCCGCTGGGTCGCCGAACTTCGGGGCGCCTCCGGTCTTTCCGTCAACTGCTGTACTGGTACAGACTCCTTGGCGGAATCCCGCGCCCTCCTTTTTGACTGCGACGTGGAATCCATGGAGGGCGCGGCCTGTTTCTCCGTATGCAATGCGTTCGATGTGCCCGCATTCGAGATCCGCGCGGTCAGCAACCTCGTTGGTTCTCGTGACAAGTCCTCCTGGCGTATCCCCGAGGCGCTGACCGCACTACGCAACTGCATTATTTCTGCCTAGTCGCTGTCACACGCGGAAAGGCGCCTCCCGCTTTATACTACATTCACTCATTATGCGTTTATCACTTGGAATTTCCACGTGTCCTAACGACACGTTCATTTATGAAGCCCTTATCGCGGGCCTTGAAAAATCTCCTTTTGAATGGGATGTGCATTTTGCCGACGTCCAGACCTTGAACGAATGGATTATGGCGGGCAAGCTGGATGTGGCCAAGGTGAGTGCCCAGGTCTATCCCAAGATCGAGGAGGATTACCGTTGCCTGGGTTGCGGCGGCGCCATCGGTTACGGCTGCGGCCCCTTGCTGCTTTCCTCCAGCTCTGATTCCTTTGACCAACAGTCTCCCACGGTTCTGCCTGGCGCCAACACCACGGCGGCCTTGCTGTTCAAGTTCTGGTATCAGAGAAAGTTTGGAACCAAGCCTGACCTGCAGTTCGCACTTTTCAACGAAGTGTACGAAGGTTTGCTCTCAAAGAAATTTGTTCAGGGCGTGACGATTCACGAACATCGCTTTACTTGGAAGCGTGACGGACTTCACATGTTGCAGGACCTTGGTGCGTTCTGGGAGCAGGAAACGGGAACTCCCATTCCGTTGGGTATTTCTGTTGCCCGTCGCACGCTGGGTGATGAGACCATCGCCATGGTTGAGTCTGAGATCCGTTCCAGCTTGAGGATTGCCCGCAGTCGTCCGAACCTCGTTACGCCTTTCATAGATGAGAAGGCCCAAATCGAGGATAAAAAAGTGATGGAAGAACACATCAACATGTTCGTGAATGATTTTTCTGAAAACGTGGGGGAGAGAGGGATGGCTGCATTGGAAAATCTGTGGCGGTTATCACATTGTGAATAAGTTGTTGAAAACCGCAAAATTATTGTAATATTATTGAAATGTAAACGTTGTTTTACAAAATGGCGAATTTTTTCAAAAAACTTTATTTATTTTCCTTACTGCATATTTTAAACGGAGTTTACTTATGAGCTTAGTGAACGATTTGGATCAGGAAGTCGAAAATTTCAAGCGCGAATACGACAAGTTCTCTCGCGGCAACAAGTCTGCCGGAACTCGTGCTCGCAAGATCCTGCAGGACATCAAGAAGACCTGCCAGGAAATTCGTGTATCTATCCAAGGAGCAAAGAAAGAGGACGATAAGGCCGAACCGGCCTCTGCAGAATAACCTGCGGTTACCTTTAAAACTGCTTTTTTCACAACACTTTTTACATGTTTTTCGCCCAATTTTGCGAAAATCGTTTGACTAAAGCCGTTTTTGAAGGTATATTCCCATTTGGATTTTATGTTGACCCCTAAGGGCAACGTATAGTTTGTGAATTTAAAGTGTTCTATGATTGGAGAAACGTAGCAGTATGACCCTAAAGAAACTGGTCTTAATTACGGCCGGGGCAATGCTTCTTACCGGAACCGCCATGGCAAAGAATATGTCTGTGCCTGGTGATTACAGCAAGATTGCTGATGCTCTCGGTATGGCCGACGCCGGAGATACCATCTTCGTTAAGCGCGGTACCTACAACGAAAACATTACCCTCATCATGGGCGTTGTGCTTAAGGGCGAAGACCCTCTCACAACTATCATCGATGGTGGTCGCCGCGGTCCTACCGTTATGGGTACTTCCGGCGCCGAAATGTCTCACTTCACTGTGAGAAACGGTCTCGAAGGTATTCTTTGCGAAAACGCTGCTCCCTACATCCACCACACCTACGTGATGGATAACCATGCAACTGGTATCGGCGCATTCATTTCTCTGCCTCACCTCCGCAACAACGTGGTGTACGGCAACCGCTGGTCCGGCATCCTCGCTTGGGGTGCTAAGTCCCTCGATGCTTTCATTGAACAGAACGTCGTGCTCCGCAATGGCTACTCTGGCCTTGCTCTTAAGGGTCCGACCAATGTGATCGCTCGTAACAACATCTTCATGGAAAACCACTACTACGGTGTGTTTGCTGACCCGGCTGCCGGTCAGACGAAGGTGGAATACAACAACATCTACAAGAACTACTATCCGTTCAACCAGTTCATCAAGGTGAACCGCACTAACGTTTCCTTGGATCCGAAGTTCATGAATGCTTCTCTTTCCAAGCCGAACTTCTACTGCCAGTCTACCTCTCCGATGCTCAAGCGCGGTAAGGGCAAGATGGACATCGGTTTGACTGCTACCGAACTGGTGAAGGAAGAAGAAGCTGTTGACGAAACCCGTAATCCGGATACCGATGGCGATGGCCTTTGCGATCCTTGGGTTTCTGAAGAAGGCGTTGCCGACAAGTACGCATCTGTTTGCACTGGTCTTGACAACTGCCCCGAAGAAGCTGAAGACTTCGACGGCTACCAGGACGACGATGGTTGCCCGGATGCCGACAACGACCGTGACGGTCTCTGCGATCCTTGGGTAGAAGCCAAGGGTATGCTCTCCAACTTTGCTCACATCTGTAAGGGTGTTGACCTCTGCCCGGAACAGGCAGAAACCCAGAACGAATATAAGGACGACGATGGCTGCCCGGATGAAGTTCCTCAGCCGCCTAAGAAGAAGTTCGTTCTCGAAGGTGTTAACTTCGAATCTGGTAAGGCTACAATTACTCCGGACTCCTACATCTCCCTCATGAAGGTGGTGGACATCATGGAAGCCTTTACCGAAGCTACCTTCCAGATTGTTGGTCATACCGACAACGTTGGTAACCAAGCTAAGAACAAGCAACTTTCCGCTGACCGCGCTGCTTCAGTGAAGAACTTCCTCGTTGAAAAGGGTATCGACGAAAGCCGCATTGTCACTGACGGTATGGGTGATACCCAGCCGGTTGCTTCCAACAAAACCGCAGAAGGTCGTGCTCAGAACCGTCGAATCGAGTTCATCCGCACGGATATGAAGTAAGGAGTAAGTGATGCGTTCTAATTTTATTAAAACCGCAGTTCTCGGTCTCTCCGTAGCAAGCACCTCTCTGTTCGCAGCAACTTACTCTCCGCATAAGTATCAGCAGAACGACTGGTTCGCAGAATTTGGTGGCAACACCGCAATGTATGTTAACCCGGCTGGAATCGCCGAAACTGAACAGCTCGAAGTTAGCGCAGCTTTCTTCAGCTCCATCAGTGGTGAAGCAAGCCAGGAATATGTCAGCGTTACCTATCCTTGGGACTACAAGCACACTTTGGGCTTCTCCTTCTTCGAAAACGGTGCATCCATCGATGGTGGCAAGTCCTATGGTGAATATGCTCTCTTGGTTGGCTATGCCTACAACCTGATGCAGTTCATCTCCCTCGGCGTTGACGTTTCCATCCTCTACATCGACCAGTTCTCTGATGTTACTCAGCTGACCGTTGGTGCAGACGTTGGCGTTACCATCAACCCGTTGAACTCTTCCAAGTTCGGTTACCTCTTGATCGGTGTCGCCTTGCAGAACCTGGTTCAGCCGGGTATCAGCACCGCTGATGAAGATGGTTTCACCTTTGGTGTTCCGGGCTTCTTTGGTTCCTCTGGTGATGATGTTTACACTATCCCCAGTAACATGAACATTTCTTTCTTCTACCGCGGCCTCAACCGAGCTCTCGAAGCTAAGGCTGAAATCTCCCTCATCGACATTTTCCATGCCGAAGAAGAAGGTGGTAGCGGTTTGAATCCGGAAGTCAGCTTCACTTTGACTTACTACCTCTCCCCGCATCTTGGTGTTCGTCTCCGCTTCACAAAGGAAGGCTACCCGGTTGCTGGTGCTACTGTGAACGTCAAGGACGTAAGCATCTTCCGTTACCTCGCTCTTGATCTCGAAATGTCTCACGACGACCTCTTCGCTAAGAAGAACCGTGGCTTCATCTGGGCTGTGAAGATTACTTCTCGCTTCGGTGACACTCGTGAAGAAAAGATCGGTGAAGAACGTTATCGTCGCTTGAAGATCGAACCTGAAAACGACTACCGTGCTGCAATGCGCCTCTACTTGAACCGTCAGTTCCTCGAAGCAGCTTATGCTTTCGGTAAGGTTCAGACCAAGTACCCCGCATTCCACCTTGTTGACCAGGCTGCTTTCTATAAGGCAAAGTCCTTCGAAAACCTCCGTATGCACAAGGCTGCTAAGTCTGTCTACGAAGACGCTATCAAGCGCTATCCGCAGAGTGACCAGCGCGCTAAGTACCACTTCCAGTTGATGAACATCGACTATAAGGAAGGCAAGTACACTGAAGCTATGTCTAAGTACCAGGGCATTGCTCAGAAGTTCGGCGAAAGCGACGTTAAGGCTGACGCTGACTACGTTGCAGGTCAGATCAAGTTTGAACAGGGCCTCTACCAGGAAGCTGTCGACCTGCTCGCAGCAATTCTCCCGGGTAACGCCAACTACTTCTACGCTCGCTATACCATGGGTATCGCTTACAGCCGCCTTGGTAAGTGCGACGAAGCTGAAAACTGCTTCCGCGATATTACCGAACAGCCGGTTTCCAACCAGTCCGAACGTGACTTGCAGGATGCCGCTAAGGTTAAGCTCGGCCATATCTTCTTCTCTGGCGAAAAGGCTGACCTCAGTGCTGCCGCTCAGATGTATGCTCAGGTTCAGGCTGGCTCCCCGGTTTATGACGAAGCTATGCTCGGCATTGCATGGTCCTTCCTCAAGGTTAACAAGCCTGATGAAGCTATGAAGCCCGCTCAGTGGATCATCAAGAATCTCCCGGAATCCTTCCTGGTTTCTGAAGCTTACCTGGTGATTGGTTACTGCCACTTCATGAAGAAGGACTATAAGGGTGCTGTGAAGGCTCTCGAACAGGCTGAAAAGCGCACCGAACAGCCGGTTGTCTCCGTTGCTGCTCGCGACAGTGCTCGTCAGGCTTACGACGCCATGCAGGATGAATTTGATTCTGTCCAGGTTAAGGCTCTTGACCTCGCTCGCCAGTTGCCCACTCCGCGTGTGCAGAGCAAGCGTGAAGCTTTGAAGCCTTCCTTTGACAAGGCCAACTCCGCTATCGAAAGCTACGCTGCCTTTAACTTGAAGGCAATTCAGAGTGACCGCTTTGAATCCAACCGTAAGCGTATCTTGGAAGACGCGGGCTTTACCTTGGCAACTGTTAAGACCAAGATGGGTCAGGGTGCTGCTAGCTCTGAGGCTGCTCAGGAACTTGACGCCCTGGATGATTTGGACGATCTGGAATAAAACAACTTAGAGATTTGACCTGGGGTCTTTGAGGCCCTAGGTCTTCCCCTTTTTTCAAGAATCATAGGTGGAAAGAGAAAGATGAAAAGATTTTTACTTGTTGGTGCAATCGTTTGCTCGCTGGTAGGCAATGCCTTTGCAGCGTCCGACCCTTGTAAAGACAAAGTGGCCGAAGTTAAGAAGTTGACCGCAAAGTGTAAGGCAATGCCCAAGGGCGCCGAAAGAACTCAGTGCGTTAACTCTGCTAAGGTTTTGAAGAACCAGGCCGAACAGGCTTGCCGTTCTGGTGGTCTCGACGAAAATGGTATGCGCGAGGCTATCGCCCAGTGGGAAAAGCAGGTGAACAACTGTAAGGGTAAGCAGAACGCTCGTTGCGCTTCCGCTCTCCAGCAGCTCGGTCACTATCAGTTCCAGCTGGAAGAAAAGCAGTTCTTGGATAAGAACGCTCAGTACGAAGAAGATGTAGCATGGTGCGCAGACCGCGATAACAAGCCGGCAAAGTGCGCTAACATCGACCAGCTCCCCAAGGCTGATCATAAGAAGTCCCTCGGTTACTTCCTCGAATACATCGACAAGTATCCTAAGGAAAGCAAGACTCCGACCGTTATTTACCAGGCTGCTGCTGTGCAGGAAGCTTCTGGTGAAGACGACAAGGCTTTCAGACTTCGTGAACGCTTGGTCAAGAACTTCCCGGACAACGGTCTTGTTCCGAAGGCTTGGCTCCGTATGGCTGAATACCACTTCATGAACCGCAAGTTCCGCGATGCTATTGGCGCCTATAAGAAGGTGGCTGGCTTCGAATCCTTGACCGGTAAGGAAGCTGCTTTGGCCATGTACCACTTGGCTGAATCCTACTATAACATTGCAGAATACGAAA
>JAKSIE010000082.1 GCA_024398995.1 Fibrobacter sp.
GTTCTCAAGCAGGGCAAGAAGACCATCGCTGAACAGATCGTTTACACCACCCTCGAAACTCTCGACAAGAAGATCGAAGGTTCTGAAACCGCTCTCGAAAAGTTCGAAATGTGCCTCGACAACATCAAGCCGCGTCTCGAAGTCAAGTCCCGTCGTATCGGTGGTGCAAACTACCAGGTTCCGATGGAAGTTGCACCGGACCGCGCTAAGGCTCTGGCACTCCGCTGGTTGCTCGACGCAGCTCGCAAGCGCACCGAACCGAACATGGCTCAGCGTCTCTCTGCAGAACTCGTTGCTGCAAAGAACGGTGAAGGTAACGCTGTTCGTAAGAAGAACGATACCCACAAGATGGCCGAAGCTAACAAGGCTTTCGCTCACTTCCGTTTCTAATTCTTGCGAAAGTAAAGAATATCCTAGAGAGAAAGTCCCGTCGACGAAAGTCGCGGGGCTTTTTCTTTTTCTCCCTTTTTAACCTATATTGTGCGAAGGGGACGATTTGGGTGTAAGGTAAAAGGAGAAATCATGCGTTCATTGAAAACTATCGTTCTGCTGTGCGCCCTGATTACAGGACTCGCTTTTGCTCAGGAACCTGTCAAGCGTCAGTCGCGACTGTTCATGGATGTGGAACTGGGGCTATCCCATTCTCATTACGGCTATCCGTCTAAGGAATTCGATGGTCTAGGCCCTGTGGTTGACCTCAAGTTTGGCGGGGCCCACAGCAGCCAGTCTTTCGTCTTCTTCGCGGCGGTCAAGTATTCCCAGGTGCTCGGTTCCATCGGTAGTATGGATGCTTCCGGCTATCGCTTCTTCTTGGGTGGCGGCACCGCGTGGTATCCCTTTGACGGAGGCGATTCTCCCATGCATGGCGCCTTTGTCGGTGTATCGGCAGGTATCATGATGATTGCCGCTGACTGGAGAGGGCAGAGCATGATGGACACTTTCGCTATGGGTTCTACTTGCGAAATAGAGGAGCAGGGCTTTAGCCTTGCATTTGAGCTTGGCAAGACCTGGCCTATTACTGAAAAGTGGAGATTGGGCTTCGTTGTAACCTCGGCCGTGGATTTACCAGTCCGCTATGGGGAGGGTAAATACGAAAATGACCTATATTCTATTGGCGCGAGCGTTAGGTTTGCAAGGAAATAAGGTTAAGAAAGGAGAGTTTGTATGAAAGTTATCAAGGCTGCCTTGCTGATGGTTTCTGCCCTTGCGGCCAGTGCCTTTGCGGGCTTTTATGCGGACCTTGGAACCGGCCTGACCTACTCCTATTTCCAGGTGGAGGACAAGCCCTACTACGTTTCCAAGACGGATGCGGGCAAGACCTATAGCGATAGTTCCGCCAACACAGTCAAGGTGGATTCCGACCGTCAGAAGTTTACTGGCATTGGCCCTGGCTTTGATCTTAAGGTGGGCTATGCCTGGGAGTATGGCGCCTTGTTTGGGGACTTCGGCCTGAGCATGGGTTATGGCTCCCATGAGGGCGAAGACTACTTTGTTGTCGAGGATTGCGCATACGCGAAAACCAACGCGGAGAAGTGTATCGGCCATGAGAAGTATGAATTGCAGCAGTCCAGTTCCACCCGTTTCACTGCCGCGGCAGGCTTTATGCTTACGCCTTTCGGAGGCACGGAGGCGATGTCCCGCATGTCCGGATTCTACTTTGGCGCCTCTTTTGGTTTCTCCCTTGTTGAAACCTCTACCGATGATTCCGAGCATCGGAGCCACCGCGCTCCCCTGAGCGACATAGGCCTTGGTCTCCAGGTTGAAATTGGCCAAAAGTGGCTTATTGCTGGCCGCTGGGATACGGGCTTCTCCATTGTGGGCTCCTGGGATTTCCCGGCCAGGTATTCCGACGGAATCGCACCAGAGAGCTATTACACCATCGGTGCGCAGATCCACGTGTCTAGACATTAGTTTGTTCTTAATTTGCTAGAGCCGATTAATTCATGAAGTGTCAAAAGTTCATTGTGCTGTTGCTAGCCTGCTTGTGCGGGCTTGGCAGTTTGTGTTTTGCTAGGCTGCCTGAAGGGCGCTATGATAATGACAATGGCGCGTCAAAGAAAGCCTACTACGATAAGATGAAGTCGACTGAGGCTAGCCTGAAGAAAGATTCTGATTTCGTGAAACTGGTTCAGGCTTATGACATTTTTAAGAAGTATGCCGTAGAGATTCGTACGACTCGTTTTGATATGATTGAACTTCGCCGGTTAAATTGGGAAGAGAAGTCTATTGAAATTCCAGAAGATGGTGACCCGATAGATTATTCGCTGGGTGAACGAGAATGGGTTGTTAGAATGGATGATGCTGCAAAGCAGGTCATGGTTATTGATTCTGTCAACGCATTGAATCATCCGTTCTTTGAAAGAATTCATAGGCGTTCCGAAAAGGTCTGTAAGAATCGCGTTTTGAATAACGATACCTTGAAAGAATTGAGTGACGTACTTTTGGCATGGTATCTGAAAAACGGCAAGAAAGATTACTTTGTTGAAAAAACAGAAATCTATTATACGACGAAACCATGTGTTATGGAAGACGTAGATGATTACGTTGATTTAATCGGTCGTACTGTTCAGGAATGCCGAAACAAATTTGAGGATTATCAAAAAATTGATACGCTTTGCGTGGACACCAAAGGCCTTGATTTTAAGAGAATGTTTTTGACGAATGAAGATGAGGAAGCGTTAGACGTCTTTTCGGGCTGTGATCGTTGGACAGGAAGTATGAAGGTAGAAGACAATCGATACAACAAGAACGGATTCCTGCCTTTTGAGATTGGCTACAACAGTGTTGACATGTGTTTTGACTATGGCCCGTACATAGGGAGAATTAATCTGGATTTAGAAAATGGCAAGGCGACCGTCGAAAGCGGGCTTGCCGCATATAATTTCAAAAAAATTGATGGCGTATGGAAATATGTGAATTTTTCGGTGGACGGATTTATTAACTAGGATTTCAGATGGCTTTTGGTAAACGGTTTCTTTATGTGTTTGCCTTGATTCTCCTTTATATGGGGAATGTTTCTTGTTTTGCTATCCAGCCTGAAGGGGGGAAGGAAGAAGCCATAAGATGGTGGATGTTGGATTATCCTGCTCGAGAAAAAGCCTATTATAAAATGGTGGATACGACGGAGGCTCGTCTAGAAAATGATACTGCATTCATTCAACTGAAACGCGCTTATGAAATTTTTCAGCAGTATGCTGTAAAGACAAAGGTGCCGAGTTTGCTATATCCTGAGGACTCGGGACGCACTGATGAAATATTGACTGTGAAGCGGACCAAAATCGCCGACTCCATCAAGGCTTTAAGTTATCCCTACTTCGAAAGATTGCACCAACGATCAGAACTTGTCTGTAAAGACAGGGTGTTGCAAAATGACACATTAAAAGAATTAAGCAAGATTCTTTTGGCGTGGTACACGAAAACTGGCAGGAATGAATATTTCGTTGAAAGAATGAATGTTGCCTATACCACACAGCCTTGTGTTCAGAAACCTCGAAGACCGCAAGCCCCGGGTACTATGAGACTAGTCCTTGATTCAATAGGGGATTACGAAAGTAACTGTGAAGCTCGGGATTACATATATGCAGATACCTTGTGCGTTGATACGAGAGGAACGAAGTACAAGAGAATATTCTTGACGTATGATGATGAGGAAGAACTGGATATTTTTTCAGGGTGTAATCGCCTCAAGGGGGTAATGGAGTTCGAGTATGATCGTTATGACATGAACGGATTTATGCCCATTGAAACCAGTTTGAATCAATACGATATGTGTTTTGATTACGGCGCGAGTTCCTTTGATCATGTGAATCTGTATTTGGACAAGGGAGAGGCTTACCTACCTAGCGGCTGTGATATTTTCAAATTCAAGAAGGTTGATGGTGTTTGGAAATATATGGGGATGTTCGTGGGACTTTGCTTCCATTGATTACTTGTTCTTTTTCGCCCCCATTTCTTTCACCCTTTACTACAAACATTTTCACAATTGTTCTATATTTTGTGTAGTTGAAATTTTTTCACTCTAACCAAAGGTCAAATAAAATGGCTTCTAAAATTAAGTCCGTTGTTGCCCGCCAGATCCTCGACTCTCGCGGCAATCCCTCCCTCGAAGTTGATGTTACCCTCGAAAACGGTGTGACCGGTCACGCTGCAGTTCCGAGTGGTGCTTCCACCGGTGAACGCGAAGCTTGCGAACTCCGCGACGGTGACAAGAAGACTTACCTCGGCAAGGGCACCCTTACCGCTGTTAAGAACGTCAACACCAAGATCGCTAAGAAGATCGTCGGCATGGATCCTTCCAAGCAGGTTGAAGTTGATGACGCTATGATCGCTCTCGACGGCGACCGCATGCTCAAGAACAAGCTCGGTGCAAACGCTATCCTCGGCGTTTCCATGGCTGTTTGCGTTGCTGCTGCTAAGGACGCTAAGATGCCTCTCTACAAGTACATCGCTAAGATCTCCGGCACCAAGGAAGCTGACATGACCCTTCCTTGCCCCATGTGCAACGTGATCAACGGCGGTGCTCACTCCTCCGCTCCGATCGACTTCCAGGAATTCATGATCGCTCCGGTTGGCGCTAAGACTTTCTCCAAGGGTCTCCAGATGGTGACCGAAATCTTCCACGCTCTTAAGGCTGTCCTTAAGAAGGGTGGCTTCGACACCACCGTTGGTGACGAAGGTGGCTTCGCTCCTGGCGTAAGCATCAAGCCGGCTAAGAACAAGTTCGGTTACGAAATCACTGGCGTTATGACCCTCGAAAAGGCTCTCGACGCTCTGAAGACTGCAACCACCAATGCTGGTTACAAGTTCGGCACCGACATCAAGATCGCTCTTGACGTTGCTTCTTCCGAATTCTGCGACAAGAACACCAAGGCTGGCAAGCCCGAAACCTACACCTTCAAGAAGAGCACCAAGAAGACCCTCAAGTCTGCTGACATGGTGAAGCTCTATGAAAAGCTCATCGACAAGTATTCCATCTTCTCCATCGAAGACGGTCTGGATGAAGCTGACTGGGCAGGTTGGAAGGTCATGACCGACAAGCTCGGTTCCAAGCTCAACCTCGTGGGTGACGACCTGTTCGTTACCAACCCGACCATCTTCAACCAGGGTATCGAAGCTGGCATTGCCAACGCTATCCTTATCAAGGTGAACCAGGTTGGTTCCGTTTCCGAAACCATCGCTGCTATCAAGCGCGCTCAGGAAGTCGGCTACGCTCCGATCGTTTCTCACCGTTCTGGCGAAACCGAAGACACCTTCATTGCTGACCTCGCTGTTGGTACCGCTGCTGGCCAGATCAAGACCGGTTCTCTCTCTCGTACCGACCGCGTCTGCAAGTACAACCGTCTCCTCCGCATCGAAGAAGAACTGGGCAAGGCTGCAAAGTACGCTGGCGATCCTCGCAAGGCTGTCAAGGCTGCAAAGCCGGCTGCCAAGAAGGCTCCCTGCAAGAAGGCTTGCAAGAAGTAATTTTTAACTCTGTTAGAAATTGAAGAGAGCTCCGACTTAGGTCGGGGCTTTCTTTTTTTTGTCTTAAAAATTGCAGATAAATTAATTGCTAAAAAGACGGCGATTTCACATCGATTTCAATCATCATCGTAACTTATTGATTAAAAGGGAGTTATGTGCATTAATGGTGGATATCCTTGGTATGTAAACTTTTGTAAACTGCAGTCGTGATGACAGGGCGGTTTTGCTTACAAAAAGACGGTGTTTTGTGCCCGTCTGTAAACGTAATTTTCGCAAATAAAAACACTTTCTTTTTTTTAAAATCTATATTACGAAGTGAATTTTTTCACATAAAAGCTTGAATTAGCTATAAACGAGGACACAAATGATTGGATTGAAATCAATTGCCAGAACGGCCATTGCGCTTTCTGCTGCAGGTGCTCTCCTGTCCGGTTGCGGTGACGCATCTTCGGATGGTAGCCTTGCTGGTGGTGCTCTGCCCCGTCAGGAAACGCTTTACTTGTCTGGCCAGCAGAACTCTGCACCGGGTTCCTTCAACCCCCTGGCTGAAAGCTGGGCTGCTTCTTGGCCGGTAGGTGGTCGCTTCAACTTGATGTACGAACCGCTCATCACCTATAACTCCCTCAACGGTCAGATCGAAGACCTTCTGGGTCACCTGGTGGAAGAACTCTCCAACAACGACAGCATCGTTGTGGACCTGAACCCCGCAGCAAAGTGGAGCGATGGCAAGCCGGTTACCTCTACCGACGTTACCTTCATGTTCCTCCGCGGTTCTTTGAACACTGCTGAACAGATTTCCGCAATCCACGTCGACACTTTGAAGAACGGACCGGAAGGTCAGGTTGCCGAACGTCTTTCCTTTATCGTGAACAAGCAGGCTCGTAACAACCCGCTTACCGTTCGTGACTTGCTCCAGGCAACCCGTATCGCTCCTTCCCACGTCTTTGAACCTTTGATCAAGGAAAAGGGTCTGGACGAAGTGAAGAAGATGCCCATGGACCAGAATCCGGTCGTTTCCGGCCCCTATGGTCTGCGCACCACCAACGAAACCAAGATTGTGCTCGAACGTCGTGACGACTACTGGGGCAATGCTGCTCTCCACAATGGTCAGCTCCCTGCTCCTAAGTACGTTGTTCACCCGATTTACAAGAACAACGAACATAACACCATCGCAATGCGCGAAGGTAACTTGGACGCTTCTCAGAGCTTCATTCCCCGTATCGAACGCAAGGCCGGCGCAGGCGTCCACACTTGGTGGAACGAACCGCCTTACTTCCGTCCGGGTGCAATGCCCATGCTCGTGATCAACACCACTAAGGAACCTCTGAACGACAAGCGTTTCCGTCGCGCTCTTGCTACCGCAATCGACTACAACGCCCTCCGTCAGTTTGCAGTCTCCAACTATACTTCCACCCTGAAGGCTGGTCTCATTATGCCCACCGACCTGGAAGGCAAGTACATTGTTGACGAAGACCTCCCGAAGTACGGTGCAAACCTCTCCATCAACGACGACGCAGAACGTCTTGCAACCGTTAAGCAGATGCTTTCCGAAGCAGGCTACAAGTCTGTGTTCAACTCCGATGGCTCTCTGGACCACATGGAAAACGCCAAGGGCGAAAAGCTCCCCACTCTCTCCATTACTTCTCCTGCCGGTTGGACCGACTGGGAAGCTATGGTTACCATCGCTGTCGACGGTATGCGTAAGGCCGGTATCGACATTCGCGAAGGCTTCGTAGATGGCGGTGCTTACTGGCCTGCAATGGGTCTCGGCAACTTCGACCTCGTGATGCACAAGCCGGTTGCTGACGTTACCCCGTCTCTCCCGTGGAGCCGCTTCAACGAAATCATGTCCTCTCGTGACTGGACTCCGCTTGGCGGTTGGGCTGGTGTGAACATCGGCCGTTACAACAAGCCGGGTTCCGAAGAATACCGTCCCGAAGTTGACAAACTGTTGTCTGCAATTCCTCTGATGACTGACTCCACCGAAATCGCAAAGGCTTACCGCGAACTGAACAAGATCTTCATGGAAGATCAGCCGTCCATTCCGCTGGTATACCTCCCGGAACAGTTCTACGAATTCAGCGACCGCGTATGGACCAACTGGCCCACCGCTGCTAATCCGTATGCTCCTGCCCAGCTCCCCTGGGTTGCATCCGGCACCAAGATTCTCTGGAACTTGAAGCTTGCAAAATAAAGGTTAAAAGGAATACAAATGCTTAAACAATATCCTATGCTACGCTATGTCCTGCAGAAGGGGTTCTGGTATGTCCTGACCTTCATCTTTGCAGTGGCATTGAACTTTGCGCTGCCCCGTATCGGCGGTAGCGATCCGGTTGACATCATCATGGGTCAGGCCGGTAAGGGTCTTTCTCCTACTGAAGCTCAGCAGAAGAAGGCTGAACTCCTCATCTCCTTCGGCATGGCCGCCAAGGACGATCAGGGTAACGCAATCTACGAACCGATGGTTGACGAAAACGGCCAAATGGTTACCAAGAAGGTTGCAAAGCTCGACGAAAACGGCGCTCCCGTAACCACCAAGTACATGGTTAAGGACGTTGATGCCGAAGGCAATCCGGTGATGGTCGAACGTCAGAAGGTTGATGCCGAAGGCAAGCCGGTCTTTGAAGAAAAGCCGGTCCTCGACGCCAAGGGCAAGCCTGTCATGGTCAAGGATCCCAAGACCAAGAAGAAGGTTGCCAAGGTCGAACAGGTTGCAGTCATGGAATCTGTCCAGGCTGAACACGAACAGATCGATACCGTCATGGTCGACGAAGTCGTCATGAACCCGGAACCGAAGCGTGCTTCTGCTGTGTCTCAGTTCTTTGCTTACATCGGCAACGTTTTCAAGGGTGACCTTGGTAAGTCCTATACCAACAACACTGAAGTTACCACCATCATCAAGAATGCTCTTCCCTGGACCCTCCTCATCCAGGCTCCGACCATTCTCCTTGGCTGGATCATCGGTAACCTCCTGGGTGCCTTCGCTGCCTACAAGCGCGGCATCTTCGACAAGGTGTTCTTCCCCTGCGCCATGTTCCTGAACGGTGTTCCGTACTTCGTGTTCGGTATGCTTCTCGTGGCTCTCTTCTCTATCACTCTCGGCTGGTTCCCGGCTGTGGGTAACATGAGCCCGGATATCCAGGAATTCTCCTTCTCCTGGACCTGCCTCAAGAGCGTCGGCTACTACTACGTTCTTCCGTTCTTCTCTTGCTTCCCGATTCTTCTCTCTGGTCAGGCAACTGGTATGCGTTCCATGTCCATCTATGAACTTGGTACCGACTACATGAAGTATGCTAAGTGGCTGGGCCTTAAGGAAGGCAAGATTATTTCCTATGTGTTCCGTAATGCTATGCTTCCGCAGCTCACCGGTCTTGCCCAGTCTCTCGGTGCAATGGTGGGTGGTGCTCTCATTACCGAAATGATCTTCTCTTACCCGGGCCTCGGCATGGCTATGCTCGACGCCATTAACAAGCAGGACTACGCTACCATCCAGGGTTGCACCTTGATGATCTCTACCTGCGTTCTTGTTGCAAACTTCGCTGTTGACGTCCTGATCGCAGTCTTCGACCCGCGTGTTAAGGCTGGTCTCCAGATGGGAGGTAAGTAATCATGGGAAAGCTCTTTAGAAACCTTCTCAAGTCCCCGATGTTCGTCGTCGGTTTGTCCATCTTCGTGCTCACTTTGTTGATCGCCGTCTTTGGACCCATCTTCTACAACGTAGATACTCATGCTCGTGATATTCTCGCTGGTCCCTATGCTGGTTCTAGCTCCGCTCACTTGCTGGGCACCGACCACCTTGGCCGTGACTACGTTTCCCTGTTGATCGAAGGCCTTGGCAACTCCCTCTATGTGGGTTTCCTTGCTGGTATCATCGCTACTACTCTCGGTGTTCTTATCGGCCTGTTCGGCGGTTTCCGCGGCGGCTGGATCGACGAAGTCCTGAACATGTTCACCAACCTGTTCATCGTTATCCCGCAGTTCGTGATTCTCGTGCTCATCAGCTCTGCCTTTAAGGATGGCCGTTCCCTGACCCTCATCGGCGTGGTGATTGGTCTTACCGCTTGGAGCTGGTCTGCTCGTGCAGTTCGTGCACAGGCTTCCTCCCTGCGTAGCCGCGACCACATCTCCCTTGCACGTATCAACGGTGCAAGCACCCTGACCATCGTGATCAAGCATGTGCTTCCGTACTTGCTCTCCTACGTGTTCATGGTGTTCATCATGCAGGTCGGTTCCGGTATTCTTTCCGAAGCTTCCATCTCTATGATCGGCCTTGGCCCTGTGGATACCACTTCTCTGGGTATCATCCTGAACCAGGCTAAGGATAACGGCGCTCTTGCTGACTCCATCTGGATCGCATTCCTGCCGGCAACTCTGGTCGTTACCTTGACCGTGTTCGCACTTTACCTGATCAATACTTCTATGGAAGGCGTCTTCAACCCGCGTCTCCGCAAGTAAGAGGTAACAAATGTCTGAAAATGTATTTGAAGTAGAAAACCTCGGCCTCTATTACTTGGGTCGTTTTGGCGACAAGACTCACGCTGTTACCGACGTGTCCTTCTCCATGAAGCAGGGCGAAATCCTCGGTATCGCTGGTGAATCTGGTTGCGGTAAGTCCACTCTCGTGTCTGGCCTTATGGGTATGTGCATTCCTCCTCTGTACCCGGAACACGGCGATGTCCGCGTTAAGTCCGGTGACAAGATGGAATCCCTCATGAACCGCTCCATCGAAGACGTCCGTGCCAACGTTTTGGCTCAGAAGGTCTCCATGATTCCTCAGGGCGCATTCAACGCTCTGAACCCGGTTCGTAAGATCAAGGATATCGCTGCCGACGTGATCGCTGCTCACCAGCAGCCCGGCAAGAAGCTGGACAAGGATGAAATCTACAAGCGTCTCTGCGAACGTTTCGACTTGTTCGGCATGGACACTCAGCGCGTGCTGAACTCCTATCCGATCCAGCTGACCGCAGGCGAACGCCAGCGTTCCGTGATCGGTATCTCCACCTTGCTGAACCCGCAGATGGTGATCGCTGACGAACCCACTTCCGCTCTGGACGTTTCTACCCAGAAGGAAGTGATCTCCATGATCTTCGACC
>JAKSIE010000083.1 GCA_024398995.1 Fibrobacter sp.
GCTTTCTTAAGCCATTCCTACTCGTCGGCGTTTGTTTCGTCCTCTTCCTTCAAATCATTGATGGTCTTTTTTCGCCATTTTTCATTATCGCAAATAAAATCAACACCGTAGCCATACTTTGGATTACCGATCCAAACCTGAGTTTCAGCACCATCCTTTGCGGCGGTACATGATTCTTCAGGACCCATGGAGTCGCGCTTTTCCCATTCACCAGAAACGCACTCGTAGTAGTTGAAGCCATCATCGGAATCAACGCTGGCAACCTTAGCAAACATTCCGTTTGTCGAGTCATTGCAAACGCCTCTTGTATCGGCGAAAATTTGTTTTTGTGCTTCGGCAAAATCCTGAACTTGGTCGCTATCTCCAGACTGGGTTACAGTCGTCTCACTATCATTTGAGCAAGCAGCAAGACCAAGAGAAAGCCCAGCAACAACGGTAATGGTGCGAGCAATGTTCTTCAATTGAAAATCTTTACGCATATATCCTCCAAACCTTTAAGAGTTCTAAACTTGACTCTAACCAAGAATATACACCATTCACATTGCCCAAATAACTACAAAAAAACTACATTTTTAAATTTTAGTAGCGCCATCGCAAAAGCCAAGGGCGGTGCAGGCTGTCGCCGTCGGTTTCATTCTCGGTGTGGTACAGGACTCCTGCGAAACCGCACTGAATTCCTGCGGTGATGTATTCTTTGCAGCCACTGCAGAATACCGCGACCTCAAGAAATCTGCAAAATAATCCTTCGTGGTGAATTATTATTCACCATGATTTGCGTTTTCACGTTTGTTTTGTTATTATTCTAGTATGCGCTTTGGTAAGTTCAATCTCGTTGCAACAATGCTATTGTCTCTTTCTCTGAATACTTTCGCTCAGGGTGTTTTTGAAGGTTCTGGCGAAGAACCCGACAACAGCTGTGTTGGTGACGGCTGCGGCCTGGTGTTTCCTGCCCAGCAGGAGCAAATGGACCAACCTACCGAAAATTCCGACGATCAGTCCGCCAGTGCTTCCGAGAACTTTCAGTCCTCAAATGACGCTGTTGCCGTGGACTCCTCCGGAAAAAACGGTACGAAAGTTCCCGATGCAGAATACACCCACGATGATGACGAAGACGACGCGCGCGACCATTACGTCAGCGAATCCGCATCCGAGTACGCTGCACGCAAGGAAGGCTTTTCCAAACTTCTGCAATTCGGCATCCGCGCCGAAGGCGGTTTAAGTTTCCTATTTGGAACAAAGTCTGAAGATTGGGGCCTTGGCTACGAAGCAGGCGCAGGTCTCATAGGTCGACTTCCCATCTACAGAAGAACCTTAGGTCTCCAGATGGAATTCTCCTACTCCTTCCGCCATTACAGCTACGAAAAGAGCGTTAGCTACGGCCACAACGAAGCTGAGCTTGCTCAAACCCAGTTCAAAATTCCCGTTATGCTCCAGTATTTCTTCGATGATGACGGCTTTTACGTGAATTTCGGCATTAATTTGGGCTTAAAGATGTCCGGCGAATCCACCTACCACCAGACCATTTTCGATGACGGAAAAACTATCAAGGATAAGCACAGTAACACCCTCCCCACCGTCGGTGTTGACGTTGGCGCCATCGTTGATCTGGGCTATATGATCACATCCTGGATGTCTGTCGACCTTCGCGTTATCCAGAATTTCAACAATCTTCTGTACGCCGATGGGATCTTTGAATCCCCGGTTATGGGTTCCAAACTGTACGCATTACGCACAACATTAGGCGTCGCCTTCTTCATTTAAGTAAAAAAAAATTTCTACACTTTTTTAACACAGAAAATTTATCTTTAACGCGGGAAACCCTGTTTTGGATTGTTATAATTAAATCATGAATTTAAAGAAATTTTCGCTTATCGCTTCTTTGGCTATGGCAATGTCTACGCCTGTTCTCGCTCAGGAGGCATCAAACGACGACGGCGAATGGGCATCTGCTCCCGAAAACACCGAAGCAAGCACCGATTCCACCGGTTCCTACGACGGATCATCGGACGCAGAATTTGCTGACGACGAAGAATACGCAAGTGCATACGCCCGATACAAGGCACAAACCACCAAGAAAACCGACATTGAACGTCAGCGTAACGAAGGTTTCGCTCGTCCTGTCCTGCTGGGTTTCCGTGGTCAGGGCGGTATCAACACCTTCTTTGGCAAAAATTCCGATGGCTGGAAAGTAGGTTTCCAGGGTGGTGCAGGTCTTGTGCTCAAGATGAATCTGGGCATCAAAAACGTTAGCCTTGTTCCCGAACTGACCTTCAACTATCGCCACTACACCTACGAAAAAGAAATGGCAGACGGTCTTTACACTAACGAAGCTGCCATCAACATTCTCATTTTCGAAATTCCCATTATCGTTCGCTATGAATTCGAAAACAACGACTTCTACGTGGGCGCAGGCATCAATCTGGGACTTAAGCTGAACGGTAGTTCCGAATTTATTTCCAGCGGAGGCCCTTCTCCCAATCCTGATCCGGTTATGACTTCCGGTATGGAGGTGGGTGCAGCAATCGATCTGGGTTACATGTTTAGCAGAAACACTTACGTCAACCTGCGCGTGACACAGTGCTTCACAAGCCTGCTGAACCAGACACTTGTTGATGCAGCCGCTTTCCAGAACTCCACATTACTGACATTCCAGTCTACTCTCGGCATCAGCTTCTTGTTCTAGAGCTAGACTGTGCGATAAGTAGTGTCAAAGAATCAGTTAAAAAGAAAAGGCCTCCGTATGAACGGAGGTCTTTCTTAATGTGGGGAGCGAATGCCGAGCGACGGCCTAGCGGCCGATGCTTGCGGCATTCAGTTTCTTGCGGAGCTTCTGGATTTCTCGTTCTATTAAGCGCTTTTCCACAGCGAAGAACTCGTCGTTCTTCTGAATAGCATTCTTGTAGATAACATCCGCCAAATCCGGTTCGTTAGCCATAAGAGCCACAAGTACACAATTGCGAAGGAACAGCAAATCCATTTCGCCCATTTCGTAGCGATCATAGAAATCAGCCACGGCCAAGGCGCCCTTGGCGTAATCCTTAGCGCGGGCTGCTTCAAGGATATTGAATTCATCTGCAAAGCTCTGGGGAACAGCATTGGCGGCAACCAATTCGCGAACCTTGGCGTAGACCTCGTTGGAATCGCGGACTTCCATAGGAACGTTGCGAATCCATTCTACATATTCTTCGCGGAACTTCTGGAATTCCGAAGAGGTTTCCAAAGAAGTGTCCGCAACAGCGCTGTCAATTGCGGCACTATCAGCGGCCGGAGCCTTCTTTAAGAGTTCTTCAGCATAAGCAAGTAAACCACGTTTCTTGTAGGTATCCTCGTCATTTTCCATCATAGCCTTGACGCGGGCCGGACGGCGCAGGTTGTATTCTTCCGGACTCAGGTATTCTTGCCAGCAAACTTCGCAGGAATCGAACATCTGAACAATGTGAGCTTCGGAATGAACAAAGCGAGCTTCTTCGGCACGATTGTCCACCATAGGCACAAAGATACTGTTAGGTTCAACACCATCCAGCAAGGAGGAAACCATCTTGTTGGTAAACAGGAAGTTCCTTTCGCCGAAGAATTCCGGATTGCGGTGAATGCGGTCAAATTCCTTAATCAAGACGGAGTCAGTGCTAAAGCGGCCAATACCCTTCTGGTACACAGGTTCATCACTTGCAATCATGATGATGTCCGGTTCATCCGTAGACTTGTACAAGCTGACATAGGGGAAGTTCATGTCCAAAGCCTTCAGAATGTTCAAGAACATCAAGTCATTGAATTCGTAGGTCTGAATCCACTGCACCCAAAGTCCACCGGGTTTCATGTAACGCTTCATCTTGGCATAGAATTCATGAGCGAACAAGCCAGCCACACCGCTAACCCAAGGATTCGAGGGCACACTAATAATCATATCGTACTGACGACGGTTGGTATGGAAGAAGGTGGTAGCATCATCGATGAAAATATGAATGCGAGGATCATCGTAACCGCGGGCATTCCAAGGGTAGAATCCCTTGGCCAAATCCATCATGGCCTCTTCAATTTCAACGCAGTCGAAATCCTTCAGCAAGGGGTCAGCCAAAAGGTAATGGGCGCCCATACCGCTACCGAAGCCCACCATGGCAGCATCGTAAGGTTCGGTCTTTACAGCCATGGGCATAAAGGCGGTGGCAGCCTGGGTCAGTTCGTCACTGGAAATAGGCTGTGTACGATCCTTGTTCAAGCTTGCATCGGCCTTACCGTTGGTCTTGACGTAATAATGAACTTTAGATTCATGGAAGCTGATGGTTGCAGTCTTACCATCAATAACACGAATCTTTTCATCGGGATGCATGTTCTTGTAGGAACGGAACACGCCAGAAGTCACCAGATGAGGATCAAAGTTCACAAACAAGGCGGGCAGCACCATGGCAGCAGCCACCACATAGAACATCACATTCTGGCGCCACTTTTTGCGATAGACCGCCAACAGAATAAAGCCAATTGCAAAATCAAGAACAGCAGCCAAAACCAAGGCTCCCTTCAGCTGGAGAAGCGGGAGCAGCAACAAGCCACCGCCTGCAGAGCCGAGAATAGAGCCCAAGGTGTTCCAGCCGTAAACCTTTCCAATGGGAGCTTCGCTCTTGAAGGCGCGAGTCAAAATCAAAGTGATCAAAGGCAGCGTCATGCCGGCAAAGAAACTGGTGGGCACCATCCACAACAAAGACAGCAAATACTTAAAGACACTCCAGCAAACGTATCCATCAACAGTGGGATTAAAAATCTGGTTCGCCTCGTTCATCATGGCCCAGAAGGGCTGATGGAAGTACAATGTGCAAAGAGCGAAGAAAGCCATGAAAATCTGGGCCAAGGAAAGTACCACCAGGCTATCCTTCTTCAGGAGCTTGCCGCTAACCGCACTACCGATGGCAAGGCCCAGAATAAATGCAGAAAGCATCTGGTCGAAGCTGTGGCTGGAAGAACCCATCAACAGAGAAAGCAAACGAGTCCAGACGATTTCGTAAACAAAGGAAGTCAAGCCCGTAATAGCCGCAATCCACAGCCACATGTTCTTGTGGGGCATGGGCAGGTTATGTTCTGCAGCATAGTCTTCATTCTGATTTTCAATTTCTTCCTCGTCTTCTGCAGCAGGCACAGGCGAAGTAGTCATGCCAATAAAGCCAAAGACTGCAGCCAGCAAGAAGTTGATGGAGGCAGCCACAATCAAGGTCGCATGATTACCGATGTTTGGAATCAGCAAATAGCTGGTAGCAAGAATACCGATTGCAGAGCCTAGGCTGTTGGTAAAGTAGAGCATGGGGAGCGAAACTTCTGCACCGCTCTTGCGCATAAGACCCGCGGCAATAAACGGGAAGGTCATGCCCACCGCAATGGCAATAGGTAACGTAGAGCCCGTAGCAAGAACCACCTTGGCAATTTCAGCGCCTCGGGAGCTAAGCCCTGCGGTAAATTCAGAATTAAAGAAGAAACCCGTCAGCGCGTTATACAGCGGGTGGTAGGCAACACCGCCAATACCGATGCCAAGTTCCACCAGGCCGTAACCCAGGAGGGGGCGCTTGGTTTTCGTTACAAGCTTGCCTGCCACAAAGCTACCAATGGCAAGACCACCCATGTAAATACAGAGAGTCAGCACCTGGCCATAGCTAGAGTGTCCTAGGAAAAGTTTGAGGTAGCGAGCCCAGGAGCCCTCATAAATCAGGCCAGCAAAACCCGATAACGCAAACAGGAAATAAATGAGAATATTCATGGCGTAAATTTATACAAAATCGCCGCCATTAAATTGAAAATAAAAGTTTAGGTCACCACGTCTAAGGAGAAAAACAACCCTAATCTTCCTTCTTTTCTTCAGACTTTTTCTCAGAACGAACAATGGATGCCATTTTCTGAGTAAAGCGCTGAGCCATAGAAAGGTCATCCTCGCCTCTTTCTGCGGCGGCGGCTTTTTCAGCAGCTTTTTCGGCAGCAGCCTTTTCTGCGGCGGCAGCCTTTGCAGCAGCAATGGCCTCGGGCTTCCAGGGCGTCAAGCCCACTACATGATCTACAGGCAAGGAAAACGCAATGCCCTGGCCCATGGTGTCCAAGCCAGCCTTCTGATAAAGAGAATGAAGAACCGCATCCTTGATCTTTGCGTCCACCAGAATCATGACAATTTCCTTTTCCGGCTGGATAGCAATATGGAAAAGGGATTCCGCCTCCTTGTTCGCGGTGCCGCGAGCATTCAGGATAGTACCACCGCGGGCGCCAGCTTCCTTGGCCGCATCCATCACGGCTTCAGAGAAACCGGCGTTCACAATGCAAAAAATAACTTCGTGACTTGTAGCGCTCATTATACATTTCCCCGAACCGCATCGCGGTTATCACTTAAAAAATTAAAGATGGACTTGCCAATGACACTGGCCATGGGGATCGTGTAGGCAATGCCCTTACCACCAGGAATGGTGTTAAACTTTTCTTCCAGGCTTTCCAAGGCTGCAGGCAAACGGTCTTCGCCAATAATGCTAATGATCAAGGCGCGATCAGATTCCAGCAAACCCATGGCAGTAAGAATTTCCTTAGGCGCCGTACCATGTCCATAGACGACCGTCTGCAAATTCACTCCAAAGGCCTGAATATGGTCCATAAAGAAGTCAGCCTTGGCGCGGCTTACCACGGTCATCATCACCTTCAGTTTGTTCATGGAAACTGCAGAATGGCCATCAGGCATCATAGGTCTCTTGACCGGATTCAATCGACCCGGAAGGGATGTCGCCTTAGAAACATATTTTCCAAAATCAGCCATAGTTCACCTTACACAAAGTCGATAATCTGTTCGTCATCCGCATCCTGAATACGGCGCATCATCATACGGTTACGAAGAGCCCTAGAAACAATAGCCTTGAAACCCAACAGCTGAATGGTAATCAAGGGCGTCATGGCCACCATAGCCACAATACCAAAGGCATAACTCAAAATGGAGTCACCCCCATCGTGAATGGCTGCGCAGGCGCCAATAGCCAAAGGCAAAATAAAGCTGGAAGTCAAGGGTCCGCTGGCCACTCCACCGGAGTCAAAGGCGATAGCCGTATAAAGCTTAGGAATAAAGAAAGAAAGACCCAAGGAAATAAAGTAGCCGGGAATCAAGTAATAAATCAAGGGGAATCCATAAATCAAACGAATCATGGAAAGGCCAATGGAAATGCCCACACCAACACTCAAAGCAATCAGCATGGAACGCTTGGTCACCAAGCCACCGGTAATTTCTTCAACCTGCTTATTCAGCACATGAACCGCAGGTTCTGCAAGCACCACCACCATGCCAATGACAAAGCCCGAAATTACCAATGCCCGAGGCATTGCAGCCAACTGCTGACCCAGTTCAAAACCAATAGGCATAAAACCCACTGCCACTGCGGTCAAGAAAATCACCAGGCCCACAAAGGTATAGATGATGCCAAAGCCAATCTGCATCAGCTTCGTTTTCGTCAGTTTCAAAACAAAGAACTGCAAGACCGCAAAGAATACAACAATCAAGCCTAAGGCAATAATAACTTCCTTGGCCACCCGAGCCACCGTGGGCAAGAAATTTGCGCCAAGGCTTGCATCAATAGAATATGCACTTTCAGAAAGTTCGTAAGTCAGGTCACCTTTGGAAAAAAGAATTAAACCCATCAAGGCAAGAATAGGACCTACAGAGCAAAGAGCAATCAGGCCGAAACTGTTTTCATTGGCATTCCTACCACCGATAGCACCAGCCACACCCACACCCAGGGCCATAATGAACGGAACCGTAATGGGTCCCGTGGTAACACCACCGCTATCAAAAGCCAAGGGAACAAAGGTGGACTTGCCCATAGAAATCATCAACATCCCCAACATGAAAAGAACCATGTAGAAGAAAATGATTATGGAGGAAAGATCCTTCTTGAACACAATCTTGATAATAGCCAAAAGCAGGAACAGGCCAACGCCTACACCCACCGTACCAATCAAAAGCTTGGGATAAACCGCATTGGAAACCTGTTCTGCCAACACAGACAAGTCAGGTTCCGCAATGGTAATGAGCACACCCATCACAAAGCATACAGAAACCAACAATAGCAAACGTCGTGACTTCGCCAAGCCGGAGCCCACATGTTCGCCCATAGGGGTCATAGCCAGGTCGGCACCCAGATTAAATAAGCCGATACCCACCACCAGGAAAATGGCGCAAATCCCAAAAACAATCATCTGCTTGGCGCTTAAAGTCACCAGGGGCGTAAAGGATACCAAAAGCACAATCAGTGTTATGGGCAACACCGATGCAAAGGATTCCTTTAATTTGGCAAGCAGAGTATTTAACATTTCAAGTGCAATATAGTTTTATTATTTCATCCAACGAAACCCTAAAAACGGCGATTTTGCGCATTTTTAGCTGTTTTTCAGTAGTTTACCCTTCCCTAAACCACTTTTTTCAAATTTTTTGCAACCTTTTATATATTCAGTGCATCCAAGAGGTATATGATGGTCGAAAAGGTTATAATTCAAAAGCTTAAGGAAGGCAGCCGCGAGGCCCTGGCCCTGCTCTGGCAGGATCACAGCAAGCACGTGCTGAACCTAGCCTTTAGAATGATGAAGGACCGCGACCAGGCCGAAGATCTCATGATGGACGTTTTTGTGCAAGTTCCCAAGGCAATCCATAGCTTCCGCGGCGACTCCGCCCTAGGAACATGGCTTTACAAGCTTACGGTAAATGCCTGCTTAATGAAACTACGAGCTCAAAAACGCCATCACGAACTTGAAGAAGAAAACCTGGAAAACATCGTGGAAAGCGCCCTGGGCAAACAGGAAACCGCCGAAATTCTTAAGGACTACGATCCAGAAATGCTTCAAATGGGCCTGAACGCGCTGCCTGCAGAAACCCGAAGCATGCTTTGGCTCAAGGACGCCGAAGATCTCGATATTAAGGACCTGGCAGAAATTTACAATATGCCACTTGGCACCATCAAAGCTCGCCTTAGTCGCGGCAGAAACTTTATTAAAAACTATCTAAAGGAGCGAAAAGTTTATGCGTAACATTGATTTTTCGAAAATGGCTATTGGAGCCAACGACTCCGAAAAGCTGGACTTCTCTGGACTGGAGACACTCACTCCTCGCGCAGATTCCTGGGACAAGATTTGCGCCCGCCTCGATGCAGAAGAAGCCTCTGTAAAGAAGTCTAACATCATTTCTTTCCGCGCCATCTATAGCGCCATCCCGCTGGCAGCAAGTTTTGCTCTTGTCGGGCTCAGCGTGATGATGTCCGCATTCCACACCATCGACGACCAGACAATCTCTATGAGCAATATTGCATCCAGCGAACAGGTCAGCTGGTACAGCAATCTTGGTGAAGGCGACTTCGATAGCGATGACCTGGAATATATGGACAATTCAACCAGCATCATCTACATGATGAAGGAGTAAACCATGAAAGGATCCGTTAAGCTCTTTATTGCAAGCATGATTGTTTTTGCCTGCGCCCTGGGTTTCTTTGCAGGCGCCCTCTGCTTCAATCACAAGGCTCCCTGTGAAAAAAGCATGATGATGCCTCCACCGCCTCCTGGCGGCCCGGGCATGGGCCATGAGAATGGTTTCCGCGGCCCACGCGCCCCGAAGGCTAGCCCCGAATACCTGGACTCCCTTCTCCAGGTGACCCCGGAACAAAAGGCACTGTTGGCCAAGCAAAAAGCCTCCATGGACTCCACTTCAAAGGCAATCAGCAAGCAGCGCCGTGATGCAGAAAAGATGCTCCGCGAAGCACTGGACAGCAACAACGACGAACAAATTAACGCAGCAAAGGCTGCCATCAGTGCAGCCCAAAGCGCCATGCTGGATCACCGCGTAAACAACCACAAGCAGCTAGTTTCCATCCTCTCCGCCGAACAGATGGAAAAGTTCCGCGCATTCCACAAGGAAAATATGAAGAAAGGTGCGCTTGGCCACCACAAGGGTCCTCACGGTCCCAAGGGTCCGAAGCCCCCGCAGCACGAGTAATTCAACCCGCTTTACAAAAAAAGTCCTCGACACCCGTCGAGGACTTTTTATTTGTTTGAGAGAGAGTATCTAACTCATCAAGGTCTTAACCAACCTGAAAAAGACTTGATGGTTGTAGATGGGTTAAAATATCGTTGAAGTTAAATGAGACTCGTCATAATGAGAAGCGCACTGCCAGCGACGACCAGCAAACCACTCAAAATGGCTTCGATCTTCGGACCATACTGCTTTGTAATGGTACGATTTTGAGCTTGAAAACGCTGTTCCATAACTACCTTCCTTTACATCCAAACAATCATAGGTTTCCCATCCCTATGTCTATAAATTACCAAAATAGGTGAGCATAAACACACTGCAGCAAATAGGTTTCATGGACAGTTTGTCAACGGCTAGTCGTCATTGGAATATTCGTTTTTAGCTTATTATCCCCTGTTTTATTCCATTTTGGGGTATATTGCCGGCTTTTTTTTCTAAATTTAGATCGTATTTAAACACCCGCTTTGCGGAAAGGATTAATCTATGTCTAAACTGACTGATTCTATGGAATGGAAGGCTC
>JAKSIE010000084.1 GCA_024398995.1 Fibrobacter sp.
AATCTGTCCGCGATCAGAAGAAGATCAAGGCTCTGTTCCCCAACACCTACGGTGCTCCCTACATTCAGCTGAAGGCTGGCAAGGCTGCTGGCGAAGCTAAGGCTTTGAACGTTGGCGTTGTTCTTTCTGGCGGTCAGGCACCTGGTGGCCACAACGTTATCGCCGGTCTCTTCGACGGTATCAAGAGCATCAACAAGAATTCCAAGCTCCTTGGCTTCCTCGGCGGTCCGTCTGGCCTCGAAAACGGCAAGTTCATCGTGATCAACGAAAAGATCATGGACTCCTACCGCAACACTGGTGGATTCGACATCATCCAGTCCGGCCGTACCAAGCTCGAAACCGAAGAACAGTTCAAGAAGTGCATGGCTGTCGCCAAGGCTCAGAAGCTCGACGCTATCGTGATCATCGGTGGTGACGACTCCAACACGAACGCTGCTGTTCTCGGTGAATACTTCCAGGCCAACGGTGCAAGCTGCGTGGTTTGCGGCTGCCCCAAGACCATCGACGGCGACCTCAAGAACGAATACATCGAAACCTCCTTCGGTTTCGACACCGCTGTGAAGACCTACTCTGAACTCATCGGCAACATCATGCGCGATGCTAACTCCGCTCAGAAGTACTGGCACTTCATCAAGCTCATGGGCCGTTCCGCTTCTCACATCGCATTGGAAGCTGCTCTCCAGACCCATCCGAACATCTGCTTGATTTCTGAAGAAGTCAAGGCCAAGAAGATGAAGCTCAAGCAGGTCATCAAGTATGTTGCAGACATCGTTGCTGCACGTGCTGCTGACGGCAAGAACTTCGGTGTCGCCCTCATTCCGGAAGGCCTCCTGGAATTCATCCCGGATGTTGGCGTTCTGATTTCTGAACTTTCCGAAGCCCTCGCTCACCACGAAAAGGAAGTTGAAGGCCTCGACACCGCTGCTAAGGTTGAAAAGCTCTGCAAGTGGGTTTCCAAGGCTTCTGCTGAAGTCCTCGTTTCCCTCCCGGCATTCGTTCAGGCTCAGCTCATGCTGGACCGCGACTCTCATGGCAACGTTCAGGTTTCCCTCATCGAAACTGAAAAGCTCATCATCGACATGGTGAAGAGCGAACTCAAGAGCCGCAAGAACTTCAAGGGCAAGTTCTCCGCTCTCAACCACTTCTTCGGTTACGAAGGCCGTTGCGCAGCTCCGTCCAACTTCGACGCTGACTACTGCTACAGCCTGGGCTACACCGCTTCCGTTCTCGCTTTCAACAAGATGAACGGCTACATGAGCTCTGTTCGCGACCTGACCAAGGGTATCGAAAAGTGGACCGCTGGTGGCATTCCTATCACCATGATGATGAACATGGAACGCCGTCACGGTGCAGACAAGCCGGTTATCCAGAAGGCTCTCGTCGTTCTCGACGGTGCTCCGTTCAAGTTCTTTGCTGCTAACCGCGAAGAATGGGCCAAGACTGAATCCTACACCTATCCGGGTCCGATCCAGTACTGGGGTCCCAGCGAAGTTTGCGACGTAACCAACTTCACCATCAAGCTGGAACGCGGCGCAATGAAGGTTGCTGCTGCTAAGAAGCCGGCTAAGAAGTCCAAGTAATGCCCGATTCCCGGTCAAGCCGGGAATGACATTTGGGTCATACCGATTAAGTTCGTCGTGACCGGTGCAAACTTAAAGAGAGGTTCCCTCGCGGGAGCCTTTCTTTTTTTATTTTGTTCTAAACAAGAAAGAACCGTAATTCCCATCAAAAAGAGAAAGCCCTATGGCATGTGCAAACTGCAAAATCCGCGCCCAGTACGACAAAAATCCCAAGTCCATCATTGGACGTCTTTGGCATTTTCATACCAAGTTCTGCCCCGGCTTCAAGGCATACCTGAAAAGTCTCAGCGACGAAGAACGCGCAGAACTTTGCGCCAAGTACGACATCAAGTAATTAACCGCCGCGAGCCCCCAAGGAATCCCTCTGTGAAAAATTTTCTCCAGAAAATCAAGACCCAACTTGCCAAGCTATCTTTCAGGACTGGCGTCGTAGTCCTGCTTCTCTGCATCCTCTGCTACATCATATCCTTCGCACAGATGGCGCTAGATATTGATACAGCCGTCAAGGGCGTGCTTTGGGTCGTATTCTTTGGATTGGCCAAAACATTCCAATACGGCGGTCTCTCAATCTTAGGTGTTGAAGGCGTAAAACGACTGAAAGCAAAATTCAAGAAGAACAAGACAGCAGAAGAAACAGAATGCGTTGAGTCTGCAGAAACGACTGTTAAAAGCGAGTAAAAACAAGACATTTTAGAAACGAAGAATCAAAGGCCTCCGGCATTTTGCCGGGGGCCTTTTCCTCTTGAATTTCGCAATGTACTTCGCGACATTCCAATGCGACAACATTCCGCCTCGATTTATATCGCGGTATCAATGCGTCGCATCAGAAACTATCCATTCTGCTGCGTTTCGCTGGTGCTAAGCAAGTAAGCGTTAATAAACGGCTTGATCTTGCCATCAAGTACGCCTGCGGTGTCGGAGGTTTCCACACCGGTGCGCAGGTCCTTTACCATCTGGTACGGCTGCAGCACGTAGCTACGGATCTGGCTACCCCACTCCACCTTCTTCTTTTCGGCCATACGTGCGTCGCGCTTGGCTTCTTCTTCCAGGCGGTAATGTTCTGCCACCATGGTCTTAAGCATCTTGTAGCAGGTTTCGCGGTTCTGAATCTGGGAACGTTCCGTCTGGCAGCTGGCCATAATGCCTGTGGGCAAATGGGTCATGCGCACAGCGGAGTCCGTTTTGTTGATGTACTGACCACCTGCACCGCTACTGCGGTAGGTATCCACACGAACATCCTGCATATCCAGGTCGAATTCGATGTCTTCGTGTTCCGGATAGAGGTACACAGCGGTAAAGCTTGTATGGCGGCGGGCGTTGGCATCGAAGGGGCTGATTCGTACCAGACGATGCACACCGATTTCGGAACGGAGCAGACCGTAGGCATTTTCACAGGTCACTTCGATGGTGGCACTCTTCAGGCCCGCATCTTCCGCTTCCTGGAAGTCCACCACCTTAAAATCCATCTTTTCGCGTTCAAAGAAGTGTGTGTACATGCGGAACAGCATCAAGGCCCAGTCCTGGGATTCGGTACCGCCGGCACCCGGATGAATAGACAGCAGGCAAGCGCAGGCGTCGTCCGGGCCGTTCAGCATCTTCTTGAATTCCATTTCCTCGATCTTTGCCTTAAGATCGGCAATGTCTGATTCGATAGACTTTGTCAAGTCTTCGGACTCTTCGTCCTTGCTCATTTCATAAAGTTCAGCCAGGTCATTGCAGGCCGTAGAAACTTCATTCCACTTGTTCAAAAGATCGCGGAGGTTTCCAATCTTCTTCATCATGGACTGAGCCTTATCCTGGTCGTTCCACAAATTCGGATCGTTGGAGTCCTTTTCAAGAACGTAAAGTTCTTCGGTCTTCGCCTCTAAGTCAAAGATACCCCCAGAGCTTGTCGATGCGAGCGCGCAAGTCGATTAGCCCGGTATGTGTAGTCTGGAAAGCCATTAAAATCTCCATTTTGGGTTCGAGCCCCCAGGGACGAGGCTCGACAAATTCATAAAGAAAAAGCAACGGCTTCTTGCGGCCGCTGCCTTTTTCAAAGATGTAAGCGGATTAGTTGTTGCCGCCAATAGCCTGCGGCGGAGTGTACTTGGCGTCAAGATACTGAACCTTGTAGGTCTTGCCAAGCTGGTCAAGGTATGCCTTCAGCTGAGCCTGACGGTCCTGTTCGGCCTGCACTCGCAGAATGTAGTCAATCTGATGCTTATAGCTTTCGTACTTACCGTCGTTACGTTCGGTAAGCATAAAGATTGCAACACCATCCTTATCGGTGTAAACATCGGTAATTTCGCCGACCTTGATCTTTGCAATAGCCTTGGCCAAAGCATCGTTGCCCTTTGCAACAAACTTGGGAACCACGCCACCAGTCTTCTTGGCAGTCTGGTCATCGCTGTACATAGCAGCCAACTGAGCAAAGGTAGCCTTCTTAGAACGAACCTGAGCAGCAAGGCCCTTCAGCATGTCCTTAGCGTCAGAAATTTCCTGAGCAGACTTACCCTTGGTGCTAATCACAATGCGGGCACCGCTAACGGAGTCATTGACGGCAACCTTAGTCTTGTTCAGTTCCCAGAATGCTTCCTTCTGCTTTTCGGTCGGATCCTTAGGATACGGAACCTTCTTTTCAAGGATGATTTCACTCTTCAACTGGTCTTCAATCTTTTCCTTGAACTGAGCCATAGTAGTGTTAGACTTCTTCAGTTCCTTCTGGAAAGCATCTTCGCTGGGGAACTGCTTCTTGAACAAGGTGGTAAGGCTATCGACCTTTGCTGCAGGGACCTTAATGCCCTGCTTCTTGCATTCCAGCTTAATGAGTTCCTGACCCACCAGGTTGTCGATAACGGCATAGCGAAGCTGAGTCATGGTCTGGTCGTCAATCTTCTTGCCGCGGAGCTGCTGTTCACCAAGCATCTTAGCAAGGCTATCGATCTTGCCAGCAGAAATACCGGTCTTTTCAACACGAATCACATCGAGACTCTTTGTATTCATCAACTGAGCAGAAGCAATACCAGCAGTGAGCAACAAAGCGGCAACACCACGAGAAATCAATTTGAGGGACATTATTCAATCCTTGTTTGAAATTTTCCGACTCAAATATAGAAAAACTAACAACTTAAATATTACAAAACAGGGCTTTTGCCCCCTTTTTTATACACGAATCAAGGGCTTAGACAAAATCAGAGCTATTTTACCACAAGCGTCCGAAGTAAACTTTCCGTCTTTACAATGTAGATGCCAGGACAAAGCCGGAGAGGAATTTCTGCATTTTTCTCTAGATCAGTAAGGTGGAAAAGTCTTTGTCCGCGGGTGTTGAAAATTTCTATACGGGTCGCATGAGAGACACGCAGCAAACCAGAAGCATACTGGACGGATACAGCCTTATGCGCGGGAGAAGTTCCGCAGCAACCCCCAGGTCCGCAACCGTCGATAGCCTCCGGATCTTCCAGCTTTTCCACCAGCAGGAATTTCCCGATGTAGTTGGAACCTGTTTCCCTGTCAAAGTACGCAGAATCATTGGCGAACTGAATCACATGAAAATTCTTGTCAGTCTTGAAATCGCCATAACGGGAAAAACGCAGGTAGGTACTGTATTCGCCTAAAGCCAAGTCGGCTGGCAAAGTCACGCTTTCGCTAATTTCATTAACGCCGTCAAACTCGGGATGTTCCGCGTCGAACAAGTCTGCAAAATTCTTGCCGGTCCAGAGGCCTGTAGGATTTTTCGTTTCCTTCATTTTTAGCTTGCGGGAATTCAATTTGCGAGGGTCAAAGGAAAGCGGGATCTCCACAGCATCGCCTGCGCGAACAACGGCATCACCCGCGGGCGCCCCCTCTGACGATGAACGCTTCAAAATCAGGGTAGCCTTCCCCGCTGTCAAGTTATTAGCAAAACCCACATTCTGAATGTTCAATTTCAACTGAAGTTTTCCACCCGGAGCCGCAGAATCAGACATCGCCGACTTGCGAAGCACAAAGCGGTAACCCAGATGGTCGCGGACATATTCACGCCCCATCACCTTGCCGCCATACTCCGGGTCAATGCCGATAAACGTGGTAGTGTCCATAAAGTTGTAGCAAGTTCCTGCCATGGACCCGCCAATGTAGGAAGTATGCGTTCGGAAACCTTCGTAGGAAAGGTACTCCGCCGTATTCAAGGGCGGGCGCGTCTCCGGATTGTAATTACAGACAAAATCACCGCCGTAGGGAACCGCCACGCCAAACTCTTCCATCCAGGAAATCACGTTCTCACGGGAAATCGGGTAAGGCTCCCCCGCCCCGAAAGTTCCAAGATCGTTATCGCTTCCCAGGTAGCCGTCATTGTAAAGCCCCACCCGGTCCATGTACTTGGCGTAACGTTCCGAGCGGGTGCTGTCCCGAAAACGCTCCGAGTCCGCCCGGAAATCAGGGAACACATGCCAGGTGCTGTAGGGATCCTTCAGGCCCATCCACAGCGCCACCACCTGCGGGCTGCGGACACCCACCTTGATGCCGTCGCTGGAGTTTTCAAGAAACGTCTGCAAAGCCTTTGCGTGATTTTCCTGGCCGCCCGTAGTCATCTCGCCGCAGGTGCCGAACATTCCCAGCTCCACAAAGTGAATCACGTCCTCGTAGTCGCTGTAAAGTTCCGCCAGCTGCTTCGTGTGAATTAAAGTGGTCTCGATATCCGGATCCTGGGAACCGCGGCAGTCGATATCGTAGGAAGCGCGAATGGTGCAGGCTCCCCCACGGCGACGCAAGGAATCCAAGGCCGCCCGCACATTGTTCAGCGAAACCTCATCCAGCGGCTGCGACACTCCGCGAGACACCTTGTTGCCATCCGCATCCTTCTCCCAGGCGTTGCTAGAGAAACCGCCCAGGTCAATGAGGAAACGCATAAAGTCGTTATAGACCGTGCCGTTGGATTTCAAATCCAAGGTCTTTCCCGGCCGCAGATAAAAACCCTTGTGATGGGTGGTTCCGCGAGCAGGATTATGCAGTTCCTGCAAGTGGTCGCTGTAATCAAGATTCTGTTCAACAAGATTTGCTGCACTTACTGCAGATACTGCCAAACTAGTTGAGATAAAAAATGCAACCAATCCCTTAGTCATATTCACACCTCACTGGTGAATATAAGCAAAAATATGGCACTTGTAAAAAAAAAGTTCTAGCCGATTTCTCTGCTAGAACCTTAAATTTTACTTAAGACAATTCCTTTTGAATCTTAAGGACCTCGTCAAGAGGAAAATCGTTATCTTCGGCGATTTCCTCAACTGTAAGCTTACCACGTTTCAGAGCCTTGATTACAGCGGAATGCTTTGCTTCGGCGCGAATCACATCGGCTACAGACACGAAGCCGTTGCGCTTGCGTTCTGCCATGATTTCTGGACGGTCCATGATTGCCTCCCTGTATTCCGAGGATGATTCCTCACCTAAGTATAGCAAAACTTCCTGAATGAAATTTGCGTCGATTTTATTTTTCGGGTTCGTAAAATATGCCACGGCCTTGTCCATGAGGGGCTTGTACTTTTCGGCATTGAACACATACTTCATAGCTACAAGTGTGAGCGCCACGTAAGGGTTCAACTTACTGAAGTCGATATTCCCTACTTCCTTGCCCACATTGATCATCTCGATCTTGAAAGGATAGCCGATGTCATGGAAATATTCCGGGTACTTTGCGTAAAGTTTTGCTTTGAGCGGGTTCCACTTGATTTCGCCGTTATAGACGATTACAGCGACCATTGGGCAGTCTGGGCGACTGAGGCGGAACAGTTCGTAAAAGTAGTGCTCCAGCTGGGAGACCACCTCGCTATCGGGATACGACTTGTGTTCCAGAACCAGGCCTACAAACAGTTTTGCCTTGTTGTTGGAATTCTTGATTTTAAGCGAGAAGGCCAAATCTGCGGAACCTTTGAGGCCTTGGCGGTTTGTTTCGCTGCGTTCAGCACGCATGGTCTTGAGGTCGACAACATGCAAAAACTTTGCAAGGCTTTTGTTCTTCTTTGCGGCAAGCTTAAGCAGCGAGGCTGCGCGTTTGGGTTCCTTGAAAGCAGTTTTGAAGATACCATCGTGGTCTTTTGTATTCATAGATTTTCCTTTCCTTGCAAACAAGCGGAAACTGCAAGGCATGTTGAGTTAGGTTTGTGCGATTTTTGCACTTGTTATAATTTAAAAATGTTCAAATGACAAAAGATGACATTTAAATAAAAATGGTAAAAAAATTCGGGCCTGGTTAAAAGCGAAATCAAGCTAGCTTGATTTCATTCTTCGAGCAAGCGGATCCGAGCCGTAGGCTCAATCCGTACGAAGTGAGCTGAACGTAGCGAGTTTGTTCAGCTACACTCAGCGAACGAGAAGGATGTATACGAAGCATCAATCCTTTAGGCAACGTACAGAGAACCCGTAATTCTTAACGTAGTTGTCCTGGTACACGTAGTCGTCGAGGAAGCGGAAGAACTGGTACCACACGTAGTAACTATGGATTTCTGAGGCAGACCACAAGCTGGCGTAGAGGCCCTCATCGTAGAAATTGCCACTGTAGTCCCTGATACCGTCGGGGAGCACCGAGAATCCGTACCTATCGGAACCGTTACCGCTATTGTTCCAACCGCTGGTAGATTTCAATAACGAACCAGCCACGCTTAATCCACCTATGTAATCATACAGGGCGCTGTATTCCACGTTCGTGGGCACATGCCAACCTTCGGGGCAAATGCCGCGGTGGGGGCTGTTGGGAGTACAAGTCTTTTCGTAGCCGCACTTAGTTCCAGCATTCACGCTGAACTGGGCAGCACTGTCCATCACGGCGCTCCAGGTGTACAGGCGACCATACTTTTCGCAGTTAGCAGGGTCATTGCCGTAGCACCAGCTGGTGGAGTCGGAGGTGTTGCCGTTATAGTTGAACTTCACGCCGGTATAGGCGTAGTTCAAGTTCTCTGCCATCCAGGTCTGGGTGCCGATGGTGACGGTCTTGTAGACCTGGCCGTCGCGGATGTCGGTCAAGGTATTTGCAACAGCGTCATATTCGCTTCCATCCTTGATGCTAGATTCTTCGCTCGATGAGCTCAGAATGACACTGGAAGAGGAAGATTCCGCAAAACTCGAAGATGCAACGGAGCTACTACTCTTTGCAGAGGAACTACTCGCAACAGAAGAGGAGCTCTTCTCGCTAGAGGAACTAACAACTGACGAAGAGGACTCCACGGAACTGCTAGATCCTTCGACTTCGGCGCTGCCTCCGCTCAGGGTGACACTGGAAGACGACACTTCAGCGGGATTTTCATCCCCGGACGAACCATTCGCAGAAGTGCTGTCATCGCAGGCCGCAAGGCCCAAAGCCAGCGCAAACGTACAAATTCCGAGAGCAAGGAAATTCTTTTTCACGAGCAACCTTAATCCTGCATTTTCAAGAATTATTCTATAGACAAATCTATAAATTAAAATTCGGAATTTTTCCCAAATTTAATTTGCAAATGTTACTCCAGCACCAGGTGGTATATTCTTCGTTTGGCGGTTTCATCGTCGCACTTGATGAGGCCCTTTAGGCATAAATCCTGCAGGTCGCGGTTGGCTGTATCCGAGGAGCATTTGCCAAAGTTCGCCCAGTTCTTGGAATTCATCTTGCCTTCGTAACCGTTCAGGTAGATGTTCAGGATTTCCTTCTGGCGTTCCGTCACGGCAACGTCTGCAAAGCGGTTCCAGAACAAGGTCTTTTTCATCACCAGGTCCAGCGAAACTTCTGCATCGCGCAAGGAGTAAAGCAGGGTATTCATGAACCATACCAGCCACTGGGTAATATCCCCGTTGCCATGCTGGGTCAACTCCAGAAGGCGGTAATATTCCTTGCGGTCCTTGTTGATCTGGGTGGACATGTTGTAAAAACGCAGGCGGCTCTCCTCCCCCTTCGCCAGCTGGATATCCGCAAGGATTCGGGCCAGGCGGCCGTTGCCGTCTTCAAAGGGATGGATGCTCACAAACCAGAAATGGGCAATGGCGGCACGCACCACCCAGGAATTGTTGTCGAAGCCGTTGAACCATTCCATAAAATGGTTCATTTCTGCGGGAACTCGCTCAGGCTTGGGCGCCTCGTAATGGACCTTCTGGCGGCCCATGATTCCAGACACCACCTGCTCCTCGCAGGTTCTGTACTTTCCCACCTCCAGGCGGGCGCCGTTGCTGAAACGGTCCTGGAAAAATGCCGCTTGCCAGCCGAACAGAATTTCATCGGTAACAGGGCGGTCGTAATGCTCCATGGCATCCATCATCACGGCCACGACGGCCTCCACCCCATGGGAATAGGCGACCTTGTCACCATCGATGCCAAGCCTTGTTGCCACCGAGGAACGAACCTGATCCATATTCAGCTCGATGCCCTCGATTTCGGAGGAACGGATAATGTCTGCGGTCAGGTTTTCCGCCACCTTTGAAAGTTGTTTGTCAAACCCCAGGCCAAGGAGGCGACCATAGAGATGCCCCTGGGCAATACGCACCTTGTCAACCAGGGGCGTAACCTCGTCCTTGTTCCAGTAAAAGTCAGTCCAATGCGGCTTTTCGTGAATATACATAGCGTTACCGTCATTAAATATACAATAATGGCGCATAATTTGCGGCATTATTAGAGAAAAAATGACGCAAAAAATAATAATGGTTATTAAAAACGCAAAAAAAAGAAGCCCGCCTTTGCAGACGAGCCTCTTTAAATCTTTCCAGATTTTTTATCCGAATTATAATTTGAATCAGAACCAAGTGAGACAAGGCGCGAGCCCCCGTAGCGTACAAGTCGTACGTGAGGGGGCGAGCAACGCCGTATCACGCAGCGTTATGGTTCAAATTATCCCAAGGTTACTTCAACCTTGTGGGTGCCGCTAGTAAACACCGGTGCGACGTTGGAATCGATTTCCTTGCCGTCAACAACCATCTTGGCAACGCCCTTGCAGACGTGCTTCGGGTTCTTCACGGAGATTT
>JAKSIE010000085.1 GCA_024398995.1 Fibrobacter sp.
ATTCCGTGATTTTGAATTCCTTGGTGCAGGCTCTGCAGGAATGCGACCCGGATACAGAAGAACATGTCCGTAGAACCCAGACTATGGGTGCAGCCCTTGGAAAACGCATTGGCCTTAATGATGTCCAGCAAAGCGACCTGTCCCTGCTTTGTCTGCTCCATGATATCGGCAAGATTGGTGTTCCTTTGGAAATTCTGAATAAGCCGGGAAAGCTTACCTCCGAGGAGTGGGACGTACTTCGTTCACACGCCACCAAGGGCTACCAGATTGCCAATAGTTCTACCGAGCTTTGCGGTATTGCAGAAATGATTCTGCACCATCACGAACGTTGGGATGGCGCGGGTTACCCTGATGGGCTGAGTCGAGAGACCATTCCGCTGCTGTCTCGCGTGATTGCTGTAGTGGACGCTTATGATGCCATGGTAAATGACCGCGCTTATCGTTCCGCGCTGCCCCAGGATGTGGCAATCAACGAGTTGAAACGTTGTGCGGGTTCCCAGTTTGATCCGGGCATTGTCTCCGAGTTTATTCAATTGCTGGAAAGTCTCCCGAAGAAAGCGGAATCCACCAAGAAGGTTTCTGCGGAAGCTCAGTCCCTGATTCGTGACGAATTGAACCAAGGTATTGAGCCCTCCAGAACGCACACTGTCCATAAATTGAATTTCTGTCGCTACGTTGTTGACGAACAGTTCAACATTGTAAGCATAGACAAGTCCTTTGAAAAGCTGACGGGTTATTCAGAAGAAGAAGTAATGAATAACCACATGAACCACATGCAGCTGATTCCTGAAGAAGATCGTACGGAATACATGGGTCTTGTGATGGAAGAAACGGCAAAACGTCCCCAGGCGTTCTTTGAACATCGTCTTGTCCGTAAGGACGGAACCATTATCTATGTGTTCTGCATGGGTCGCCAGTTCTATGACTCTGCTGCCCGTGCCGGCCGTTCCGAAATTGTCGTGACAGATGCGTCTACAACGTATAGCCTGCGAGTCATGGCTGACGTGGAACGTAATAAGGCTAAGCGCCGCGAAAGTGAAATTGAAAATGCGTTCCGTAGGGATTCCCTAACGGGCGTGCTTACCCGCCCGGCTTTCAAGAACGATACGGAGTTCAAGCTGCTTGAGGGCAAGACTAAGGTGATGCTCCTGATGATCGATGTGGACCATTTCAAGGAATACAACGATACCTATGGCCATATTGCAGGCGACGAATTCTTGGCACTTGTGGGGCAGACCTTGAGTTCTGCGCTGCGCCGCGATGATATTGCCGGGCGTATGGGTGGCGATGAATTCGCTGCATCGCTCTTCTTCTCGAAGGAATGCTCCGATGAGTTCATGTATCAGCGTGCACAGCAGATATTCGACAAAGTCAACATGGTGCTCACCATGAATCCTAATGCGACTAGCCTTTCCATGGGTGCCGTTATCGCAAATAATGATCTCAACTCCTTCAATGAACTTTACGAGTGCGCTGATAAGCGCTTGTACAAGTCCAAGGAAGGTGGCCGTTCTAGACTGTCGGTTAATTAGACCCAGAGGGGCCTTAACCTGTAGTCATTGCGAGCCCGTAGGGCGAAGCAATCGAAGCGATTATGAGACGCAAGGGGCTCTGCCCCTTGGAACCCCGAAAAAATAAAAGTTCGTGCAATTAAAATTGCCCGGACTTTTCTTTTTGTTCTGAGCGGGAGTAAACTCCCTGCTCAGGGGGCTCCCGCCCCTAGATTGCAAAAAGCAAAACTTATCTGTGGTAATGTTTTCACCTGCTTGCGCGGTAGCCCTGCTTTATTTTCTCAAAGCGGTTCTAACCTGTAGTAATGTTCTTACCCGCTTGCGCGGTGGCCAAGGATGGGGAGGGTGCAGGGAGGGGCCCGTGCGGCCTTCGCAACTTCGAGCTGGGGCCCCGCCCGCAAGTTGTTTCTTGTGAAGAAAAAGATTAATCCATCTTACCCAGGTATAGGTCAATCAGCTTTCTTGCCAGGAGGCTGGTGTACTTTGCGTTGGTCAAGGTGACTTTTGCCGTTTCCAGATTATTCTTCTGGGCAAGAAAGTCAGTATAGGTGATGGCGCCGGCACTGCGCTGCTCTTCGGCTACTGCGGTTGCCTCGGTTTCGGCTTCCAGCTGAAGCTGTGCTGCCTTCCACTGCATATCGGCGCTAATGGCGTTGATGTAAAGCTTTTCGATGTTGTTTTCCAGATTCTTGGAAAATTCCATTAAGGCCATTTGGGATTCGGCTTCATTGATTTGAGCCTGAAGAACCTTGCTGGTGGTTACACCGCGGTCTACGATAGGAATGTTGATGCCCAAGCTCAAGGAATGCTGGTAGCCGCTCTTCAACTGTCTGATGAAACGATTCTCGTTGCTGCTTTCGGTAGTAACGCCTGTTACCGGTGCAGTAGTGGTAGTTCCGTTACCGTTGGTATGCCAAGCACGAATGCCGGAGCCAGCATTTGCTCCCAGGGAAATAGAAACAGAACTGTTCTTGCTTGCCACCTTGGTGTTTTTCTGCGCTACTAGAATGGCGATACTGTCGGATTTGAGACCAGGGTTGACCCTGCGGATGTCTGCCAGCAGTTGGTCATAGGGCGGCAGAGCCTCCAGGGAATCGGGGGAGGAAATGTCAGTATTGGGGTCGACAATCTGGATGTCCTCGTCAGCGGGGAGTTCCATCAGCTGGCGAAGAGTTGTTTTGGATGTGTTTACGCTAAGTTGGGCGCTGAGCAAGGCTGCCTGCTTCTGCAACACGTTGGACTGGGACTGAGTCAAGTCCTTTTTGGTGATGGAGCCTGCTTCGAATAGCTTGGTGTAGTTTTCGAATTCGGCCTGGGCAAGCTCTACGGAAGCGTTTGCGGTAGTCAGTTTTTCCTGCGCGGCCAGCAGGTTCATATAGGCGTTTAGAACGTTTTCCTGGATGGTGCGCTCGGTCTGCTTGGTGTTCTGCAGCACGGCCTGCTTGGAAAGTTCGCTGGCCTCGGTGCTCAGGGTGGTTACGCCGCCGTCCCAGAGAGTCCAGGAACCGTTCAAGCCGACGCTCAAATTGTAGTGATCCTTGGGCCCATCGTTGAACGGATTGTCGTAAAGGGTATTGTTGATATTGGCGCTAACGGAGGGGTAGCGGTTTGTTTTGGTCTGCTTGATGGAAATATCCGCAGCCTGCTCCTTGAGTTTGGCCGTTTCCATGAGGATATTTTTGCTCTTGGCCTGCTTTAGGCAGTCTTCCAAAGTCCAGGTTTGCCCAGCAAAGAGGGTGGAGGCGCTAGCCAAGAGTCCAAAAATGATTGCGTTCCTATAAATCATATCCTTTTGATGCACGGGGAGGCCGGCTGGTTGCGGAAAAAAGCATTTATATGGGAAAAATATAAAAAAGGCCTCCTTTTGGGAGACCTTCTTTAAGTGGACGGTACTGGATTTGAACCAGTGACCTCTGCCGTGTGAAAGCAGCGCTCTAAACCAACTGAGCTAACCGTCCGAAGCGAGAGCAAATATATAAACCTTTCCTCGGGTTGTCAACCCTTCCGTAAATCCTATAGCAAATGCTATCAAGGGGCGACAGCCCCCTGAGTAGGGAGTTTACTCCCACTCAGCATAATTGAAAAAGTCCGAGCCCCAAAGCTCGAACTTTTGCAATTCGGGGAGACTGAGGGGCAGCGCCCCTCACGTCATTACAGGTACTGGCACCCTGTCGGGTGCGTACTCTTGCGGCTCGGTCATGGAAAATGCAAGCATTTTCCGCGACTCTCGCCTTAGAGATACTTGTCTTCGGCGGCGCGGAGGATGGTGAGGAAGTCGGCCGGGGTCTTGGAAGCGATCAAATCCTTGCGGACGCCGCCATCGGCCAAGAGACGGCTGACGGAGGACAGTGCCTTCAGGTGAGGACCAACGGTATTGCCCGGGCTTACGATGAGGATGATCAGGTAGACCGGTTCGCCGTCAAAGGAGGCAAAATCCAGGCCGTTTTCAATGGTTGCTGCCACCATGCACATACGGTCGACGTAGTCGATCTTTGCGTGGGGAACTGCCAGACCGCAACCGATACCGGTAGAACGGCTCTGTTCACGATTCCATACGGCATCAAAAATCTCGTCGCGATGATCCAGCTTGTAGGCACTGCAGAGAGTGTCTACCAGTTCGTTCAGGATTGCTTCCTTGGTCGTACTAGAAGAGTTGATCAAGATGCAATTGTCTACAAACCTTTCGGAAAGACGCATAATCTTATTGTTCCTTATGAAATTATCTGTAAATGATATTTAGCAAATAATATTCGCTTTTAGGAGGGTGGCAAGGCTTTTGTATTATGAAAATAAGAAAAAACCTTAAAATTTGCTCAAAAACGCCAATAATTCAAATTCTGAATTGATGGAATCTAGCTGATCCAGGGCTTTTTTCATGGTTGCGACATCGATTTGACCGGGTGCTTCGGCGCGTCCGATGGCTCCGTAGGTCAGGTTTGCGCCTTCCTTCAGGGACCAAATTCGGCTGACTTTACCGGTTTCGCCCATCCCGAAGGCGGCGAACATCTTGAAGTTCTTTGCCTGCTTCTTGATGAACTTGTAGAGGCGGTCGCAGTCTTCATTGGAGTTGCTCATGGCGGCAATCTTCAATCCGCCGGCCTTGAAGCGCTGTACGTCCTTGGCGAAGGCTTCCAGTTCCTGCTCGTTCGGGACGCGGGTGAAGTTGTGCTCGGAGATGATGATACCCACCTTGCGGCGCAGGGCTTTATCGTTAAGTTGTTCGTAATCTCTGAGATGGTCCCTTTCCAGGTCAAGCCATTCCGGCACTTCGGCGGCATTCAGGATATCCTTCCACAGTTCCGGGCGTTCCACGGCGCGGGCGTCGTCGAAGGTTCCTCCGTCGTGCTTGAGGCGGATGGTTCCAATCTGAATCTGGTTGGGGGCGATCTTGCGGACTCTTTCCGAAAGCTTTGGCCACTGGGCTACGTCAAAGAAGTCGTAGCGGATTTCCAGGGCTCCACAGGATTCAAGATCCAGGTGCACCGGGTGAAAGGGGTCTTTTTCTGCGGCTTCCAGAACTTCAGGGCCAACAAGGCCTACCAAATACTTCGTCTCGTTCATGGAGTATAAGATAGAAAATAGAGAGTAGAGTCACGACAGAATGTCTTATATTTAGTAGGTATGAGTCTCCTTATTTTTTTACTTCTTGCTTGGACGCTTGTGGCCTGCTCTGAGTCTCCTTCGGAATCAGGGGTAGATAATCGATCTACGATTACGGTTTACAGCTTTATCCAGAAAAACACATGGGGAATCTTGGATACCATTAATATTTCAAAATATCCGGCAGATACCGTAGACGCTTGCGTAATGGAAAAAGGCTTTTATTTCTGTGAAGGATACGAGGTGCGTTTTGATACGACGAAATATCGTGGCGATACAATTAAGATTAACTATTTGAAAAAGTCTTATGACGCGACCACGGTTGCAGCAGATGTTCCTGCATTTGATACGCTTTGGGCGAAAAAAATATTTGCCGAGATTCCTATGGGTCGATGCGGAGTGATTCTAGACTCTATTTTTAGCAACTATCAACTTGAGGTAGTGGGAAATAATCCGTTTGCTCCCGAACTTATTGAATACAGTCCGGAATTTAAAGGATTTTACTGGACTGCAAATTTAGATTCCGCAAGAAGTGCTTGCGAAGGTAAAAATATTGCGGATTGCCTTGAACATTCAATGGTACCGGATTCGGTGGATAGCGTAGAGGTTTGTTCTGTTCGAAAGCCTGGGGAAGTTTATATAGCACCTCCGTCGAATGAAGATGTTTATGAACTCAAGTACTATCCGCCCCGTTTAAAAAACTATGGCTATCGCTTAATTAGTGAGAACTTTAAACCTGTGAAAGTTGACACAACTGTTCATTGGACTTTGAAATATACAGACCAGTATGGACGAAGTGATTCGCTTTTGATGACGTCTATATTCAAGTAATGAATTTTAGTTCGCTTGTTGAAATTACAAGCCTTTTACCAAAGCACCTAATAGAAATAAGCTTGCTTCGGCGGGCTTTTTTGCTTTGTGCCTGAAAACGCTCTCAATTGTTGTGCAATTTGCCTTTTTTTTGACATTTACCAAATGTTTCGCGATATATATCATAGGAAAACATTTCTAAATTACTCTTGAACAAAAAAAGGATGCTATCATGGCAGATTGTAATGAAAAGAAAGAAGCTCAGACCCCGGATATGCTGAAAAAGGCCGAAGAATACTTGGCCAATAACCGCCGTATTTTCCTCTGGGGTGGCGTAGATGATGAAAGTGCCGAACGTATTGTCAAGCAGCTTTTGTACTTGGACTCCTTGAATCACGATGACATCACTCTCTATATCAATAGCCCCGGTGGCGTTATCAGCAGTGGCCTTGCCATTTATGACTGCATGAACGCTATTCAGAGTGACGTGGTTACTGTTTGCTGTGGCCAGGCTGCCTCTATGGGCGCCGTGCTGTTGACGTCTGGTGCCAAGGGTAAGCGCTATGCATGGCCCAACGCCCGCATCATGATTCACCAGCCCTTGATTCATGGCGAAATCGTTGCCCCGGCAAGCGATATCCAGATTCAGGCCGAAGAAATGCTTCGCATCCGTAGCATTACTGGTAAGATTCTTGCTGAAACTTCTGGCCATACCCTGGAAGAAATCGACCGCGATACCGAACGTGATAATTTCATGTCCGCGGAACAGGCCAAGGCTTATGGCCTCATCGACGTGGTTGAAAGCAAGATTTAATTCATAGTGCGGCAAATGCTGCGCCTTTCGTTGCGAGATATATAATGGGACTTTTTTCTGCGATTAAAAGTGGTTTGGCTAAAACCCGCGATGCTCTCGTTGGTGAATTGAAGGGTATTGTGGGTGCAGGCAAAATCACGGATGAAACCCTGGAAGATTTGGAAGAACACCTGATCAAGGCCGATGTGGGTGTGGAAGCCGCGTTCCTTTTGACAGATGCCCTTCGCGAAAGCGCCTTGGGCAAGTCCCTGACTACGAAGCAGGTGCTGGATATTATGCGCTCCGAAGCAGAGCGCCTGCTGAAGGATCCTCCGCCCTTTGAACTGAAGGGAAAGCCTCATGTAATTCTCGTAATCGGCGTTAATGGCGCTGGAAAGACTACAACCATCGGTAAGCTTGCCGCCCGCCTTATTGGTGAGGGCAAGAAGGTCATGATTGCCGCCTGCGATACTTTCCGTGCGGCAGCTATCGACCAGTTGGAAACTTGGGCGGAACGCTCCGGCGCTGAATTTGTGAAGCATCAGGAAGGGTCTGATCCCGCTGCTGTTGCTTTTGATGCATGCCAGGCTGCACAGGCTCGCGGTTGCGACGTGGTATTGATTGATACTGCCGGTCGTCTTCACAACAAAGACTACCTGATGGAAGAATTGAAGAAAATCGTCCGCGTCATCAAGAAAGTGGACCCGGAAATGCCTCACGACATGTGGCTGGTCATTGACGGCAACACCGGACAGAACACTATCAATCAGACTAAGATCTTTAACCAGAGTTTCCCGCTGACCGGTCTTGTGGTAACGAAGCTGGATGGAACCGCCCGTGGTGGCGCCGTTCTTTCCATTGCAAGTTCCTTGCAGATTCCTATCCGCTGGATTGGAATGGGCGAACGTATCGACCAGCTGGTTCCCTTTAGTAAGGCTGAATACGTGGATGGCCTGTTCGAAAACGCATTGGAAGAAGAATCCTAGCGTGGTGCGCTGCAGATGGGTATCAGGCAAGGCATAAAGAAAATGAGGGGAGGGCAATTCGTTGCCCTTTCTTTCGTTGTAGCTGCACTGCTTGGCTGCTCCGGCGAAGTGTCCGTTGATCAGAATTATGTGGACGCTTTTGTAGAACTGCGTGTCATTGATATTACCTTTGGCGCCCAGTCACCCGCGTCTCGCATCGCCCGTCAGGAGGTCTTGAAAAAGCACGGCTATACGCTGGAATCCTTCCTGGCCAAGACCGATAAGGTTCTGGAAGATGAAAACATGTGGGTTCCGTTCCAGAAGGCTGTGACCGTCCGGATCGACGAAAAAATAGCGGAGCTCTCCAATACTCCGAAAGTTGAAGAACCTGTGGAAAGCCCGGGGCATCCGAAGGCGGTTCCCTCCACGGGTCGTAAGAGAGGTAAGGACTAATGCGAAAGATTCTAGTGGCATTGTGTCTTTTGTTTGCCGTTCAAACTTTTGCTGCCGGGAAGGCTGCTGCAAAGCCTGAACCTCGTCCGCGCGTGGTTCATTGGATGAGCTACGAAGAGGCTCTGGCCAAGGCTGCCAAGGAGCCCCGACTGATTTTTGTGGACTTGTATGCGGACTGGTGCGTGCCTTGCCATATTATGGACAAGAACGTTTACGGCGATCCTACGGTGGCCTCTCTCTTGAACATTCGTTTTTATCCCGTAAAGCTGGATGCGGATTCTCAGGATTCCATTGTTTGCGATGGTATCAAGAATACAGTTCAGCGCTGTTACTTTGACGTGTGGGAGTTGAGTGCTCTGCCGGCCTTTGTTCTGGTGGCGCCTAAAGGGATGTCCATCTTGACGGTGACCCAGTCCATGTCTCCTCAAGAAATGCAATACATGCTTTACCAGTTTTTAGACAAAGAAAAGGAGTGGATCGCACGATGAGTGAAGAATTCCTCTTTTATGTTCAGGTTGTGTTCTGGGCAATGCTGATTTTGACTTTGCATTGCTACTTGCTGTTTCCGGTCACGTTGCCCTTTGTGAGCGAGATTTTTAAGCGTAGGAAAAAGAATGTGGTGGAAAATGCCGACCTTCCCACGGTTTCCATCTTGATTTCCGCCTACAACGAAGAATCTGTTATTGAACGAAAAATCCAGAACATTCTGGAAATTGACTACCCCAAGGAAAAGCTTGAGGTGCTGATTGGCGACGATGGTTCTGCCGACCGCACTGCCGAAATTATTGCACGCTATGCAGACCAGGGTATTACCTTGGTGAAAGCGCCCAAGAATGCCGGTAAGGCCGCCATGTTGAACCGTTTGAACAGCATTGCCAAAAATGAGATTCTTGTTCTCTGCGATGCCAACACCATGTTCTTCCCCAATGTGATTCGTAAGTTGGTGCAACCGTTCCAGGATGCAAAAGTTGGTTGTGCCTGTGGTCATTTGATTCTTTCCGACAAGAGCGGTAGCGTCCTTGGTCGCGGCGAAAGTTCCTATTGGGATCTTGAATCCGAAATCAAGAAGTTCGAAGGAATTCTGGACCGGTTGATTGGCGGTAATGGTGCCTTGTATGCTATCCGTCATGAACTTTACACCGAGTTGCCTGTTAAGAAGAGCGTCATGGACGATTTCTTCATCGCTACCAAGGTTTTGCAGCAGGGCTATTTCTGCACTTTCGTTTCCAGTGCAATCGGTACGGAACAAACCTCCAAGGAGTCTAGCGGCGAGTTCCGTCGCAAGGTTCGTATTGGTCGCGCCAACTTCAATTTTCTGCTTTCTTACTTGCCGCTCTTGAACCCGTTCCGCCCCCTGACCGCCTATTTGTTCTTCTCCCACAAGATCCTTCGCTGGTTCTCACCGCATATCTTGATTTTGCTCTATGTTGCAAATGCGTTGCTCTTGACCAGCGGACTTTTCTACCAGGTTACCTTTGGCGTTATGACCTTGGTCCTTCTGGTTTCCGCCCTTAAGATTGTTCCCGCAGGCTATTACTTCCTTTCCATGAACTTTGCTATCCTTAAGGGTTTCTTCCTGGCCTTCACCCGCGAAAAGAGCGGTGGCTGGGCCCGCGAAGCACGTGGCGATGACGAAGCCTAGAACTTTGGTGTAGATGAGGCGTGTATGAGAAGTATCCTTAAGGCGGTCTTGATTGCTGTTTGCCTTACAGGCGTTTCTTCTGTCTGTGCTCGCCCCTTCACTATGGATCTGCAGGGAGGCTTTGTAAATCACGCTAGCGAACTTTCCAAGTTCAACTTGAATGTCTTTGGCCACTGGTGGTTTCCCATTGACCAAATGTTTTTTGTGGGCATCGGTTCCGGTTATCAGGAAATAGACAACGAAAGCCTGGTCCCTATTTCAGCAAGTTTCTGGACCCGTCTTCCCGTAGGTAGTCATGTGATGCCTGTGATGCTTGCCGACTGGGGTTACCTTATTGGAAAGTATCATCAGATGTTCTGGCGTGCAGCCGGCGGTGCTGACATTAAGTGCGGGGACCACTCCTCTATTTTGGCGATGGCTGGTTACCAGTTCCTGGATAATTTTGGCAAGGGATATGTGTTTTTACAAGTTGGCATGCTTGTTGAAATTTAACCATATGTTTGAAGTTTCATGCAACTAAAAAAGGCCGTTCCACCATCGGAGCGGCCTTTTTGATTTTTGCGAAATGTTTTCGAACGTTAAACGAGTCGTGATTACTTGGAGTTTACCATGTGAACTACACGCTGGGGGAACGGAATTTCGATGCCGGCCTTGTCGAATT
>JAKSIE010000086.1 GCA_024398995.1 Fibrobacter sp.
GCACGTTGCCCTTGGCGCTGAGCACCATGAGCTTTTCTGCGCGGGCGGCAGCCACTACGTTACCTACCGGGAGTGTTTCGTCCAGGGCGAGGCCAACGATAAGGCCTTCACCGCGGATTTCCTTGATAGCGCTGTACTTGGCCTTGATGTCAGCCAGAGCGGTGCGGATCTGCGCAGCCCTATCCACAACATTCTGAAGTAAAGCAGGTTCTGCAACCTGGTTCACCACAGCGAGACCTGCAGCGCAAGCGATGGGATTGCCACCGAAAGTAGTTCCGTGGTCGCCAGCCTTCAGCTGGTCTGCAATGAACTGACGCAGCAGCACGCCCCCCAGCGGGAGGCCGCCACCGATACCCTTGGCAAGAGTTACCAGGTCCGGCTTGAGGCCGTACTTTTCAAAGCCGAGGAAAGTTCCAAGACGGCCGCAGCCTGCCTGAACTTCGTCTACGATTACCAGCACGCCGAATTCCTTCTGGAGGCTGTTGATGGTTTCAACCATTTCTGCAGACAAGGTCATGACGCCACCTTCAGCAGCCAGAGATTCCAGCATGATAGCGCAGGTGTCCTTGTTGACTTCGGCCTTGAGGGCAGCGCAATCGTTCCACTTCACATGAACGAAGTCGCCCGGCATATTGCCGAAGCCTTCGCGCAGAGCCGGCTGACCGGTAGCGGAAAGGGCAGCGAAAGTTCTGCCGTGGAAACTGTTCGCGAAGGTGATAATCTTCTGCCTGTTGGCTTCACCCTTGCGATTGAAATACTTACGGGCAAACTTGATGGCACCTTCGTTAGCTTCGGTACCGGAGTTGCAGAAGAATGCCTTGTCGAAGCCCGTGATTTCCAGGAGCTTCTTGCCCAGTTCAACCTGGGGCATGTTCACGTAAAGGTTGGAAATGTGATTGAAGCAATCCATCTGCTTCACCACAGCTTCCTTGATGGCCTTGTTCTGATGGCCCAGGGCGTTCACAGCAATACCTGCAACGAAGTCCAGGTACTTGTCGCCCTTGGTGTCGTAGAGGTAAGAGCCTTCACCCTTCACAATTTCAATGTCAGCCTTGCCATACAGCGGGGCAATGACGTTCTTATCCTGTTCAATAAAACTCATATAAAATCCTTGTAGTGGTTAGTGGTTAGTGATTGGTGGTTAGTTTTATAATCGCGGCGCAGCCGCCTTATTTTCACTGATTACTAACCACTGTTTACCAATCACTTCTAGCGCTGAATAGTGCCGTAGTTGTGTTCGCCGTTAATCTGCTTAATGAAGGATTCAGCGTCCTTCCAGCCCACGATATGAATGCTCTTCAGTCCTCGTCGGATAGACTTGAAGCTTTCGCGGACCTTAGGAATCATGCCACCGCTGATAACGCCGTCTTCAATCAACTTTTCTGCATCGGCTTCGGAAAGTTCAGGAATCACCTGCTTGTCGCCATCGAGAACGCCCGGCACATCGCTTACCAGCACGAACTGATCAGCCTGAAGTGCCACAGCCAGTTCGCTTGCAGCAGTGTCAGCATTCACGTTCCAGCTAACGCCAACACCATTTTCGTCGGGACCATAGGAGATGGGGCTCACTACAGGCACCCAGCCTGCAGCCCACAGGTCTTCCACGATCTTGGGATTTACGGACTTGACTTCGCCTACCAGACCCAGGTCAACCTTGCCCTGCTTCTTGACGACTTCGAACAATTTACCGTCCACACCGGAAAGACCGATGGAGTTGACACTGTTGTTCAGGAGCATGCGAACAAGTTTCTTGTTCACGTGACCGGAAAGGGTCATTTCCACCATTTTCATAATGCCGGGTGTAGTTACTCGGAGGCCATCAATAAAAGTGGGCTGTTCTCGCAGCAGGGAAATGTTTTCGTTAATGTCCTTGCCACCACCGTGTACAACGGCGACCTGGCAGCCCATAGCCGGAAGCTTGGAAACTGCTGCCACAAAATCGGCCAACTTGGCTTCGTCAATAGCCAGGCTGCCACCAATTTTTACGACCACTTTTTTCATTTTTTGTGATGTCCTCACCAAGTTTTTAGCCTATGACCGCCGCGGGCACCTCCCGCAAAATGCAATAAGCCACAGGTCTTATTATGTTGGTGAAAATTTAGAAAAACATTGTGCAGTCGCAATGCATTTTGTTATATTTAAAGCATACAGAAGTATAACTAACCCAAAAGAGGTATAAAAATGGCAATTACTAAGGTTTGGCTCGACGAATCTTCCGACGAATGCGTTTCTTGCGGTGCTTGCGAAGCTACCTGCGACGCTGTCTTCTCCGTTCCTGAAAAGATGCAGGTTAAGGAAGGCGTTGATTACTCCGCATACGAAGCAGACATCAAGGATGCTGCTGGCAACTGCCCCGCTGGCGTAATCAAATACGAATAATCTTCGATTATTCTTAGATGCATGGGAGAGTTCGCACTCTCCCCTGGACCCCTCTCCTAGAATTAGGAGAGGTTCTTTTTTTATTATGACGCAAAGGCGGGCTCGCGCATTCATCGCGCAGTCATTGCGCAGTCATTGCGCATTCATCGCGCAGTCATTGCGCATTCATCGCGCAGTCATTGCGCAGTCATTGCGCGGTCCTTGCGCCGCACTCCACACGCAGAAACCATGCACTCTAAAAACAAAAAAGCCTCCCGGGTGGGAGGTTCTTTTGTTTGAAAGGAGATCCTCCCCCTACGGGGACCAGCCACACTAAGGAACAAGTTCCTAAGTGTGTTGCAGCTGGTTCTGTGGCCGGGATGACATACAGTCTTTACTTGGAAGCGGTTTTCTGGGTTTCGTACACGGCCTTGATCCACTGGCTAGAGCGAACAAGGCTTTCGACACGGATTTCATCCAAGGCGCCAGCCCAAGCATCATTGGCGTGTCCGCTACCGCCCACACGAACAGCAACCATACTGGGTCCCGTGTAAGCCGGAGAGAACTTTATCGACTTTCCGAGCTGTTCACCATTCACATACATGGACCACAGGCTGTTGGTCACGTCGTAGGTCAAAACCAGGTGAACCCATTCGCCGTCCTGCAGCTGAGGAGCAGCATCAAACTCAAACACTTCCGCAGAACTGGGAGCGCCCTTCTTCAAGGCGAACTTTCCATCTTCAAGAATCCACTGGAACTTGTAGGTGGAATCACCGCGTTCAGAAGCCAGTACCTGCGGGCGACCAGCGTCTCCATTCCACTTGGCCCACATGGACAAGGTAAAGTTGCCCCAAGTCAGGTCCGCAGAATCAATGCTAATAAACTGATCTTCGTCCAAGATAGCACCCTTACCCAAAAGGCCTTCCGCCTCGGTCAAGGTCTTTTCATCTCCGTTGAAATGAATTCTAGAAAGCACCGCATCGTACTTCTGACCCAAAGTGAAAGGAATCAGGTTGGAAGCCAACTGGGCGTCTTCCAGCACTTCAAAATTCAATGTGGTCACGTCGCTGTCAGCACCTGCGATTCGAACCCAGATCAAAGCCTCTTCATCGTTCCAGTATTCAATTTCGCTGGCCAGCAGTTCGTAAGTTTCGGAGTTGACTACCACGATGTTCCGGAGATTTACGGAGCTTGCGAAATCCTTGGTGTTCACCTTAATGGGGAACAAGAAACCCGTCAACTTATCGTCAATCTGAGGAACAGCGACAGACACGCCACGGCTAGAGGTTGTATCGGTCTGGGGCAGTTCCGTCACCGGAGTCCAGTAATCAGAGACCGGGTTACGCACCAGCATGCCGGCATAGCCTTCGCCAACGTAGTAACGCAGGTCCATAACGGTAAGCCATGCAGGATCGTTATCCAGGATAGTCAATTCCGGAAGAGCCATAATGTTCTGGTCGCCGGTCGTGGTAAATTCCACACGGGACTTGACGTTGGATTCTTGGGCAGAGCTGTCGGAGTAGGCAAGCGTAATGTCTCCCGGCGGCATGTTGTAGAAGATAAAGTAGCCATCGGCATCCAGAGTGGTAACAGCGCTATCGCCGGTCACACCCACCACACGCATCTCACCGGTCAAGCGACCCGCAATATGGCTGGTATAAATTCTACGCTTACCGATAGCAATCTTGCGAGAGGTCTTGTCTGCATTTTCAGTTGCAGCCAAACCGCATTCGTCACCAGAAGAAGCAAACAGAACAATGTTCGCATTCTTCTCCACATTCAGTTCGTACTTACCTTCGGCATCGGCCTGAACAACAACAGAGTCCTTAACATCGGACTGATCCCAGCTATCGTAGTAGGCGACAACACGTGCAGAGGGCACAGCCTTGCCGGAACCATCAACAACTACACCAGCGATAGAGTTGCCAATGTCCGTGACGCCGCCAGCATGCTGGTTGCTATTAGGATTTTCAGTACAGCCAGTAAGGGCCACAAGCGCAGAAGCCAGGGCAGAGACAACGCCGAGATGTTTTCTAAAGGAAATCATTTTTCAGCCTCCTTCGAAAATTTCTTGCTCATGGGGAAAGCTACCATCATCAATTCATAGACTCGTTCAACATTGGAGTCGTTGGCGGCGCGGGCAATAATCTTTTTGCGAGCTTCCTCCAAAACGTCCACCGCGTAATTATAAGAGCTTTCGCTCATTGCCAAGGTGGTGAACGCAGCAAAGCGTTCGTCCTTCGACTTGTTTTCAACAGCGCCAATAGCATGCTGCACATACTCGCGACGAATCTGGCGCAAAGCCATGGGCGGAATTGCAGTAGCATCCAACATCTGAGATGTTTCTTCGTAACGGACCGGGGCAGGCTTGGAACCAGCGGGCACATCTTCGGTAATTTCGCGAATCAAGCCCCATTCCACCAGGTTCTTGATAGCCTCGCGAGCCTCTTCGGTGGTAATCTGCGGTTCAAGGGAACGAGCCAGGACCATGTAGTCCCCATTCCAATCGGTACTTACAGCAAGTTCACGAATAATCGGGTAGTACCACTTGGAAAAATAGAGCTGTTCCTTGACGCCCAGGTGTGTAAATTCAATTTGTTTTCTGATCTGGACAATCTGACCCCAGGCGTTTTCACGTTCATTCACCTGCTGGGCCTGGTTGTACTGTACAAGAGCCTCGAAATAAGACTTTTGCAAGGGCTCGAATTCCATGGCCTTTGCCAGCTTTTCGATAGACTTTGGAGTCAAGTTGAAACGGCCGCGGATAACGTTCAAACAGTAGGAGGAACTACTGAATCCGGCCTTTGCAGCAAAAAAACGATGGCTGAAAACAGCCCTCATCTTCTTCTGTTCCTCGAAATAATCCTGGAGGAACTTACGGAAGTCATCGTAATCGTACAAATGTTCTAACGCAGCACTCATACTGCATAAAATAAATAATTTTTACACATTATGCAACGGATTCCTTACAGGATGTAAGCATTCTCGCATTTTTAACGTAAAAATTATTACACATCCCCCATTTTTTACACACTTCGCGCCAGGATCCAAATGAGTTATTTCAACCTTACGGGAGAAACCGACGCAAAACAAAAAAGCCCAGCAACCGCGGTCACAAGGCTATTCAATTTTTTTGAAATTTTGCAGATTTTACTTGTTTTTTGCCTCTGCAGCCGGAGTTGCCTCCGCAGGGACTTCGTTGGCGAAAGCCAAGGTCATAGAAACCGTATACTGCCCCTGATCGGTCTTGGGATACTTCTGACGGCTCAGGGAATTCTTGATTTCAGTGTTAAATTCGGGATACTTCGTGGTGGAGGAGATTTCCGTGATGTTCTTGACATCTCCGCAAACATCCACTGTAATATCCAGAGTGATTGAGCCTTCAAACCCAGGATTGGATGCCTGGTACTTCTTGTAAATGTAGTTGAGACCGTTCTTGCGTTCGTCAAGGAAGGTCATCATAGCCGGAAGGCCACCTTCGATCAACTTGCCGTGCAAGGCAACATCTTCGGACTTGGGCAGAATAACACCACCGGCGAAATCGCCCAAGGTGTCTGCATCGGCAAGCAAGCGCTGTTCGGCAAAGCCGGCAGGTACTGCAGCAGCGCCCTTGGCGCCTCTATTTTCGTCGGCAACATCTCCGCAAGCGACAAATGTCGCAGAAACGAGACCTAGGCAAAAAGCCATAGCATAAGCATACTTTTTCAAAAAAGTATTCATTTCCTATCCACGTGTTTGTTTCTTTTCAGATCCCATTGCAAAACACACCATTACACCTGGGCCAAATATAGGTAGTCCCAGCCTCGGTTTCAAGATTCGTATAAACAGAAGCGCGTGAAACGTGATAAGTTTCACTAAAAAAGGAAAAAAGACCCAGGCCGAAACCCGGGTCTTTTCAAGAAAACGAACGAGGCGATTCTCGCCTACTTCAGTGACTCTCGCCTACTTCATCTTTTTCATCATGCCCTTGAGGAGAGCATTCATCTTAGCGGGCTGAGCGCTACCCGGTTTTTTCTGCTGGGTGTTGCCCTTGCCCGCAATCTGAGCCTTGAGATCGGCGATGGTTGCATGACCCTGGAGGCTACCGCGGTTCGGTTCGCGACCGCCGTTGCGGTTGTCACGGCCACCGAAGCGTCCGTTGCCCTGACCGCGGGGGCCGCCTACGCGCTGGCCACGGGGGCCGCTTGCGCCTGCGCCAGCCACGCCATCCACCTGTTCGGTCTTCATGGAAAGGCTAATGCGCTTCTGGCCAGCATCGACAGCCATCACGCGGACCTTCACGATGTCGCCAACGGTAAGCACGGTCTTGGCGTCTTCAACGAACTTGTCGCTGATTTCAGAAACGTGTACAAGGCCATCCTGATGAACGCCGATGTCCACGAAGGCGCCAAAGTTTGCGACGTTGGTAACAACGCCTTCCATCCAGCTACCGGTAATCAGGTCGTTGATGGTCTGGATCTTGTCGTCAAACTTTGCGTAACGGAATTCCTTACGGGGGTCGCGGCTGGGCTTCTGAAGTTCGCTGAGGATATCCTGCAGGGTTTCCTTACCCACTTCGTCAGAAAGGAATTCATCCAGCTTGATGCCCTTGACGGCTTCAGCGTTACCCACAATTTCCTTGACAGACACGCCAACCTTGGCAGCCATCTTTTCGACCAGGGCGTAGTTTTCCGGATGGACTGCGGAGTCGTCCAGCGGGTTTTCTGCACCCGGGATACGCATAAAGCCTGCAGCCTGTTCAAAGGCCTTGGGGCCAAAGCCCTTCACCTTCTTCAAGTCTTCGCGACTTGCGTAGGCACCGTTTTCTTCGCGATGCTTAACGATTGCCTCGGAAAGGGTGTTGCTGAGACCAGCCACATGGGACAGGAGCGGAGCGGAAGCGCTGTTCACGTCCACACCCACCTTGTTCACGCAGCTTTCCACAACTTCGTCCAGGCGCTTCTTGAGTTCGCGCTGGTTCACGTCGTGCTGGTACTGGCCCACGCCAATGGACTGAGGGTCAACCTTCACAAGTTCTGCCAGAGGATCCTGCAGGCGGCGGCCAATGGAGATTGCACCACGGGTGGTAACGTCTTCCTTGGGGAATTCCTGGATAGCGATCATGCTTGCGCTGTAAACAGAAGCGCCTGCTTCAGAAACGATAACGCGGGGCGGAACCTTGCCCTTGAACTTTGCTGCCATTTCGGAGCAGAAGGCGTCGGTTTCACGGCTAGCAGTACCGTTACCGATAGCGATCAAGTCAATCTTATACTTGTCAATAAGCTGCATCAGGTAAACTGCAGAAGCAGCCTTGTCGTTCCACGGTTCGTGAGGCTTGATAATGCCGTGGTCCATGAACTTGCCGTTTTCGTCAAGCACAGCCACCTTACAACCGGTACGGAAACCCGGGTCAAGAGCAAGCACTGCCTTGTGGCCAGCGGGAGCAGCAAGCAAAACATCCTGAAGGTTCTTGCTGAACACCTTGAAGGCTTCTTCTTCGGCGGCGTCCTTAAGGATCAAGCGCACTTCGCTTTCCATGCTGGGCTGGAGCAAACGTTCCCAGGCGTCCTGGCACATAGCTTCGAGATACGGGGTCCAGGTGGTCTTGCCCTTGATGATCTGAGCCTTGAGGTAACCTACCAGTTCTTCACTGGGGACTTCGATAGTGAGTCGCAGGACCTTTTCCTTTTCACCACGACGAAGAGCCAGCATACGGTGGCTGGGAATCTTGGAAACAGGTTCGCTAAAGTCGTAGTAGTCCTTGAACTTGGTTTCTTCCTTTTCAAAGTCCTTCTTGACCTTGGAAACCATAACGCCCTGCTTTTCGATCTGAGCACGGATGTACTGGCGGAACTGAGCGTTGTCGGCCACTTCTTCGGCCAGAATATCGCAAGCGCCCTTAAGAGCTGCACGGGGATCGGCCAGACCCTTTTCTTCGGAAAGGTAAATGAGGGCGATCTGTTCGGCAGTGTTGCCAGTTTCTTCCTGAGCCCACATCAGGCGAGCCAACGGTTCCAGACCAAGTTCCTTGGCGATGGTAGCACGGGTACGCTTCTTGGGCTTGTAGGGGGCGTAAATATCTTCGAGGGCGGTCTTGTCCTTGCAGGCTTCAATCTGAGCCTTCAGTTCGGGAGTGAGCTTGCCCTGTTCTTCAATACTCTTAAGGATAGTTTCCTTACGGTCGGTAAGTTCCTGCAAATAGTCGCGGCGGTGGCTGATGTCGCGGAGCTCGATTTCGTTCAAGGTACCGGTCTGGTCCTTACGGTAACGGGCGATAAAGGGGATGGTACCACCTTGGTCCATCAGTTCAAGTGCCTTGGAGACACGCCACACTTCAAGGTTCAGTTCTTCAGCAATAATCGCAGAAAAATCCATAATTCTAATTCCAATTTGTAGGCAGCCCGAGGGCCAACCTGGTTTTAGGGTCCGATGACCAACAGACTTAACATCTATGATCGAGGCCCTGGTGAACAACAAATGTACCCCACCCCGGGGTGGGTACTGAGGGAATATAACAATAAATGATATCAGAAAAATGGCACCTAAGTGTCAAATTTTGCTTTACAAAAAAACGAAAAAGCCGTTAACTAATTGATAGACAACAGATTAACGGAGACCGGGATGAAGCATTTCTTAGCGCTTTAGCGCTTAGAAAGACTTGTCCACGAAGTGGATGACATCCTTGTGGAATCGAATTACCGACCCTTATACATATTTTCGTAGTACTGGGCGTAATCGCCGCTAGTAATATTATCTAGCCATTCCTGATTGTCCAAGTACCACTTCACGGTCTTCTCGATACCTTCCTCGAACTGGAGGGAAGGTTCCCAGCCGAGCTCGCGCTGCAACTTACTACTATCAATGGCGTAGCGGGCATCGTGGCCAAGACGGTCGGTGACGTAGGTGATCAGGTCCAGGTCTTCGCCCTCGGCGCGGCCCAGGAGCTTATCCACGGTCTTGATCACCACCTTGATAATATCGATGTTCTTCCATTCGTTGAAGCCGCCGATGTTGTAGGTTTCGGCAATCTTTCCGTTGTGGAAAATGACATCAATAGCGCGGGCGTGGTCTTCCACAAAGAGCCAGTCGCGAACGTTCTCGCCCTTGCCGTAAACCGGCAGCGGCTTCTTGTGGCGGATATTATTAATGAACAGCGGGATCAACTTTTCCGGGAACTGGTAGGGGCCGTAGTTGTTGGAGCAGTTGGTCACGATGGTGGGCATGCCGTAGGTGTCGTGGAAGGCGCGAACGAAATGGTCGGAACCAGCCTTACTTGCAGAGTACGGGCTATGCGGAGTATACTTTGTAGTCTCGTAGAAGAAGTCGTCGCCGTAGGCCAGGTGATGCTCGGAGCTGGAGGCCGTGGTGGTGAACGGCGGCTCGATACCTTCCGGATGGTTCATGGTCAGAGCGCCATAGACTTCGTCGGTAGAAATATGGTAGAAGCGCTTGCCTTCGTACTTTTCGGGCAAGGATTCCCAGTAGAGCTTTGCAGCCTGGAGCAGGCTCAAGGTGCCCATCACATTGGTGCGAGCGAAGGTGAACGGATCCTTGATGGAACGGTCCACATGGCTTTCGGCAGCCAGATGGATGATACCGTCGATCTTTTCGTCCTGCATGAGCTTGTAGAAGGCGTCGAAGTCGCAGATGTCCATCTTCACGAACTTGTAGTTGGGTTTGTCTTCGATATCCTTCAGGTTGGCCAAGTTGCCTGCATAGGTCAACTTATCCAAGTTAATAATGTTGTATTCCGGGTACTTGTTCACAAAAAGACGTACCACATGGCTTCCGATAAAGCCTGCACCACCTGTAATAACGATATTCTTCATACTCTTGTCATCCCGGCCTCCGAGCCGGGATCTCCTTTTTCCTGTCATCCCGGGCACCGACCCGAAATCTTCATTTTCCTGTCATCCCGGGCACCGACCCGGGATCTCCATTTCTCCTGTCATCCCGGGCACCGACCCGGGATCTCCATTTCTCCTGTCATCCCGGGCA
>JAKSIE010000087.1 GCA_024398995.1 Fibrobacter sp.
GGTGAGCAACGTCTGACGGACTTCCATGGCGGCCGACGTACCTGTCTGCGGTTCGCCTGCGGAACCTTCCGAGCCATCCACAAAGCCTTTGCAAAGTCGTGCAGCCAGCTGCTTTAGGCGGCCCATAGCACCCATTTCTGTGCGGCCTTCTTCATCCAGGAACTTGTAGTAGATGGAGAACACGTCCAGGGCCTCTTCGGCGGTAATGATGTGGGCGGGCTTTCCTTCCCAGGCGTCGGCAATCTGCCCGAAAATCCAGGGGTTGTGCATGGCACCGCGGCCGATGCTCACGCCAGCGACGCCGTAGGTATTGATGCGTTCCAGGGCGCATTCCACGCTGTTCACGTCGCCGTTACCCACCACGGGAATCTTGGCGGCGGCAGCCACCTTCCCGATCCAGTCCCAGTTGGCCAGGCCGTTGTAGCCCTGCAGGCGGGTGCGTCCGTGAACCACCAGAAGTTCCACGCCTTCGCCCTCGGCAATTTTCAGGGTTTCCATGACGTTGATGGATTCGTCATCCCAGCCGATGCGGCACTTCAAGGTCAAAGGAATGTTCACTTCGCAGGTGTCCAGCGCGGCACGCACGTCGTGCAAAATCTCCTGCAGGCGGGGCAAGTCCCGAAGCAAACCAGAACCGCTACCCTTGCCCGCCACCTTGGGGGCCGGGCAGCCCGCATTCACTTCTATATAGTCAGGATGGAGGCCGTCAGCGATCTTTTTTGCCGCCGCAGCCATCTTATCGGGATAGCAACCGAAGATCTGGATGCCAAAAGGTTTCTCTTCCGGGTAGAATTTCAGCTGTTTATGGCCCGTAAGGCTGAAAATTTCGTCCGCATTGGTGGGTACGAATTCAGATACCAACAGTCCCATGCGATTTCCGGACAAAACACGGCACAAACGGCGGAAAGGAGCGTCCGTCACCCCGTCCATGGGGCTCAAAATGGTGTTGGGGAACACCTCTAAGTCACGGAGTTTAAAGGACTTAACGGCCGGTTTTAAACTTTCAACATCTTTCAACATATTAACAACAACTATCCACAAAAAGTCCGCAATGTCTTACCCGAAAAAATATTTAATTTCATGGGCAGGTATACACTAAATCATTGATAAACCTATATTTACGACGTGGCAAATATAACTAAACAAACTCTCATTCAAGAAATCGCCAAATCCACTGGATTTGTGCGCAACGATATCAAGACCGTCATCGAACAGTTTCTCGACCTGGTGGGCGAAAAGCTGATTGAAGGCAACACCATCGAGATCCGCGGATTCGGAACCTTTAGCTGCAAGCCCCGTAAGGCTCGCCCAGCCCGCAACCCTCGCACTGGCGAAACTGTCCTCATCGAAGACCGCCTTGTTCCTACCTTCAAGTTCAGCAACGACATCAAGGACAAGATCAACTCCATGGAAGCTCTTGTCGAAGGCGTCAACGCAGAACTGGAATCCAAGGACAGCGATGTCATTCTGGCAGTTGAATCTGCAGACGACGAAGCTTAACCCCAGCTTGCGCAAGTAGCGAACTTTCACCACAAGCACGTGGCTGAAACAGGTTTGTTTTGTACGCAGAAATTTTAAAGCCCCGGCTCTGAACCGAGGCTTTTATTGTTTTTCATTCAAACTAATGAAGTACGTTCTTGGGTTAATACTTGCTTTTGTTCTGATTCTGCGGGAAACAAGAATTCTAAAAAGAGCGAGCTACACCAGCATGAACGAAATAATAAATTTCCATGTCGGCAGCAAAATTTTTAGAAAAGCGAACGCCACCATCAACAAATCCATGAATGGATCCGTCCTTGGTAGCCAAGGGAGATAGGCGCAGGCCCACATCGTTCTGGTAGGTAAAGCTTCGTTTATGGAATCCTTCGGAAATAACCTGGGTAAGCATACGGCTCTTGTCGATAATACCAAGCCAAGCACCGGGAACAACAGGCACATACAAGGAACCACACCAAGCATACAAGGGAACAATAGCCGTAATGAACAAAGCCACCTGAGACACTGTAGATAAGGTACTCTGTTTTTTTACGACAGTAGAATCCCCGGCAGTTTTTGTAGAATCCGTAGCCGTACTTGGAGAGGATCCGAAAACAACACTAAACCCGCCGATGATAAGACCAGCACCCATTGCCAATAAAGTTTCATCGGAAATCATTTGAAAATCATCTGCGCCAAACTGAGCTCGAAGCAAATCGAATCCAATGGACACCGGCCAACGCTGGGAAAGAGGGAATTGTAATCCCACCGAGGCATCAACACCACCGTTATTGGAGTAACCACCCTGCAGCACAATACCCTGGACTAAATGACGAGGGAACTTGGGTTTTTGTTGAGCCATCAAAATTTTCGCAATTTGTTCTTCACTCAACGAAGCATTTTGAGTTGCCGAGGAATCCGCAACAGAATCCACAACAGCGTCCTGTGCAAACAGGGAGCAAGCTAAAACTAAAACAACAATAAATAGACGTAACATCATTTTTTACTTCGTCAGGGATGCAACTTCTTCTTCAGTCATAAAGCGCCAGCCGCCAACACCGAGAGTGGTGTCCATGGTGACGGGGCCGATGGCTTCGCGGGAAAGGGTCATCACGTGGTTGCCCACGGCGGCGAACATGCGGCGCACCTGATGGTACAAGCCTTCGCCAATGGAAATGACCACGGTATTTTGCACAGTGCCGTCCGCGGCAGTCACCTGTTCCTCGGAAAGTTCGCGGGCCAGCACCGGACGGCGTTCGTCCTTCAGCATCACGCCCTTCAGGAGTTCAGCCTTCTGTTCTTCAGTAAAGGGGCGGGCCAGTTCCACACGGTATTTCTTCAGGTAACCTTTCTTGGGGCTTTCTACCTTATGGATGAAATCGCCCTGGTTGGAAAGCAGAATAAGTCCGGAGGAGTCCGCATCCAGGCGGCCCACAGACTGCAAACCCATGGCGGTAAAGCGTTCCGGCAAAAGATCGTAAATAGACTGATGGTCACGGGCATTGTGACTGCATTCCACATCAAGAGGTTTGTCCATCATGATGTAAAGTTTTTCCACCGTAGTAACCTCTTCGCCGTTGACGGTAATGAACTCGGGGCGACTCTTGAATTCCACAAAAGGATCGTCCACCACGTTTCCATCCATTTCAACCATGCCAGCGCGAATAAGAGCGCGGGCTTCCTTGCGGGAGCCAAAACCCATAGAGGCAACCAAACGTTCCAAAGTCAATGCAGGCACTAATCTTCCTCCGCCAAAGCTTTAACAATCTTAGATCTAATCCAGCCCAGTTCCGGCAATTCGTGGGTCTTAAGCACGCGAGCCCTGCGACGCCAGAACTTGAAAGCAACAATTCCACCATAGAACAATGCGGTAAAAACAACTCCAAAAATTCTAAACACATTTATGGAGCCTTGAATTTCGCCCTGGGCACAAAGTTCATGATCCCGGGTCCAGTCCATACGAAGATCCCAGGCCCCCACAAAGGGGAAACTTTTCAGAATGCCATTGAGAGCAGCACCGTAGCCCATGTTCTCGTAGCTTCCGCGAAGGCCTTCCACATAGCAGTCGTTGAACTTGATTCGGAACAAATGAAGCAGCGATGCCACAAGTTTTTTTACAGCCCAGAAAGCAGATCTATCAAATTCCGGAGTAAGGATAATGGTCCAGAACTCGATTCCAGTGAGCTTGGGCTTTTCCTTGGACTTTTTTTCTGAAGGTTCCGCGGCGATTTTTTCGGAACTTGGTCTCGGCGCAGAACTTGACACTTCTACTTTCGCCGCGGGTTCTACCACAGGCTCGGCTGCAGTCACAACCTTAGTCTCTACCGCAGGCACAGGCTCGGCTGCAGTCAAAGCCTTAGGTTCTGCGGCAGCACCAGCCTTTGGTTCTACCTTAGCTTCAACTTTCGGTTCCGTCTTTTTCTTAGGCGGCACATAGGTCGGCGCAAAATCTGCGTCATCCAGGTCATCTTCCTTGTCGGACCCTACCTTGAACTTTTTCTTCGCATCGTATAGAACCTTCTTGAACAGATAAATCTTGGCGTTCGCCCCGAACAAGTCTGCCCTAAACTCGATTCTAAAAACAAAGGGAAAGAAAAGGACAACCAGCGCCACCAAAACAATGATAGCGCCAAGGATCGTCCATAGGGAAATTCCGGTCAAGGGAATTACTTCTCCGCTTCGTCAGCCTTCTTGCTGATAACGTCGATCAGTTCTGCGAAGCTCTTGGTCTTCAAGATCTGGCCGAACTGTTCCTTGTAGTTACGGGCAGTGGACAAGTCGTCAATGACCAAGTCCCAAGCCTTCCAGTTGCCGTTCACCTGACTCATCTTGTATTCCAGGACAGATTCCTTGCCCTTGTTCCAAAGGTGAGCTACAACGGAAGCTTCTTCGCCATTTTTCTTCATCTTGGCGGGTTCATAAATGGTGGAATCGGCGCGGTACAGTTCCAGTCGCTTTGCACTGGAGTTGCGGACCATGCGCTGGAATTCAGCCACAAACTTTTCCTGGGAAGCGGCGTCCTGTTTTTCCCAGTCTCCCTTAGAAAGGGACTTCTTGGCAAGCAGTTCAAAGTCGAAGGATTCGTTGAGCAAAACCTTCACGCGTTCAGTTTCCTTGGCGGAGCGGCTGGACTTCTTCAGCAGGGTCTGCAGTTCCACGTCCTTCTTCTTGATTGCTGCAACAGGATCGTCTGCGGCAAAAGCCATCAGAGAAGCGCAAGCGATAGCGATCAAAACCTTCTTAAACATTTGAACCTCACTTATTTCATAAACCTTTCACGGTATTCCTTCAAGGACATACCCATGGCAGAAATCATCTGCGCATATTCAACATTGTACTTGCACACGGCGAAATAGTAGTCCTTCTGCAAGGTCACATTCTGCGTGTAAGCGGAAACAAGATCTCCAGTCTTGGACTTGTCCAGGTCATACTGCATGGCAGCACCTTTCAAGATTGCTTCTGATGCGCGGAGACTTTCCTTGAGCGCATCCATCTTATCCTTGGCGGCAACGACTAAATAGTACTGCTCCATGGCCTTTGACTTAAGACCCGCGGCGGCATAGTTGTCCTTAGCCTGCAAAAGACGATAATCGGACTTTGCCACACGATACTTCTCGTAGTTCTTCCAGAAGTTTAAGTGATAGCGAACGCCAAAGCCAATGGCACCTTCCAGCTTGTTCACCGCGTCTTCCGCAAAAGCGCTTTTCACCATGATGTTGCGGTTTCCAGCCCAACTCTTCACGTACTCAAACTCACCCATCACAAAAAACTCAGGAGCAAGCTTAGCCTCTGCCAAGTCCACCTGAATACGGCGGGCGCGCAAGCCTGCCGAAAGCTGCTTCAATTCCGGATGGAACAGTTCCGTAGTTTCCATAACCTCGTCAATGGTCGGCAATCGTTCCGGACGAGGCACAAGCACAGAATCCTCAGAAGCAAAAGTATCCTCATCGCGCATCTGCAAAGAGAATCGAATAGCAAGCATCACGCGTTTCATACCAAGGTCGGCTTCCACCACACCTTCCTTAACCGTGTGCATCTTTGCCTTCAAATTCAGCAAGTCCATCTGTGAAACGTTAGGGTCGTCATCATCCAAGGCTTCTTCCAGTTGATCGTAAGCCTTATCCACCATGGACTGGGCATCCTTGGCCACCTTCTGCATTTCCTTTGCCAAAAGGTAGTTGTAGTAATACATCTGCAGTTCCACGTCCTTTTTGTGGACCTGATGTTCAATCTCATAGGTTTTCTGTTCCAGGTCTGCTTCAAGTGCCTTTTTACCGGCCTTATACTGACCAAGGTTCAAAGGCTGAATAAACTTGCCCTGAATTCCCCAGAACGGACCCATTTTCTTAAAGTCGTAAACCTTGGTGGTGTCAAAGCCGTGGCGGGTATCCCCGGAAATTTCATCCTTCAAACCCGGAGCCGGGCCAACCATCATGGCAATGTTAAAGGTCGGGAGAATGGCCTCGGCCTTTAGGGAGCTAATCTTGTTTTTCTTGGATTCGGTACCCAGGCGCATTTCGGCCACCTGCGGGTCCATGGCCACACCTTCTTCTACAAATCGCTCCACGTCATAGCGGACTTCGCCGGCCATGACCATGCTTGTAAAAAGAGCGATAAAGAGAAAAAACACCATAACACAAATTTACAAAAAGGCGAACCTCGTGACAATCAAGCTCGCCCAATTAGCCGATTGAACGGCCATAAATCCCGATAACATTTATAAAAACGAAATCTGTGTTAAATCTCGATATTTCGAGATCACATGATCGTAGTAGCGGGTTGGAAGTTCTTCGCCCTTTTCCAGCATCCTATCCACGGCGGAATGGCCCAAGTTATAGGCAATCAGGGCCTCTTTCCAGCTTCCGTATTTCGCAATAAGTCTAATCAAGTAGGCAGATCCAACCGTCACATTAATCTCAGGTTTTAACAAGTCCTCTTCAGTCTCTATTTTCAAACCAAATCGGGAACTCAGCATCTTCGCCGTTTCCAGTTTGATCTGCATCAGTCCCAAGGCACCAGAAAATGCGCCAGACTGCATTCGGCCACGGGCATTTGGGTTACCATGGCTTTCCTGGGCAACCACAGCCAAAATCAAAAGGGGATCCACAGCATAGGACCTGGAAATCTGCCATATCTGTTCCGTAAGCATGGTGCGCTGTTCCGGAGTCAATCGGTTCTTGGAAAGATAGGCCAGGGCCTTGTCAATTTTCACGTAATCGACAGTCCACTTGCCCCAAATGGAAAGTTGTTCCAAGTCTCCACGAAGTTCCGTTTCCTGCTTTGCCAACTGGGTATTTTCTGCCTGACGGGTAAACCAGTAGGAAGCAAAAAGTCCAAGGACACCAAGCCAGAGCAAGATGCCGATGCACAAGGTAACGAAGGAAATGTGGATACTACTTTTCAAGCCTTGTGTTCTCCAAGTATTCCAGGTAACCAACCCAGTCCTGAATAAGGCCAAAGGAACTGAGCATTGTAGTATCCTGAATAACACCCAGTTTGCGCAAGGGACCGATGGAGGATTCCAGTTTATCGATTTCGTGAATATAGCGTTCCTTCTGGTTCTGCAAGGCGATAATCTGAGCCTGCTTATCAGAAATATCATGACCCTGAATGGACACAATTACAAATAAAGTAGCGAACAAGCCAAACATCAAGGCGAAAAAGCAAACAGCAACGCCGGGACTCAGAGAAATACCCGTACGGGTTCCATAGTGAATACCAATCTGCTGCAGCTGCTTTTTGGTGCCGGACTTTTTGTAGGCGGTTCGGTTTTCGTAAATCTCGAAAATATTTTGAAAACGTTCAAAATACTTGTACTGTTCCTCGGAATCGAACACAAGAATCAGGGAGGACTTCTGGGACTTGACTCGACTCAACAATTCCAGGAAAAAATCAATGTAGAGATTGCTGGTAAAATGGGCGTTCTGCAAATTCAGGAAAAAGAAGCAGCCCGGGCCATCCACCAGCATGGCCAACTTCTCCTTTACCGCAGAAAACTGGGCAAAGCCCAAGGAACCGGACAAGGAAATTTCCACATCGTTTCCGCGAGACTCCACCTGAATATCAATCAAATCTGACTTCATGGTCTACCTCTTGGAAAAGTGGGAAGAAATCTTGTAAGTGGCATCTTCAGTACTGTTCAGGTCAATCTTCCAGAACGGGAAAAGACGGACACCCTGAAGATCTTCGGGGGCAGCAGATGCAGATGCACTGAACAACGGAGAAACCAGCAAGGCAACGGGCTGCTCGAACTTCAGGCTCACATGGCAGGACGTTGTCTTGTCAATAATGTCAATGGACTTGGCGTCAGGATAAATCACCGGATTCTGGAAATCAAAAATCAGTTCCTTACCATCAATCTTAATGCCACCCTTATTGTTTCCGCAGGCCAGGAGCCCCACTTCAAGAAGCGTGCCGAAAAATCCCTTGAACGCAGAGAAGGCCGTATTCTGAACCTTATAACTCAAGGTGAAGTCGGAACCTGCGGCGGCGAGGCTGTATTCCTTTTCCACATGTACAAGGCCCTTTTGTTCCGGCCATTCAAAATGCTGTTCCGACAAAAGCTGAATGTCGGTACCGTCGTCGTGGCGCTTTACCTGATAGTCATATTCGGAATTCAGGGCGAACTCGCGATCCGAAAGAACCTGGTCCAGCTTGGAAGGCGTAAAATCAGAGTTCGGCAACAAGAAGTCCACGAAACCTAAGGCAGGTTCACCATCGTCACGCCAAGCACCCAGTATGCTGATCTCGGTATCCTTCGCATTCAAAATGCGGAGCGATCCACCACAGAAGTAGTCCAGCATAAAGGAGTAGGAATGATTCTCCGCCCAAATCAGCTTGCGGCCTTCAAGCATAAAGTCCGAAATCACAAGACGGATACCATCAAAGGAAACGGATTCAGCAAGCTGGTTGGCAGCCTTAATCAAGAAACGGGTTCCCCACCATCGAACCATGGGAGAACGCATACCTTCGCCACTAGGCAAGTCTCTGTAGAAAATCGGAGACATGGCAGGCATAAGCATCTTGTAGAAGTCCTGCAAGTCCTTGCCCTTAAGGCTAGCCTTAGAACGGCGGAATAGGGACAGTAACGACTTATGCAACAAGTTCACTTCGGGACGACGCACCAGCAGCTCGCGGCAAGTATTCGCCTTGCTGGGCAAGCCAATGCGCCTACCCGCAGAAAGCAAAAAGCTGATGCGACCTTCGGAGCGCTGATCGTTAACAACGCTGCCCACAGTTTTCGTCTGCAGATCGTTGGTTTCTACAAAGTCAATCAAACGTTCGAAGAAAGGAACGATATCGCCGGGAGTGGGCGGAATATCAAGAGAAACAACCGCAGCCTTGCCGCCTCTGCAGTAAGGCTCCGCAATCTCCTGCCACTGGAAATCGTCATTCTCAATCGCCTGGGACAAGCTCTCGGACACAGGAACAACTCGCAGGAACGAGCCCTTGTCCTCTACGGAGTACCAGCCAGAGATAGGCGTGGTTCGGCCCAAGGCGTCTTGCAAGGCGGACTCCTGCACAAGGGCGTATTCAAAACGATTCTTCTCCAAGAGTTCGGTCATTTCCATTTCCCAAACCATGGAGGAATTGAAGTAACCGCTAGGCTCGATGCTGAAATGCTTCCACAAAAGCCTACGGTGTTCTTCAAGCTGAAGCGCCTGCAAATCAGAAGGGAACAGCGGCAACATAGGATCATGATAACCGCCACCAAGAATTTCAAGGTAGCCTTCTTCGATAGCGCGCCTAAATCTACCGAACATCAGTGGACGCGCCGCTCTGCTGGCAGCTTCCAGCGTAGGACCGTCCATAAAAATTGAAAACCGTACCTTGCCCGACTCCAGCATCTTGCTCATGCCAGAAAGAAGATTGTGGGCAACTAAATCAAGCTTCTCATATGCCGTAGAAGGCGGCAACAAAAGTACAATTGAAATAACCGGTTTCATATGAGTAAGAATAGCAAAAACTAGAGCTTATAGCCGCAATTATTATCGCAATGTTGACGTAGAACAAACTCACGCCCGAAACAGAACAAGGACAATCACCCGCCCGCAGTTTTCCGCCAAGCGCCAAGCAGGGCGAGGCGTGCGCCTCGATTACGCCCGACGTACCGTATTTTTCCCAGGGGCGAGCGGGACAAGGCGAGAGCCGCCGTAGTGTACCGGGTGTACATGAGGCGGCGAGCAACGAAGTATCGCGAAGCCCATGGGGAAAATACAAAAAAGAGCCCCTCGAGGTTTTCCTCAAGGGGCTCATGAATCCTGCAGCGAC
>JAKSIE010000088.1 GCA_024398995.1 Fibrobacter sp.
CTTACTTCTTCTTGACGGGCTTAGCCTGTTCGGGCTTCTTTGCTGCCTTCTTGTCAGGTGCGCTGATTGCCTTCTTGTAAAGGTTCATGTCGCTCAGGTACCTGATGGCTTCCTTAAGCTGTTCATCGCGCTTCAGGGAGAATGCGGTACTTACGGAATCATTGATGAAGGAGGTCAGCAATTCACGCTTGATGCCATCCTTGATGTAATCCTTGTTTTCGTCAAACTGAGCGTTTCGATTGATTTCCAGAGCGGTACGCATGTCGGAAATACGCTGTGCCAGCAGGGAGTCGGAAACAGTCTTGGAGCTGTCGCCCATGTAGTTCTGTTCGCGGATGATGCTCTTTTCGAGCTGATCCACGCCCACCAATGCGTTGCTCTTGACCTTGGTAAAGTTGGTGTCGTTCATGCAGTAGTCGCGGAACTGCTGGAACAGGGAGTCGGGGACTTCCCAGTTGGCGTCGATCTTCACGCCGCTCTTTTCAAGACCCGGACGAGCCTTCACAGCAAACTTGAAGTACATGGCCATACGTTCCTGGACCTGGACGACCCAAGGCATAGGGGAAAGTTCGACTTCAACGTCAGGAGTGATGCCACCACCGCCGAACATCATACGGCCGTTGTTGGTGTAGAAGGTGTCGCGTGCTACGGTGTCCTTCTTGAGGGAATCAATCTTTGCTTCGTCGCCGTTAGCTTCTGCTTCGTATTCTTCTTCCTGGAGCTTCAGACCCTTGATGCCGTTTTCCGGCTTGTTGATGCAACGGCCGAAGGGCAGGTAGTAAAATGCGGTAGTAAGCTTCAGGGCGTTGCCCTGGTTGTCTAACGGGAAGATTGTCTGTACGGAACCCTTACCGAAGGACGTCTTACCGATAATGAGGGCGCGGTCCCAGTCCTGGAGCGCTCCGGAAACGATTTCTGCAGCACTTGCGGAACCCTGGTTCACCAGAACCACCATGGGAATGTCCTGCTTGACTACGCCGTCCCTACGGGCGCGGCTTTCGGTCTGCTGGGTACGACCCTTGGTGCTGACGATAGTGTTGCCCTTTTTGAGGAAGAGCTCACTAATGTCGATAGCCTGGTTCAGAAGTCCGCCCGGATTGTAGCGCATATCCAGAATGATCTTCTTCATGCCCTGCTTCTGGAGGGCGTTGATGGCGTTAACAACGTCGCTTGTGGTCTTGTCGCTAAAGGTAGCCAGCTTGATATAGCCGATGTCGTTAGAAACCATGCCGTAGTACGGAACTGCGTGAACAACGATTTCTGCACGGGTAATGGTAAAATCCATCAAGTCAGGTACGCCTTCGCGTTGGATAGAAACGGTCACGTCGGTGCCAATCTTACCGCGGAGCTTGTTCACAGCATCGTCCAGGGAAAGACCCTTGGTATCCTTGCCGTCAATCTTGCGAATCTTGTCGCCTGCTCGGATGCCCAGACGGAATGCCGGGGTGCCGGAAAGGGGGGAAATCACGGTGAGGACGTTATCTCGGAGGCTAATGGTGATGCCAACACCGCCGAACTTGCCTTCCATAGAAACCTTAAGGCTTTCGTAATCCTTGGGGGAGAATACGGTGGTGTGGGGATCCAGAATGTCACGGATGCCATTGAGGGCTGCATCGGTAAGTTCCGTGGGGTTCACATCTTCCACGTACTTACGGTTGACTTCAGAAAGAACCTTGTTCAAACGGGAAACTTCGTCATAGAAGTCACCGGGAGGGGTCTGCTTATTGTCTTTTGCTGCAAAGGAGGCGTTGGCCAAGCACAATGCAGAAAGAGAGGCTACGAAAAGACTGCGAAAATTCGGCTTATAGAAATTCATGTCTAAAAGATACAATAAGATTTTGTTTGGGATTTAATAAAAACGGAAAAAACCGGCCGATTAGGGCCGGTTTTTGAGTCTATGGGAGAGAGAGAAAAAACAAACATTGTGATTTGGTGTCAACCATTAGGCTGCGTCGTACAGGGCACGCTGAATCTGGTCATTTTTCAACTTAGCCAGAGCGTTTTCCTTGAGCTGACGGACGCGTTCCTTGGAGAGGCCAACCATAGGAGCAATTTCCTTGAGGTTCAGGTCTGCATCCATCTTGAAGCCGAAATAAAGCTTGATGATCTGCATTTCCTGTTCAGAAAGATTTTGCTTCATTACTTTGTTGAAAACGTTCCTGCGATCCTTGCTTTCTGCGAAAGCGTCGGTTACTGTGTTTTCAGCAGCGATGGTATCGCCAATTGTCGTGTCACCATCTTCACCGATGGGGGTGTCCAGAGAAGTGGAACGGTTACCCATCATAAGAATCTTTTCGATGTCGTGAGCCTTGTACTTGGAAAGACCTTCAAGGCTTGCAGGATCCACGGAAAGGCCGCCACCAATGACCTGGCGAAGCTTGCCGCCGTTCTTGTTGAAACGACGGAGTACCAGTTCCTTTTCAGCGCTAATGCGAACCAAACGACCGCGTTCTGCAATGGCGCGGGTAATGTTCTGACGAACCCACCACACGGCATAGCTAATGAACTTGATCTTCTGATTCGGATCGAAGCGCTGGGCTGCTTCAATGAGACCCATATTGCCTTCGTTAATCAGCTCGTTAACATCAAGTCCCTGACCTTTGTAAAGATTGGCAATGTTAACCACAAAACGAAGGTTGGACTTTACCAAAAGATCCATCGCGGCCTTGTTGCCTGCCTGAGCCTTCTGGAGTAAAATTTTTTCTTGTTCTTTTGTCAGCAGGGGATACTTAGAAATATCATTCAGGTACTGGAAGTATACGTCCCTTTCCCCGCGAAGTGTTGAATTCTTAATCATAACTGCCTCCTAGCATTTCTTATTTACGTATACAAAGATACCTTTAAGGTTGTTTTGGAGTGTCACTGTTTAAACTAGTCTTCGCAAAAGTTCTATACAGGTTTTGTCTTTTTTCTGTAACCGTTTGTCGGTTTTTTTCGCACTTTTGTCACGTTTTTGTCATAAACGCCCTTTTTTAGACGATTTTGAGGCTAAATTTTGTGAAAATTGTAGGAATTGTCATGAAAGTAAAGATAAAAGACTGCATTCTTGATTTTTTAAGAAGGCAAAGGCGTCATTTGGCGAACCTCCAGGAGGCGCAATTTGATCGTGGGGAAAAGGAACTTCTTAAAATGATCAGCGACGAAAATATCAAAGATGCATTTCCTGCTCCTATACCTATTATCTCTGTTTTGATTTGGGGCTTTATTCTACTGTTCCCATTTTTGATTATTATGCATTCCGGCAGTTTTGCCTCTGGAAAAATCGAAATTGAAAGTTTGATTGAATATTATGTTCCCCTGCTGATGACCTGCCTTGTCTTCTGGGTGAATCAAAAGTACATGGTTCCAAAATGGTTCTTTAAAAAGAAGTACTTTAATTTTATCTTAGGGAATGGTGCCTGGATGGTGCTTAGTGTCTTTAGCCGAGAAATATGCCTTTTCTTGGCGACAAGAACTCCCGAAAATAGCTGGGCAGATTTTGTTAGTTCCAGTGCACTTTTTCAGGGCAGGCTTAGCCCAGCGGCTATATTGGGCATTTGTGTTAGTTTGTTCTTGGTTTGCCTTTGCAGTATCCTGATTTCTGTTTCCACACGACAGGTTGTTCGTGCTTTTGTTATTCGTGAGAGAAGCCGTGCTCATTTGGAGTACGAGTTGAATTTTATGAAACGTCAACTGAGTCCTCATTTTTTATTCAACACATTGAACAATATTTCTTCTTTGATTTCTATTGACCCGAAGCTTGCGGAAAAGTCCATGACAAAACTATCTCAACTTCTCCGCGTTACGCTGTATCAAACCGAAGACAAGTACATTACTTTGAAAGAAGAAATTGATATTCTTGAAAAGTATGCTGATTTGGAAAAACTTCGTCATGACGAAAATTTTGAATTTGTTTTTAATAAAGATGTTGAGGATTACTCAAAATTGATTGAACCTCTGCTCCTTATGCCGCTGTTAGAAAATTCAATGAAGCATTGCGTGAATCCAAATGGAAAAAGCTTTGCCAGCGTAGATGTAAAGCAGCACGGGGATCAACTCTACGTGAAGATGGTGAACAGTAATTTCCCGAGAAAGTCTACAAATCACGCAAGTGGCCTTGGCTTGAATACATTTAAAAAGCGTCTGGACTTACTTTATAAGGACGGCTTTACCTATGAAACCCGCGTTGAAAACGAGGCATACATTTGTGAATTAAAAATGACTCTCAAGGACCGTAATTGATTTTTTTAGAAACAATCCCTTTACAAACAAGATTTGTTTGTCTAACTTTTCTAAAGAGAATTAAATAGTTATTTAAGTACATCCGTTAAGAGCGGGTGTACTTTTTTTATTTAAGTCTCGTTTTATATATGCGATGGGGCGCGCGAGTGCCGCCTCTTTTTGATAAATCAACATATCAGTTAATTGGAGGTCCAATGAAACATTGGATGTCAAGGTGTGCAACCTTGATTGGGACCGTGTTGTCCTTGTCGAGTTTCGCACAGGATTGTCAAGAAGTTTTGCTGTATAAAAATGGCGAAAGTGGTAAGATTGAAGACGTTATGAACACATTCCCCGAAAAGCCGGAATGGGTTACGAACTGGGGCGAAATGGATGGTCTGAAACCTCCGTATATTCGTTTCTCGGGAATGAAGGATCGTGCTGGCGATTGGACAGGCCTTTTGTCTTTTGAAGCCTTGCCTCAGAAGGTCAGGGGCGGTAACCTGAAAATCAAGGTCCGTTCTTCTCAAAAGGGAAAGATGGGTTTCTGGCTCCAGGGTGTTTTTGGCACAAGCCCTTTAGCGTTCAAGTCTATTGATGCCAACAAGACTGCGACTTTCGAAATCCCTGTTGCAAATCTTGTGGGTAATGCAGCGGTTCTGATTGAAAAGATAGGGGTTGGCTTGTTTGATGTGCCTGCCTACCAGTACATCAACCTGTTTGTAGACGATGTGGCGTTGACCTGCGTTGAAAAGGTAAGTGCTCAGTCAAATGTGACGAAAGTAGAAACTGCAGTGCAAAATTACATCTATTCTGATATTGATGTCCGCAGTGCTATTCGCGAAGGCAAGTTTTCGAACAGCGAATTCCCGGAGGTGTCTGCGGCGTATTCCAGTGAGGAACGCTTGAAACTTGCGGACTCCACCAAGGCTCTTATTGTTGTAAGCGAAAGCGAGCATCGACAAATTGCATCCTTTGTAAAGGATGTGTCCCTGACGCCTTTGCGCTCCAGTAAGGGATGGTATCGAAATATGTTCTACTTAGCTCGCAATCGCTTGAGGGAGGATGTGATTGCAAATCCCAAGGCTCTGTTCTACGAGGCGGGAATCTTTACTGCGGAAGAGGACAACCGTGCAATGCCCATTCTGATTGGTAATGTAGACTATGCCTACAGAGTCTGTGCTGATACGGCTTGCGATACAAACACTCTCCTGAATTCCAGAATGTTGCAGGCGGGCTTGCCTTCGGCAACAGTACGTGGGTCTAAGTTACGATTGCATTACGATCCTTACTTTGTCAGCACCAACAGATCTTCGCTGCCATCTTTGGAAGTGTATGCAAATGGATCGTGGAATACTGTTGCTCCTAAATCTGAACTGGAAGTGCTGTTTAATGCAGCTGGCGTCCAAAAGTTGCCCGTAAGACTTTCTGAGGGCGGACTTGTTGTGGAACAGAATCTTTACGTGGAGGTGAAATAATGAAACGTCTTTATTTGCTTTTGGGCTTACTTGCCCTTGTTGGGAATGCTTTCGCGAAGAATCATGACTTATTTTTCCATAATGATGGTGAACGAGGTCTTTGTGTTAGCTATGCCACGCGTGGTATTGACCGTCGTAACGCTAGCGACACCGAAAACTGCAATGTTAAAACTGCAAATGATATCCGTATCCGTGTCGTGGATCCCCAGACGAATCCGGATAGAAAGTTCGGCTTTGATTTGATACGTCCCTTCTTTATTCTTGATGGGATTTATCTCAGTACGGATTCCCTACGAACACTATCCTCGTTTCACGAAGAAGCAATGCAATTTGGCCTTACGGACTTGCTTTCAAAGCTAGGATATACGCCGATTCTTGTGCAGTTTTCTGAGACAGTTCGCAACGCCCTTGTGGATAATGCGGACTACTTTACAAAATTGCTTCACTTTGTGAATGAGAATAAATTCTTTGGATTCCCTAATAAAATGGATGACGGAATGATTGTCCTTGGTATTAGTCAGGGCGGAATCTTGGGCAGATATGGTGCTTACCGCTATGATATTGCACGTAAAAGTACAGAAGCTCCAATCCGTATCTATGGCTCACTGGATTCTCCCCATCAGGGTGCGGTAATACCAAAGAGCTTGTTCTATACCATTGATTTTTGGGCGAAGTATGGCGGCTCTGCGGAGGCTGAGGCCTTTTCTGACTTGATCAACGGACCTGGAGCTAGCGGGCTTCTGATTACTAACGCTTTGCCCGAAAGAGACTCTAAAAAAGACATAGTATATGAAAATGATTTGACAAATAATCGTTTCCTTTTTGGTGAATACCGAAAAGCGGTAGATTATAAGAAGTTCCCGGCAATTCTGATTGCGCAAGGCCAAATGAAGGGTGTTTCTCCTGCCCATTCCAATACATTTTTTAAACTGAATCGTAGGGCTTCAAAGGCGGGAATTGTCGTAGGTCGTGCGCAGAGCAAAATGCTTTCCGCGGATGGATCTACCAACAGTACGATAGCTTACAACCGCGTGTATCAGATAAGAGATAGAGAGGTTGAACGAAACAAGACCGAACAAGGCTCCTTTGATTTTGTACAGGGAAGTACTTATCCCTTTGCGCGTACAATGTATGATTGTCTAAAGCAAGGCTTTAAAGATGCTATGCCAGATGGTATGGTGCAATCTATTTCTTTGTTTGATGGAAAGTCCATTGACGTTTCTATTACGACGAAGTGGGAAGTTGACACATTGGAACAGAAAAACAGCACATTCATTCCGGTCACAAGTGCCCTGGACTTGAATTGCAACGGGGATTTGTCCATCCGAAAGGATTGCGCATTTACCGAGAAGTATTCCGATGTGAACTTTGAAAATCCGGGTACCCGTAGCTCCGCTACGGCAATGTATGCGGTCGATCCGACTCATCCTCGTTATAACGAGCCGGTTAGCGGTCGTCACGTTGAAATGCCTGTAAATGCCTCTGGCGTGATTGATACCGCAGTCTTGCGCGGTATGCAGGTGGATATCTGGAGGTTTATGTGCGAGGTTGCTAAGTACGATTATGACAAGACCAAGTCTGTATTCCGAAATGAAAATTTGACTGGAGTTTTTGAACCAAATGCAAGTTGCATGGATCAGTCCAAGATGCCTGAAATTATTAGGACGAGTGGCCTTAGGAACGTACGTCGTTTTGGTTATGCTCGGTATGATTATAGCAAGTTCGGCACGGAATACGATGAGCATATTGGCTTTGATGTCCCTGCAGGTTGGCATAAGGTAGCCACTTTTGATAATGGTTCCGGAATTGTAGCTAATGGAGAATTTGTGGTTGACGTTACGGTGAACCCCCAAAAAACTTCGTGGATGAAAGCGGAACTGTTGTTGCTTAAGGCGAAAAATGGAGCGGCTCAGCTCCAATTGCAAGAAGTCAATGTCCCTGTCGATGGAATGACCCATACCTTGCGCTGGCCACTCAATTTTGCAGAGAATTCTATAAGTGGTTATCGATGGTTTAGGCTTGTTCTCAATTCTGATGGCGGCACTGTAATTATTTCAAGGCCTCGATTCGAAAGGTCTGTGACTAACGGAGACGTTCCCACTGCGCAGATAGAAAGAACCTTGTATCCTAACAACGCCTTTAATTTATATCCCATGGCCCGCACCCAGCTGTCTCCTTATTCCGATGGTCTTGGAATAGGTTTAAATGCCGATTTCTTCTCGGTTGGTTCGGCTTTCTTTGTGAACTTCGGCGAAAAGAAGAGCCTTAAGAATTATACGAATCTTAAGGTGTCCTACTGGCCGGGAACCTGTCAGAATTCTTCCGTGTACTTTGATTCCTATAAAGAGGGTGGGGTATCCTTAAAGGGCGGGACTTCCGAAGGGGCTTTTGTCCGCAAAGTGATTCCGCTTTCAAGCATTATTGATACGGATATCACTCCGGATCATGTTCTTGCTGCCTCCAGATTTGTGGTCCAAAGCACATATCCTACGGAAAAATGTGTAATTAGGGAAATTCTGCTGGAATAAATATTTGTTTTTGACTTTTTAATTGTAGTTTTAAGGAGGAGGAAAGTTATGATTAAAAAGTTTCTGTTTCTAATTGCGCTTTCGCTGCTGATGATGACAGTGACGGCTTGCCAGCCGAGAATGCGCTCCATGGGTGCCTCTGTGGAGCCGGCTCCGATTGTCCATAGAACTACTGCTGACAGCAAGGAATCTCAGGTCCAGTTGGATGTAAGTGGATTCTATTCCATGTCTAATGAGACAGAGAATATTGACGATTTGGGTGCACTTGGCGGAACAGGTTCCGTAACTTTCAGATTAGGCGGCGGAGCCTCGTTCATCTTCTTTAATGCATCGCTTGCGGGGTTCCATGGTAAACTGCGCTTTGCGTGCACAGAAGAAGATTGCAAGGACCCGGACGATTCCTACTATACCCCTTATAGAACCTGGTTGCAGACTCGGGAAGGTTCTGATCGCTATAGCTTTACAAACCTTCAGGAAAGGGTGTTGGCAGGTATGGACTTCAATGCTGGCCGTTTCCTGATTCTTGGCTTTGCTGCAGGCGTTCAAATGTTCCAGGGGGGTGGGGAGTACGATCGCATGAGAGAATATCTAGGCGGTGATACAGTTCAAGTTCATGTCCACTATTCTGACGATGACGAGGATTATTTGTCTGTCAGTTCTTCTATTGTCCGCAATGCCGATGATCGATATGGCTTTGGAGTTGCTGCTTCCGCTTGGGTTGGATTCCGTCTTGGGGAAAACTCCCAGTATGGAAATGTATCCTTGGAACTTAGCGGCTTTTTCAAGGGATGGATTTCTACATGGACAAATTCCTGGAGGCTTACGTACGCCCATCCGACCGGATTCTATGGCGGTGCTGCCTGGGGTGACTTGCTGAATTATACAGTGTATGCAGGTAAGACGTTCGTGTTCTAAACAGTCTTATTGCGTGGACATTAAAAAAAGAGACCCGTAAATTTTTACGGGTCTTTTTTTGTTGATTGCCGGAAAACAAGAAGCCCCGCGGTTTGATCCGCGGGGCCTCTTTGTAAGCCGATGCCGAACTAAATTCGGCGAGACTTATTGCGACTACTGGCACTCTACGAGTGCAGTAGTCATCGGCTCGGTCATGCCGGCTCGAGCAAGCTCGGCCGTCGCGACTCGTCCACAAGGTGGATAACTCAACTAAGGGACTGAAGTCCCAAGTTTCGTATATCGCCTTACGACTACTTCAGGGTGCTTACCTGAACGTCCCAGCTCTGGTTGCCGAGGGCGATACGGTAAGTAGAAGCCTGACCAGCCTTCATGTTCTTGGTGTCTACTGCAGGAGCTG
>JAKSIE010000089.1 GCA_024398995.1 Fibrobacter sp.
TGCTACGAGCAACGAAGGCCTTCATTTCGGCGTTCTTCAGGATACGATGGTTTTCAATATCCAGGTAAATGATTTCACCGGGTTTGAGACGGCCCTTTTCTTCAACTTCGTCGTCGTTGATGTCCAAGACACCAGTTTCGGAAGCCATGACGAAGAGACCATCCTTGCACAGAGTATAACGTGCCGGACGAAGACCGTTACGGTCAAGGATTGCACCAGCGTTCACACCATCGGAGAATGCCACTGCAGCGGGGCCATCCCACGGTTCCATAAGCATGGATTCATATTCGAAGAAGCCACGGACGTCGCGGCCCATATAGTGCTTTGCACCCCAAGCCTGCGGCATCATCATGAGGATGGCGTGCGGCAAGCTACGGCCTGCAGCCACCAAAAGTTCGAACATGTTGTCGAGGCTAGCGGAGTCGCTCTGGCCTGCAGAAATCAAGGGCAGAAGCTTCTGAAGATCTTCGCCGAAACGTTCGCTCTTCAGGTGAGGTTCACGAGCCTTCAGGCTGTTCAAGTTACCGCGGAGGGTATTGATTTCACCGTTGTGAGCCAGGTAGCGGAACGGATGAGCCAAAGGCCAGGTGGGGAAAGTATTGGTAGAATAGCGCTGGTGAACCAAGGCAATGGGGCTTTCGAAATCAGAATCGTTCAAGTCCTTATAGAAGGCTTCGATCTGAATGGCAAGGAGAAGGCCCTTATAAACAATAGTCTTGCTGGAGCAAGAGCAGACATACAGACTTTCGCAAGCCTTTTCAATCTGGCGGCGCAGAACAAAAAGCTTGATTTCGGCATTTTCCGGCTTGGAAGCGTCGAAAATGTACTGACGAATATGCGGAAGAGTTTCGCGAGCGGTACGACCAATAGCGGAGGGGTCTACCGGAACTTCACGAACATGGAGGACAGGGCAGCCTTCGGCAGCGGCAAGTTCCTTGATCTTTTCGTCATAGGAGTCTGCTGCAACGGAATTGTCCACAAAAACCATGGCCACACCGTACTTTGCAGGAAGATCACTGTAGAGCTTCTTGAAGAACTTGTGGGGCATAGAAAGCAAAAGGCCAGCGCCATCACCCGTTTCCGGGTCGCCACCAGCCGCACCACGATGCATGAGACGCTTCAGGACGGTAATGCCCTGAAGCACAATCTGGTGCGATGCAATATTATTAATGTTGGCAACGAGACCCACGCCGCAGGCGTCATGTTCGTTCGCCGGATTGTAAAGAGCTTGAGCTTTCATTTTATTATTCCTTGTGTTTTTAATTTTCCGCGGCTTTTATGCAAAAAGCATGCCAAATTTCCACAAACAGCACAAGAAACAACCAAAAATTGAAAACATTTACATTTTGGGTAAAAAACAGCTTTTAAAGCAAAAAAGTCCGCACGTCTCCGGAATTTCGAACCCTCAATCATACAAACTGAATTACAATTTTTGTAAATCAAGCTCACATTTTTCCAAGATTTGTAAAACAGTCGCCTATTCCCCTCTATCCGTTCTGCGGAACAGCATCCGTTACCCATTCGCACCCTATTCCAGCGCTGTTCGATACAAAGGCAACCTACAAGAAATCAAAGGGGAACACATTTTTTCAAAAAAAATCGATTTTACATATTTTGTAAAATACAAAGATCAAGCAAACTTTTTATTCAGCACCATTTTCATATAAGCCCACCAGTCCAGGGAGTTATCCGCTTTCCATGGACAATTAAAATTTCATTTTTTGTAACACAGCCTCATTTTATTTCATTTTCCGTAAAAATAAAACGTCATCAACCCCAAATTCCATTTTCGTAAAAACACAATTTCTGTAAAAATAAAAGAGTTTCATAAAGTTTCGGCACCCTCAAAATAAAATTGGCACGGCTTTTGCGATACCTAGGCTGAAAACAAAAAGGTGTAAAACCTTCAAGAGTTTTAAAAACATAAATAGGAGTTCATTATGAGCAACCAGAACAGAATGGCATCGATCCAAGAAATCGCAGCCGCCCCCGCTGAAGGCCTTATGGCAGCAGCACCCGCTTCCATCGACATTTACGGAGAAGACGTATTCAACTCCGAAGCCATGAAGGCTTACCTCCCCAAGGACGTTTGCAAGAAGCTTTTCGCCACCATCGAAGGCGGCGTTGCTCTTGACCCCAGCATCGCAGGCGAAGTCGCTCACGCCATGAAGAAGTGGGCAATGGACCGCGGCGCAACTCATTTCACCCACTGGTTCCAGCCGCTCACCGGTTCTACCGCTGAAAAGCACGACTCCTTCCTGGAACCGGAAGGCGACAAGGCAATCATGGCTTTCTCCGGCAAGAACCTGATCGTGGGCGAACCGGACGCATCCTCCTTCCCCTCCGGCGGTATCCGCTCTACTTTCGAAGCCCGCGGCTACACCGCTTGGGATCCGACCTCTCCCGCTTTCATCAAGCGTCACGGTAACGGTGCAACTCTTTGCATTCCTACCGCATTCTGCTCTTACACCGGCGAAGCTCTCGACAAGAAGACTCCGCTTCTCCGTTCCATCCAGGCTCTCCAGAAGTCTGCTGACCGCCTCATGGGCCTCTTCGGCCTCGAAAAGCAGAAGGTCACCGTTACTCTCGGTGCAGAACAGGAATACTTCCTGGTCGACAAGAAGTTCTATCTGCAGCGCCCGGACCTTTACCAGGCTGGCCGCACCCTCTTCGGTGCCGCTTCCGCCAAGCACCAGCAGATGGAAGACCACTACTTCGGTTCTATTCCGGCTCGCATCCTGAACTTCATGCACGAAGTTGAAGATCAGCTGTGGAAGCTGGGCATTCCGGCAAAGACCCGTCATAACGAAGTGGCTCCCGCACAGTTCGAACTTGCTCCCATGTTCGAAGAAGTGAACCTGGCTTGCGACCACAACATGCAGATTATGGAAGTGCTCCGCAACGTTGCCGACAAGAACGGCCTCGTCTGCCTCCTCCACGAAAAGCCGTTTGCAGGCATCAACGGTTCCGGTAAGCACAACAACTGGTCCGTGAACTACGGTAAGACCAACCTCTTGAACCCGGGTAAGGATCCTCACCAGAACGCAATCTTCCTCACCACCCTCTGCGCAGTTGTCTACGCCGTTGACACCCACGCCGACTTGCTGAGAATGTCCGTTTCTGGCGCTGGCAACGACCATCGTCTCGGTGCTAACGAAGCTCCTCCGGCAATCATCTCCATGTACCTCGGCGACCAGCTTGCTGACGTCGTCGAACAGCTGGAAAAGGGCGAACCCAAGTCCAGCAAGCAGGGCGGTGCCATGAAGCTCGGTTCCGACATCCTGCCGCCGCTCCCCCGCGACGCTACCGACCGTAACCGTACTTCTCCCTTCGCATTCACTGGCAACAAGTTCGAATTCCGTGCACCGGGTTCCAGCCAGTCCTGCTCTGAACCCAACGTTATCCTGAACACCATCGTTGCCGAAGCATTCGACATGATCGCCGACAAGATGGAAAAGGTCTCCAAGGCCAACTTCCACAAGGAACTCCAGAAGCTCCTGCAGTCCATCATCAAGGAACACAAGCGCGTTATCTTCAACGGTAACGGCTACACCGACGAATGGGTTGCTGAAGCCGAAAAGCGCGGCCTCCCCAACATCCGTACCACCATGGAAGCACTTTCCGCTCTCACCAAGAAGGAAAACGTTGCTCTCTTCAAGAAGTACGGCGTGTTCAACAAGGTGGAACTGGAATCCCGCTACGAAGTCAACCTGGAAGACTACCACAAGCGTGTTGACATCGAAGCCAAGGTCGCTTACGACATGGCCAAGAGCATCGTCCTCCCGCAGGTAATCAAGGCCTACTCCGAAGCCCTCAAGGTCAACGAAATGGCAGTGAACCAGGGTCTGGTTTCCGTCGACGCATACGCCAAGGAACTTGGCGAAGGCTACAAGGCCCTCGTCGAAGAAATCGCTGTCATGGAAAAGGCTATCGCCGGCAAGCATCAGCTGAAGCTGGAAGCTATGGTTTCCCTCCGCAAGGTCGTAGACAAGCTGGAAGGCATCATCAGCGACGAACAGTGGCCTCTGCCCAAGTACCGCGAGATGCTCTTCATCTACTAAGAGTCCCGCGATTCTTACCCCAAGATTGAACCTCATAATGAAAAACGTCACGCGAATGCGTGGCGTTTTTCTTTTTTTAAAGAACCTCATAAAACAACCGTAAGCCGAGAGTCGCGACGACAAGTTTGCTTGTCGGCATGACCGAGGCTAGGTTGTTGCGCCAAAGGCGCAATGAAAAACGTCACGCGAATGCGTGGCGTTTTTCTGTTATGCAGTTTATTTAAAAGAATGAATTTACAGAACCCGTTTTACACAACTTCGCTAAAACCGGGCCGAAGTTTTTCTTCTTCCTCTAGTTTTTTCAGCAACTTCCACGCATTGGGCTTGTACGTAGCATAGGTAATGCCACCGGCAATGAGCGCACCCACTACAGGAACAGCCTTGGACGCACCCTTGGCAAAGGCTTCACGAGACAAAGTTTTTCCCATGATCTTTTCAAACGGGCCTGAAATCGCCCTTCGGACAACTTCTAGGGACCTTACTGCCACAGCCTTCCCTGCCCCACTCTGAGCAACCTTATTGAGAGCTGCTCGCGTCGCCCCCTTTGCAGGCTTCGCCAAATTAGCAGCGGTTCTTTCGGCAATAACTTTTGCCTGAACCTCCAGAACTTCCTTGGCTGTTTCCTGGACCAACTTGGTTCCCGCATTGACGCCCTTTGTAACAGACACCCCCGCAAGAACCCCCACATAATACTTAAGCACATCCATACTATCTTCAATGGGGTTCACGTCATCATTCCAGAAATCCCTATAGCCATGGAGATAAGCCAACTGTTGAGCGAGAATAAAGGCGTTATACAGGTACTGCGTAAGATCTACGCCCATACCGCCTACAAGCCCAACAACACCTCCAGGAAGCCCTGTAGCCGCAGAAATAGACGTTACTGTAAGCACAGAACGGCTAATGCATTCCTTAGAAACCGCTGACACGACCTTGTCGCCAAACAGTTCCGTAGGACTCTGGGTTTCAAGAAAGCCCAACTTTTCTGGAACGTCGCAATACTTCCGCAGTTTCTTCTGCAGAAATTCGATTCTGTCGACTTTTGCGCGAGGCAACTCTGCAATTTTTGTAAGCGAGAATTTAATTGGATCTAAGGACATAACCTACTCCGTTGCAATAGATGACTCTTGCGCAATTGGTTCAAATTCCAGTTTGGCAAAACTATGCCCATTCTCTTCGCCCATACAGCAAGGGTACATTACTTGTACGACTGCACCGAGTCCATCGCTCTTTTTTGTGAGCGTTGCCTTTACTTTGTAAGGAATTCCAATGGTAACATTGGCACAGGAATGCGTTGTTGTAATGATGCTGTCATCGCTGAGCAATTTAATTTTGTAGCTGCACAAGTGGAGCGTATCTTCGTCAAAAAGGTTATTTTCTTGGGTAAATTCCTCAACTTCTTCTACAGTTCCCATTACAGAAACTAAAATCGAGTCACCGCAGTTTCTTTCAAAAATTCCCGTTTCATCAATTTCTGCAATTTCCAAAGATTTCTTTCGGCAGTGATCTACCTTTACAGTTGCACCAGATCGGAAAAATTGAAGGAAGTCAAAAATTTCTAGACTCGGCTCAATACAGTTTGAATCCGGAACTTCTGCGGCATCTTCGAAGGATTCATCCCCAGCATCTCTCGGAGGTGAACAAAAACGATCAACATAAAGTTCCCGAATTTCTTCTGTAAACGATTGCTGATTTTCGTCCACAATTACGACATTCTGTATTCCACCGCTACCCTCTCCACAGCAGCAGTCCCCACAGCCATAGTCCGATGAAACGTGCACATCATAGTCCGCTTTCGTTACTGTCCCTTCAATCACAGTATGTCGTGCAGGAATGTCATCTACAAAGCGATAGTATTCATTGGAGTCTACGACACAAAGTACTGAATGTCGACTACCACTCTTATCATAAATAAATTCAACGGAATCGCTATTTACATTTACAGAGGCTACAGCAGAAACAACTGTTCCCCATGATGAAGATTCATCAGATTGCTTATTATCATCCTTCATCATGTCTACAATGTTTAATGTCCACCAGGATCCTTCACCCAAGTCAGAAGCCTTGCGTTTTTTAAATTCTTCCTTCGTTGGCAAACGGAAATTTTGGGGACAAACATTTATCGCTTCGTTCCAAGAGAAGACTGTTCTACCTCCAACATTTTCGCCTACGATGAAAGAAGAGTCTCTTTCACACAACGCATCCCCCCGATTGCAAAGGGCGAATTTTAGATTTAATTCCTTGTTGCCTACAGGCGGCATATTTTCGGCAGTCCACACAGTATCTCCAACGCGAATAACTTTTAAAGGAGGACGCACGCATTTTTCCTCTTGATGCTTCTGAGGAGAGTCCACATCCTCGGGGACAGCCACTTCATTGGCCACTGGAGCTTCCTGGGCTGCGCCCGATTCCTTGGAAGCATCCTGCTTTTCTTTCTGACAGCCGCAAAGCAAGCCTAAAACAAGAACGGGTAATATGTATTTTTTCAAGAAAGACATTGCGAGTTCCTTTGAAGGATTCTATATAGGGGAAATATACTATCTCATTCCTGAATTATTTCGAACATCTATATAGTTCGACATCAATTAAAACAATTCTTACACCCGGCCTGTAATTACAATTTTTGTAACACGCAATCTAATTTTTACATAATACGTAAATCTATGCTTTTACATTTCTTGCGTATTTCTATAAAAACAGCAATTCAAACCTGTTGGCATAATTATTGCGTATATAGGCCGATAAATTACAAAATATGTAAACACAAGGTTAAGTTATTATGGCTCTGCAATATCAGTACAACGGCAAGACGAAATTCATTATCGTAACCGGTGGTGTCATCTCTGGTCTCGGCAAAGGGGTAGCGGCAGCGTCCATCGGGGCGCTGCTTTCTGCTAGAATGAAGGTGGTTCCCGTCAAGTGCGACGGTTACCTGAACACAGACCCGGGCACCATGAACCCCACGGAACACGGCGAAGTTTTCGTGCTGGACGACGGTGGCGAATGCGACATGGACTTCGGTCACTACGAACGTTTTTTGAACGTGACCGCCAAGAAGGACTGGAGCCTTACCATGGGCCGCATCTTCAAGATGATTCTCGAGAAGGAACGTCGCGGCGACTACCTGGGACATACCGTCCAGTTCATCCCCCACGTTACCGACCTGATCAAGGAACAGTTCTACCGCATTGCCGACCAGGAAAAGGCCGACGTTCTTCTGATTGAAATCGGCGGTACCGTCGGTGACTTGGAAAACCAGTTCTACATCGAGGCAGCCCGCCAGCTTTCTCACGACGTGGGCCGCACCAACGCCATGTTTGTGCACCTCACCTACGTTCCTATTCCGTCGGGCGTTAACGAACAGAAGTCCAAGCCCACCCAGATGTCTGTGCACGACTTGAACCGCTTGGGCATCTATCCCGAAATTGTCATCGGCCGCTGCGAAGAATACATCAAGCCCCACCTGAAGGAAAAGATTGGCCTATTCTGCAACCTGCCCGCAGACCACGTGATTTCCGGTGTGGACGTGAAGCACGTTTACGAATGCCCGCTGGTTTACGACGCCGAAGGCATTCCCGAAATTCTCGCCAAGCGCTTGAACATTTACGCACCTCCCAAGCTTGAACAGTGGAGCAAGCTGGTGGAATCCCTGAAGAGAAACACCGAGAACCCCCGCAAGACTTTGACGGTCGCCATTTGCGGTAAGTACATGGCTCTGGAAGACTCCTACGCCTCTGTTGTAGAAGCCATCCGTCATTCCTCCGCACATTTGGACCTTCGCGCAGACATCCGCTGGGTAGATACAGAAAAAGTGGAAAAGGGGGAAATCTCCCCCGCAGAAGCATTGAAGGGCGTTGACGCCGTCATCGTTCCCGGTGGTTTCGGCAGCCGCGGCATCGAAGGCAAGATCATGGTCATCCAGTACGTTCGCGAAAATAAGATTCCGTTCCTTGGAATTTGCTACGGCATGCAGCTTTCCGTGGTGGAATTCGCCCGCAACGTCTGCGGCATGAAGGGTGCAGGCACCGTAGAAATGGAAAGCGCCACCTACCATGTGGAAAAGCCGGTCATCGCCTACCTGCCTGGCCAGGAACACATCAAGGACATGGGCGCCACCATGCGCTTGGGCGGTCACGACATTTTGATCAAGGAAGGCTCCAAGGCCCAGGAAGTTTACGGCTCCGCTGTAGCCCGCGAACGTTTCCGCCACCGCTACGAAGTGAACCCGGAATTTGTCTCCCAGATCGAAGCGGGCGACCCCACTGGAAAAAATCCGCAAAAGTTGATTTTCTCTGGCAAGGCTTCTGGTGAGGACATCATGCAGATCATGGAACTGACGGACCACCCCTACTTCATGGCCTGCCAGTGCCATCCGGAACTGAAGTCCTCCCTCATTCACCCGGCACCGCTGTTCTTGAGCCTCTTGAAGGCTGCCGACGAACGAGTGTAATTTCGGCAAGCTCCGGGCAGCATCCACTTTTTCTTCCCAAATGGAAAGGACTGGTCTTCGGGCCAGTCTTTTTCACATCTACTTGTCTATCAACGAGTTACAAATTTTTCAATAAAAATTGCGATTTTCGCCGACAGTATCGTAACTCATTTTTTGCGCAACACGCCCCACAAAGCCCTTTCAGTTTTTGTAAACAAAGCTATATTTGCACAAGTTTAACCCTTGCAGAATAAGCGTTTGGCGAAAATGGCAAAAATTGTAAAGCACATGAATAAGCGAACCTACACCACCGGTTGTGGTTCCCATGTTGTTTCTGCCATTCCCGTTTTCGCTATTTCCAAGATTGTTGATTTTATTGAAGCTGAGCCTGTTGGTTCAGCGATTTTTTTATGCAATTGTCATCCCCGACCTGATCGGGGATCTAGACTGTTGGATTCTCGCTTTCGCGAGAATGACATCTTGAATTTTAGTTGTTAACACACGGAGATAAAAAATGAAGATCGAAGGTATCGATAA
>JAKSIE010000009.1 GCA_024398995.1 Fibrobacter sp.
ATCAGGTAGTTTTCGCCGTCAACGGAGATTTCGGTACCGCTGTACTTGCCGTAGAGAACCACGTCGCCAACCTTGACTTCCATGGCGACAGTTTCGCCAGCTTCGGTCTTGCGGCCCGGACCCACTGCCACGACCTTACCCTGCATGGGCTTTTCCTTGGCGTTATCCGGAATGAAGAGACCGGAGGAGGTCTTCTGTTCGGCTTCGGCCGGCTTTACAACGATGCGATCTGCTAAAGGCTTGATCATTTTTCTTTCCTTTTTTACGGCAACCTTGATGGCGCCTTTTGTTTAATATCGTGGCCCGCACTGGGCCTTTCTTGTTTCGGCCTAAATTTAGCAAGAAACGTGCCAAATGCCAAATAGGAAAAATTACCGAAAATACGCTGAATTCGCCATTTTTAGGGCGGAACGAGTGCTTATTTTTGAAACATTTTGAACTGGTAAATAAGTGTGTGTTTCAAAATGAAACAATCCGCCGGCGTATTACCAGCGGATTGCAACATTTATCAGGAGTTTACAATGTTTCGTTATTGATTTAGCGAAACCTGTGCCAACTTTCATGCCCAAATTAATTTGGGCGCGACTCTCGGCTTGGGTTATTTGATGGTGGTGGTCAGGCGGAATGCCAGGCCTACGTCACCGATGCCGTCGTCGTTATAGACGCTGAACTGAAGCTTGGACTTGCCGATGGTGCGGGCCATAGCGAGGGTCCATGCCAGGTCGGAGGCGTTGGGCTTCTTGGAGTCGACGTGGCCGCGGTCCTTCACGTATTCCATTTCAAAGAAGAAGTTGGAAAGAACGGTGTTGATACCCGGAACGATGGAAACGGGGAGTTCCATACCGATGTAGAACGGCATGAACATTTCACCGGGCTTGTTCATGTAGCCCAGTTCCTGTGCCATGTAGTTGTGGACGGTCTTGTTCAGGTCTTCGTCCTGGGTGTAGGTCAGGCCGTATTCACCGTAGAGACGGAGGTTAGGAATAAAGGTGTAGCTTGCATATGCAGCAACACGGTGTGTCATATAGGCGGTGTGGTTCATCTGGTCGAGGACGTTGGCGCGGTAGGCAACCTTCAGCTCCAGGGGGAAGGTGAACTTCATGTCGTCTTCGATACGGATGTAACCGGCGTCGGCGCGGCCATCACGTACGCCAACCATGGCGTTCAACTGGTTGAGGCCATGCTTCCAGCCCAGTTCGATTGCGTTATGGGCGTAGTCGCGAAGCCAGAGACCACGGCTGTTGAGGCCCTTGTCGATATAGGTACCGAAGTGGGTAGACTGAGACCAGTCCGTCTTCCAGTGACCGATCTTCAAGTTAAGATTGTCGTTTTCACCCAGTTTCCACTTGTAATTTGCCCAGTAGAGGTCGGCGAGAATCTTGTCGTAAGCGGTGGTCTTGCCGTCGCCGTCCTTGATCTTGTTACCGAATTCAGGAGCGAAAATACGGAGCATGATCAAAGCGTCCAGGTTTTCGGACTTGTATTGACCACCGATGTTGGCGCGGATATAGCCGGAGCTGAAGATAACGGTATCTTCGGCAACGGAACGGGTAACGTGGGTCTGCACGTTAGCCTTGAAGTTCATGTTATCGGCCACGGAGGCTGCATCGGCTGCGAATGCGGAAATGCCCATGGCGAGCACTGCAGCGGCGATCTTCTTGAAGTTCATATTGTACTCCTGTTCTAAACAGATTTTATAAATCCGCGGCAAATTTAGAATTTGGAGGGCCTATTTCAAATAGTGCCGACTGTAAATAACTATTTTTACCCCCGAAAAAACAAAAATGGAGTGTATGTGATGAATAAAATGGCTTTTGCCCTTACCTTGGCCTTGTCCGTGCTGGTGGCATCTCCCTTTGCTAAGACTCTGACCCCCAACAAGACTCATGCCGTGCTGGACGTTGCCTATACCAACTACGACGACGTTCCCCAGGCCAAGAAGAAATTGGTCTTTGTGGGCCAGAACAAGCCCAAGAATAAGATCTCTGTTACCACAGATGTGAATGGCGAAGTCAGTTTTATGATTCCTCGCGAAGACTCTTACACCATCCTTTGCGAAAGCTTGACCGGTCCCTTCGAATGTGGAACGACGCCCTATGTTTCCATGAAGGCTAGCACCGGCAGCATCACGGTTGTCTTTGACGACACCCGCGCAGAGCTTACCGGAGTGACTTTCAAGGCTGGCAGCGCTGAACTGGTGCCCAGCTCTCTGAAGACTTTGGATGCAGCTATCGCAGGCTTGAAGCGTAACCCCAAGGCTAAGGTTGAAGTCCAGGGCCATACCAGTTCCGAAGGTGGCGAAGAATATAATCAGAAGCTTTCAGAAGATCGTGCCAACGCTGTCCGCGACTATATGATCCGTCGTGGCATTGCTGAGGCTCGCCTTACGGCCCGTGGTTATGGCTTTAGCGTGCCCAAAGCCGACAACGATTCTGAAGCAGGCCGCAAGCAGAACCGTCGCATCGAACTGGTGGTCACTTCCGAAGAATAATTATCCGTTGTAAAGTGCAACGTTATGTCATCCCGGCCTTTGAGCCGGGATCTTTTTTTTGAGAATAACTATCCGTGGAGTTTTTTCTTCTGCTGCATGCCGGTAATCTTGATGCAGATCTTTCGGGGTAAGATTCTGCTGACAAGTCCGGCTAGCTTCATCAAGGGGCCGGGAACAATGACGGTCTTTTTCTTGAACATCTGGCTAAGGGCGTAGCTGGTACAGCGCTTGCTGGAAATTCCCGGAAGGGAGAAGTTCACGTTAGCCACGTCGTTGAATTCGGTTTTTACAGGGCCCGGGCAAAGGACGCTGATAGAAACGTTGCTGCGGGCTTCTTGAAGTTCGCAGGCGATGGCCTGGGAGAGGCTGACCACATATGCCTTGGAAGCGTAGTAGGTTGCCATGTAGGGGCCTGCAGGTAGAATGCCTGCGCTTGAACCCACGTTCAGAAGGTAGGAACGTTCGTCGTTCTTTTCCATCTGCTTCAATGCAATTTTCGAAAGAATGTGGAGTGCAGTGACATTTACATCGATCATCTGCATTTCTTTTTTGATGTCGGAGCTGACGAAGCTTCCGCAGTCGCCAAAGCCTGCGTTGTTGATGAAAATGGTGACCTTAAAACCGTTTATGAATTCGCCCAGACGTTCACATTCTTCGCGGCGGGAGAGGTCTGCGGTGAAGATCTCTACGGGTGTGGAAAGTTCTTCTGCAAGGGCCTTGAGGCGGTCTTCACGACGGGCCACAAGAATGAGGCCGTAGCCGCGGGCGGAAAGGTTTCTTGCAAAGTCGGCGCCGAGGCCGGAGCTTGCGCCTGTAACAACTGCGTACTTCATAGTTTTCTTCCTTCTTTGGTGCGACTGTCGCCGCAATTAAAAATCGTTACGGTAAGCTAATTCCGTCGTCGCCAATGTAAATCTTGCCCTCGCGGAACAATGTGCCCAGAAGCTTCTTGAAGTTCTTCTTGGACATGCCAAATTCCTGACGGATGATTTCAGGGTCGGTGTGGTCGCCATAGGGGAGGCTGCCACCGGCTTCTTCAAGCTTTTGCAACAGAGAATTTGCGCTGTCGCTTTTCATAAGACCCTTGAATCCGATGGGGTTCAGGCTCAAGGTGATTTTGCCGTCGGCGGTAAAGCGCTGGATAAAACCGGGCATGGTGTCGCCGATGTAGATACGTTCCATTCCGGGAGCGAGCATCAAACGACCGGTGTAGCGGTAGTCTACCAAGAAGTCAACGTATTCGCGGGTGACTTCGTAGGCGGCAAGCTGAACGCGTTGACCCACGTGAAGTTCAGAAGTGTCTGTATCCAAGAAACTCTTAATTTTTTCGGTAGCCACGATGCGGTTACTCTTGTCGTCTACAAGAATAAAGACGACGCAACGGTCACCGCGCTGGAGTTCGCCCAGCTGCTGCTTGTAGGGCAGGAACAGGTCTTTGTTCAAACCCCAGTTCAAGAAGGCGCCTACGCGGTTCACGTCCTTCACATCTAGCACAGCAAATTCGCCAGCCTGTGCGTAGGGTTGTTCCAAGGTAGCAATGGGGCGGTCTTCGCTATCCGTATAAACGAATACATCGACGACTTCGCCTTCTTCCAGGGTGAATTTGTCGCGGTTGCCGGGGAGGAGGATTGTTTCGCCGCTTTCCAGTTCCAAATAGTAGCCTTGGGGGGCGATGCTGTCCACTCTTGCTCGATTATATCTTCCAAGATCCATAATTTGCCATTCCGTTCAATTGTTTGTTTGTCAAAAATATAATATATTTGGCCCTCAAGGAAATCAGGTGTATGGTAGAGAATAAAGAAATGGCAGTACGCCCCTCTTTAGACAAGAAACTGAATAGTGAAATGTTCAGGTCTTTTTATTTCTTGAAAGAAGAATTGGTGCAGTTCTGCAGAGATAACGGTTTGCCTACTACGGGCGGCAAGGAAGAACTGAATAAGCGAATTGCATTCTTTCTGGAAACGGGTAAGGTGGAGCCAACCGCTGCTCCTGTCCACAAGGCGTCAACCAAGGCGGCAAACCAGGTCATCGATCTTCAGACCATCATTGAAAGTGATTTCATTTGTTCTGAAAAGCATCGTGTTTTTTTTAAGAAACACTTGGGAACTTCTTTCTCCTTTAATGTGCAATTCCAGAACTGGCTTAAGACCAACGCTGGCCGCACCTACCAGGAGGCAATTGAAGCCTATGGCAGAATCCTAAAGGAAAAGAAAGAAACTAAGTCCGTCATTGGTGGACAGTTTGAATACAACACCTACATCCGGGATTTCTTTGCGGATAACAAAGGTCATTCCCTGGATGATGCCATTAAGTGCTGGAAGTATAAGAAGTCGTTGGCCGGTCACAATCGTTATGAAAAAGGTGACCTGGTAGCACTGACTGTAAAATAAAACGGATTACAATCCCTTAATCACAAGCAGGCTGCCTGCGCCAATGACAAACCAAAGGATAACGCCCTGGATAAAGGGCTTGGCGCCGCATTTCTTTAAGGCATCCTTGGAAAGTCCTGTACCGATGAGGAACAAAGTAATGGCGAAGCCACGCTTTGCGATGGTGACAATTGTTGTGCCGACGGCTGCTGGAACACCCAGCACCGGGAACAGGTAGGTGTTGATGACCATGGCGATGGCGAACAGGAAGATGAACCAGGGAATCACATCCAGCTTGCCCTTGCCTGCGTCATTCTTCTTGCGAAAAATGAACATGGTCACGAGAGCTAACGGAAGAATCCAGAGGGCGCGGGTGCACTTCACCATGGCGGCCACTTGCAGGGATTCATCGCTGTAGGCTGCTGCGGCTCCTACCACGGAGCTGGTGTCGTGAATGGCGATGGCCGCCCATTCGCCGAACTGCTGGTTATCGAGCCCAAAGAAATGTCCCAGAGGCGGGAAAATCAAAAGTGCCAAAGCATTCAGCACAAAGATGGTTCCCAGGGATACGCTCATCTGCTTGTCGTCGGCCTTTACCACGGGGGCGACTGCTGCAATGGCAGAACCTCCGCAAATGGCTGTACCGCTGGAAATCAGGTAGGAAGTCTTGGACTCCACCTTCAAGATTTTTCCAACGATAAAACCAAGAATCATGACGCTTGCCACAGACACGATGGTGAACATCATGCCGTCCTTGCCGGAGGCAAGGGCCGCCTGCAGGTTCATGCCGAAACCAAGCCCCACCACGCAACCTTGCAGAAGGTACTTCTGTGTTTTCTTTGCGAACTTGGGGAAGGCGGGACCGCCGAAGGCGAAGGCGTAAACGATGCCAGCCAAGAGCGCCATCCAGGAGGCAATGCAGGGGCAGCATGTCGCAATGATAATCAGTACGAAAACGATTTTTGCAATTTTCTCTTTCATAATTATTCTGTTGGTAAAGTTTTGGTGCGATGCATAAAGGCCAAGGTTTCCTTTTCGCCTTTTTCAGAAAGCATGGTCAAAAGGTAAAGCAACTTCTGGTAAGTTTCCGGTGCCATTTTTTCGTGCGCGGTACTTTTAGTTAGGTAGAGTAGCGGAGCCTGCTGCGTGTAGTTTGCGCCGCCGTAGGTCTTGGAGGCGGCTACACGATCGCAGAACATCTCCTTGATGTAACGGTCCGGCATAGGCATGGGAACGATCTTCTTGGTTTCCATTTCGTAGTCGTACCAGAATTCAAAATGGTGCTTGTTTCTGCCCTTGTGGTGCATCCAGGCCAGGCTGTAACCCTTGCTGCGACGTTCCCCGTTGTTTGGGGATTCCTTGCCGGTATAATACTTGCATCCGGGAATGAATTCTGTGGGGCTGTACTTGGACAAGTCGTGGAACAGCCCCTGAAATCCGATACCTGCCTTGAAGCAAAGGCGAATCACTTCGTTCCTGTGCTTGGTTATGGTAATGAAATGTTGGATCGGATGAAACATGATGTAAAATTAGAAATAAAGAAAAGGGGCGTGTGTTCCAAGAACCTCAAAATTCCCTACGATTGGATGGGTGTGTAAAATATGAAAAAGATCTTTGCTTAGCTAGAAATGGAGGCGTTCTAAAAAATGTGGAAAACAGTGTTAAATCTTTTGTGCATTCTTTTTGCTGGGTATGTATATTTCGAATGCGATCCTTCAGGGAAACTTTACCAAGATTTATTTGTTAATGCTGGACGGGGGAATGTGAGGGGAGTGCTTATTTGGGCTCCAATAGCTCTTCTTTTTTATGGACTATTTGTTTTTTGGAAAAAAAGGAAATAGAAAAAAATTGAAAAGTTGAAAAATCCTCAGATTTCAAACGGAATCAAATGTTACAGTACTGCACTTGTATTCGTGAGTAACATTGTATACACGATTAGATGTTTAAAAAAACACACGCTCACATTTAAGTAACGCAAGGTTGTGTCAAGGTTTTTTCGCAAAAAATAGTATTGTTCCAATATCAGATTTTAAATAAAAACGCCGTACGGTTATTCCGTATGGCGTCTTTTCGTTTGTAGAATTTTTAAGGGGTGCTGTTTTACAGAGCCTTGATTTCTTCAGGAGTGAGTCCTGTGCGTTTGGCTATAGCTTCAATAGGAAAGCCGTCGTCACGGAAACCCTTGGCGAGATCCTTGCAGGCTTCTTCACGGCCTTCTTCACGGCCTTCTTTAACACCTTTCTTGTAGCGAATGTTCAATTCCTGTTCAAGAGTCATATAAGCCTTCCTCGCGGCGGGGTCCATACGGTATTTCTTTACCAATTCGTGAATGCGCTTCATCTTCTCGGATTCACATTTCTTGGTAGCAAAATACTTCATATACTCACGAGTGGAATCGTCGTCCATTTCGGAGTACTTCTTAAATATATAGAAATTTTTATAGCAGAGGTCATCCAACAGAATTTTTGGGTCAGAGTCTTCGTGATTCTGGAACCTGTAAATTGCCTTTCCCTTATGGAAGATGTCGTTGGGACAGATGAACAGGATGTATTGTTCCTGTAATTCTTCGTAGTCACTGCCCTTGGCCAAGGCGTCCAAGTCGCACATGTCTTGATAATAGCGGGCGCGTTTGGGGAGTTCGCCTGTATCAACCATCTGCATCTCGATATCAAACTGCCGTCCCATTTTGTCAGTTCCGTCTACACAAGGAATTTCCTCCCGCACCTGCACATCAAAACGCACGCTCTTGTGAAAAGGATCCTCCTGGGCTGTAGCCTCGGAGACCACACTGATTTGGTCGATAGTGATTTTTAGAATGTCCTGCAGAAAATCCTTGGCAACATCCTCGTGACTGAACACCTTGGAAAACATAAAATTGTCGGTGATATCCAGTTCCTCGTAAGGTTTCATTTTGTATTCGCTCATTTTTCCTCCATGTTAAATGTTGCGTTTACTATTAACACGCAGGAAACGCCCAAATGGGAACCGCTTTTTATGAAAAATTTTGTTTGCTCGGTGTACGCTCGGAAATAAAATTTCCTATGATTGAAGGTGTATGAAGACTTCCATCGATTTCATTGGCGATATTCATGGGCATAGCGAATGCCTGAAGGCTCTGCTGAAAAAGTTGGGCTATGTGGAGAGCGCAGGTGCTTTCCGCTATCCGGGCAATGAACGTATGGTTGTTTTTCTGGGCGATTATGTGGATCGTGGCCCCAATGTTCGTGAGACGCTGAATGTGGTCCGTGCCATGCGTGATGCGGGCTCGGCCATTGCCCTTATGGGAAATCACGAATTCAATATGCTGAGTTTTTGGCAGAAGAACGGAACCGGTGGCCGCTATATTGAAAAGATTGGTCCTGGCTATTTGCGTGAGCATACCTTCAATAAGGTGGCGGTTCATTCCAAGACGGTAACGGATTTCGTGGGCCGTAAGGACGAATTCAAGGAAATGAAGGAATTCGCCAAGACTTTGCCTTTCTACCTGGAAACGGATTTGTTCCGGGCGCAGCACGCCAGTTTTCACCCTCAGGCTGTGGCGCAGTTGAAGGCCGCTGGTATCAGCTGTTTTGCCGATGGTGACTTTGATGAACTGATTGCCCGCGCTAACGATGAGGACAACCAGTACGGTGATTCTCTGTTCTGGCCCATCGATATGTTGCTGAAGGGTCCTGAAATGGAATTGCCCAACCATCAGTTTTTCTTTGATGGAGAAAATGTCAAGCGTTTCAAGACAAGGCTTCGCTGGTGGGTGGATCCCAGGGAGGCGACTTTGCAGGAACTGAGTTTGCAGCCTGGGGTGACTATGCCCGAGGGTTGTGAAGTTTCACCAGAAGTTCGCGCACGTTCCTATTACAGCGAAGATGAACGCCCCGTGTTCTTTGGCCATTATTGGCTGACCGACGAACCCCACTTGATTCGTAGCAATGTGTGCTGCCTGGATTTTAGTATCGCACGTCATGCTGGCGGAGGCCATTTGGCTTGCTACCGTTTTGACGGGGAACAACGTCTTGACGAATCCAAATTCGTGTGGGTAAAAGGCCCGTGACCGCATTTTTGAAAAAGTTCGCATTGATGAAAGTGACTTGCGCTTTGCTGGTTGCTTTCTTGCTGTTGACTTTCTGGGGGGTGCTTGGGCAGGCTGCTGCTGGTAACGAAGGCGTAGCTCTTGCAACAGACCGTTTCTTTGGAAGTTATTTCTTGTGGGTCCTTGGGGTGATTCCGTTACCCGCTTTCAAGGGGATTGCCGTTGTGGCAGCGCTTCAGCTGATTGCTTCCATGATGTTTCGCATGCCCAAGGTTTTCTCTCGTGGGTCATCGGGGAGGCTGGCCCCCTCGGGTTGGCGAAATCTGGGCCTCTTCGGGATGCACATTGCCCTGCTGGTTTTGATCGTCGGCAGTCTCGTGGGTAGTGAATTCCGCCAGGAGTACAACGGCTTTCGTGCGGTTCCTAATGAAACTCTCAGCGCGGTTCCTGACGTTGGTGAACATTCGCAAGAGCAGACCTCGAAACCCATTACCTTTTACATCGTTGACGATAGTTTGAATACCTCAGCGGTGCAGGTGGGGGAGGGCTATCCCTATTTTACGTTCTACAAGGGCCAGGTGGATATGTTCGGCATGAAGGTGGATCTTTATACCGCTACCTATGATCCCTTCAAATTTGTGCCGTACGCCTTCATGGTGATATTCATGTTGAGCATGATTTTTCATTATGTGGCCCAGGTGCGGTTTAACCGGAATGCCGCTAAGGCGACAAATCCGACAAAGATTGTTTCTGTGCTGTTATTTGCGACGTTAGGGCTAGCTTGCGTTCCTACAGCCCACGCAGATGTTTCTCCGCAGAACTTGATTCAGGTTGGTGAAAATTACCGTCTTTACGATTCTTTTGCCCGCGGCGTTTTGGATGATTTTTCTGGTCGTGTTACCTATAAATGCCAGTCGGCGGATTCCTGCCACGGTAAATTGCCTGCCTGGAAAGTGGTAGACGATATCAGAACGAATCTTGGGGCGGCTGGCGATTATCGCTTGTTTAAGGTTTTGCGTGCAGATGTGCAGCATGCTTTGGATATTCCGGAAAGCGATCGGTATGTAAGCTACAACCAGCTGAAAAAATTCCGCAGCGAACTTGAAATTTATGCAAGTCGTAAGGATGAGCTTCCGGCAACAGCAGAAATGCAGCGGTTGCTGAAGAATGTCCAGTTGTATGAGGCTATCCAGCAGGGTTCTTTTCCCGTGTCTGCGGAAGAACATCTCGAGGGTAAAATACAGGCGGAACTTTTCTACAACCACACCAACTTTGCCTTAATCGCATTTATCTTGGCTTTCCTGGGTTGTGCTTTGGCGGCCATTAATTCCATTTTCAAAAAACGGGCTCTTGATGTGGCAGCGAACTCCATGGCTGCCGCGACGGCTGCCACCTTGGCTGCTGCCTTCGCCCTGCGTCTTTATATTACGGGCCGTCCGCCACTTTCTTGTCTTTACGAGATAGTGCTGTTGATTGCCTTGCTGTTAGAAAGTTTTGAATTTGGAGCTTTCATTTTCTGCAAGAAACGAACCTTCTCCTTGATTATCCCTGTTACGCTCTTGGCGGCAATTCTTCTTTACTTTGCAAAGTTCATTTTGGAGCCTGGGGATTTATTCCAGCCCATTCCTGCGGTGTTGAATTCTTCGGTGTTCCTTACGATTCATGTGTTCTCCATTGCACTTGGTTTTGCTGGCGTTATTTTGTCTGGAATTGTGGCTCACTTATATCTGTACCGCCTCAATCGAGATTCTTCTCTCGAGCCTCGAACCTCGAACCTCGCGCCTCTTCTTTTCGGCACCCTTGTTTTTGGTTCTGCCTTTACCATTTTGGGCACGTTGCTTGGGGGCGTCTGGGCGGATTTTGCCTGGGGGCGTTTTTGGGGTTTTGACCCTAAGGAATGCGGAGCCCTTTTCGTTTGCCTTTGGACGATGCTTGGTCTACACCTTCGCGGTGGGCGTCTCATCTCGCCAAAGGGTTTTGCTCTGTTCAACTGTTTCAATGTGATTATCACATTCCTTTGCTGGTTTGGAATTAACCTTTTGGGTGTGGGACTCCACAGTTACGGATTCCAGAACGGAACTGTGCTGTGGCTCACGGCGTTCTGCCTTGTGGATGTTGTAATCATAGCCATGATTGCCAAATTCTGTCCATCCGTGAATCGCTGAATTTTCTAAATTTATCCCCATGTTACAATGGGACACTTTGCTTTCTGCGACGCGTTACGGACACCCGGCCGATCCGGATCCGAACCGCTCTGATTTTCATCGCGATTACGACCGTATTGTTTTTTCTACTGCTTTCCGCCGCCTTGGCCGCAAGACCCAGGTTCATCCTTTCTCTGTGAACGACCATGTACACAGCCGCTTGACCCACAGTTTGGAAGTCAGTAGCGTTGGCCGTAGCCTTGCCATTACGGTTTATCACTTGATCAAGAAGTATTTGCCCAAGTATGTGAACGAATACCAGTTTGGTACCATCGTTCAGTCCGCTTGTTTGGCCCACGATATTGGTAACCCGCCTTTTGGTCACGCTGGTGAAGCCGCCATTCGCGAATGGTTCCGCAAGAACCATAATTCTCCTGCCTTGCGCGATTTGAAGCCCGAAGAAATTGCGGACTTTGAAAACTTTGACGGTAACGCCCAGGGCCACCGCATTTTGAGCAAGTTGGAATACCATTTCCTGGATGGTGGAATGCGATTGACTTACGCAACCATTGGTTCCATGATTAAGTATCCGCAGCTGGCAAAGTTCGGGACTCCTACCAGCCTTTTCTCCACCGAAGCGGATCTTTACAGAATGACCGCCTACACCTTGGGTATTCCTGAACTGGAAACCGGCAAGTGGGTCCGTCATCCTCTGGTTTACCTGATGGAAGCTGCCGACGATATTTGCTACAGCATTTTGGATGTGGAAGACGCCATCGAGCTTGGCATTCTTTCCTTCGGCGATGTCCGTGGCATGTTCAGCTATTTGTGTGGCCCTGAAGTGGATATCGACCGTGAGTACCAGGAAAACGGTCAGAACTTCCGCGACTTCCTCAGCAGTATTCGTGGCCTTGCCATTCAGAACCTCATTGACGACGTTGCCGTCACCTTTGTAAATCATTACGACGAAATTATGGCAGGCGCTCCCATCAAGCATCTTGTGGATCTTTCCCGCTCTGAAGTAATGGAAGGTATCCGCATTGCAAAGCGCCTCGGGGTAGAACGTATTTATCCGGACCGCCGCAAGACCGAACTTGAAGTGGGTAGCTACACCACGTTAAGCACTGTTCTGGATGCGTTCATTAACGGCGTTTACGATTTCCGTTTGAACGGCAAGAATTCTTACCGCGCCGACCGCATTGTCCGTCTCATTGGTCAGGCCAAAATCGGCCAGAGCGTTACCGCCGCCGAAGCCTACCACCAGGTGCTGGACTTTGTCAGCGGCATGACCGATAACTATGCCACTTATTTGGCCCGTCAGATTGGCGGCCTTGCCATGGGTTACTAACGGAGCTGTAGAGTCGCGACGATGATCTGGCTGTTTGATTACGATCTGACGTTGTATGGGGCCGATGAACATTGTGTCATCGACTCTCTGGACGAACGTATTTCTCAGACTGTGCAGAATGCTACCGGCGTGGATATGGAAACTGCCCATAAAATCCGCAAGGATTATTTGTTGCGCTTTGGAACGACTCTGGCTGGCCTTCAGGCTATGCATGGTGTAAAACCCGATGACTTTTTTGACTTTATCCATCAGCCGGAGTTTCTGACGTATCCCAAGCCTTCGCCGGAAAAACGCGACTTGATTAAGTCTCTACCGGGGCACCGCTATGTGTTTACCAATGGCCGCCGTGATTGGAGCGAAGCGGGCATGGAACACATGGGTATTCGTGACTGCTTCGAAGATGTCTTTGATTTAAAGCAGATGGATTGGGTGGGCAAGCCCCACAACAGCGCCTACGAAAAGGTGGAAAAGTGGCTGGCTCAAAAATTGCAGGTCGACGCGCTTGCGTCACAGACGTACGCTGACCCGTCACAGGTTATCCTGCTGGATGATTCTGTTCGCAATTTGGAACCTGCGCACCGCCGCGGTTGGAAAACTGTGTTGGTAAATCCTGTTCCCGATGTGCCTGACTGGGTGGACTTCTACATTCCTGACTTGATGCAACTTTCTACGATTTTGCCTGAACTTTTAAAACAGTAACCTTTTTCTTGCGACGAATACATGTTTGATCTTTTTTCCATGAGTTTTATGCAGAACGCCCTGGTGGCCGCCGTGTTGGTGGCTGTGGCTTGTGGCGTCATGGGAACTTTTGTGGTGGTGAACCGCATGACTTCTTTATCGGGTGGTGTGGCTCACGCATCCTTCGGTGGCGTGGGCTTGGCAGCATTCCTGGGATTTTCTCCTATGCTGGGCTCCCTTGGATTTGCAGTTGCCTGTGCCATGCTGATGGGCGTGCTGACCTGGCGCGATCGCAAGAACTCCGATACTTTCATCGGTATTATCTGGGCGGGCGGTATGGCCTTGGGCGTGATTCTTACGGACTTGACGCCAGGTTATAGCGGCGAGATGATGAGCTTTTTGTTCGGTAGTCTTTTGACGGTGCCCACGGAACTTTTGTGGTGGATGGGTGCGCTCCTGGTTTTGATTCTTGGGGCTGTGGTGCTGAACTACCGTAAGTTCTTGGCTATTTCCTTTGATCCAGAATTTGCCCGAGTGCAGGGCATGCCTGTGCTTGCCTACTACATGTTTCTTATTGCTTTGATTGCTCTGACCGTGGTGATTGCGGTGCAGGCCGTAGGTATGATTCTTGTGATTGCCCTCTTGACCATTCCTGGTTACATTGCCGAGAACTACGCCAAGAATTTGACCCAGATGATTTTTATTTCTGTAGGCGTTTCCCTGGTTCTTGTTTTGACTGGTCTCCTGTTGGCTTGCCAGTTGAACTTTGTGGTGGGTCCCACCATTATTGCCTGCGGAGTCCTACTTTACTTGGCGAACTTTGCTGTAAAGAAAATCCGCCGCGCTTAAATTTTGAAGGTTATTATGAAGAAGAAAAGACTGTTTGTCGCATTGTTCATTGTTCATTGTTCATTGTTCTTTGCTGCCGCATTTGCCATGCCCGAGGCTGCTACCCGTAACAGCTTTAACAACATGACGGTGACCACGGAGTATTCTGAACTGATGCAAGAAAAGAATGCCCGTAACGATTCCCTGTTGCCAGCCTTGGATGGCGATAAGGCCTTTGAAGAAGTGCTTCGCATGAATCCCAACTTCTGGAGCCTTGGCGGCGTCATGAAAAAGGACGAATCCCTGGTGACGAAACTGAACGCCAAGATTGTCTTTGTGGACGGTATCCGTGAAGAACCCTTCTGCGATTTGGACAAAAAGGGAAGTAACGCTGGCGAATGGAATGTACGTATCGGCGTAGACTTTGTGTCTGCGGCCTCCAACACCGTGCATATCCACGTGCAGCAGTGCCTGGACTACATCCGCGACCAGATGGGTTTTGCTGTGAAGAAGGGCGACAAGGTGGTGTTCATTCCGCCTAAGAAAGTGCTGGATAAAATTGCCGAAAGCGAAATTCCTGACGCCATTGATGTGGACTTGCAGCAAACTCTGCTGAAGGCTCACGAAGATGTAAATCTGACTGGCAAATGCCCCAAGGACATCGAGGCCTACATCATCTTGATGAATGTGTACAACCAGGTGAAGGGCCTCAAGATGGACTACGTGGTGATCAATGACCAACTGAATAAGCAACGCAACGGTGGTGGCCGTATTCAGTCCTGTTCCTTTAGCCGTGAATGGAACAAAAAATATCAGGAAAGCGCAAGCTTTGAATGCGATATTGACCACGACGAATGTCTTTACCGCCAGGAAAACGATGGGGATTCCCGCTGGGCTATCAACTACGAGGCGGACCGTTTCGAATACATCAACAAGAAGTTCCTGTTCTTCAATTTGAATCCCAAGAGCATCCACAAGGGCGGGACCATGCTGGACCTTCGTTTGATCCGACTTTCCTCCTCCCTTTACCTGGAAGCTTACCTGGATATGAAGGGTGAACCGGTGACCCTTGGCCTTGTCATTGTTCCTGGTGAAAAGTCCATCGACGACTACAAGGACGGCGATGACGAGGAAGAGGGCGTTATGTTTGAATAGGCGACTTGACCGTCGGGACCACATAATTTATATTAAGAAGGTATTAAGTTAAGGAGAACTTTATGAAGCGTTTTATCAAGGCATCTCTGTTGGCGGCCATGGTTGCCACTCCTGTTATGGCTGACGAAGTTTTCGGCGGCATTGGTGTTACCATTTATCAGTTGCGTAACGGTGTTAAGGTTGCCGAAGTTATCCCCGGTACTCCCGCTGCAGATTCCAAGCTCCAGGCCGGTGACGTGATTATCGCTGTGGATGGCCAGAGCCTCGCTCGCCAGAGCATTGAAGATTCCAAGGACATGCTCCGTGGCCAGGTGAACAAGCCTCTTGAAATTACCTTCGTTAGCGGTGCCGACACTTTGACCAGTGTTATCCGTCGTGCCCAGCTTACCGTCAAGGATCTTGAAGGTAACAAGGTGGAAGCATGGTATGGTGACAAGTCTGAATTCGAAGCCGCAGAACTTGAAACATACGCTAGCGCAACCGAAGACAGCAAGCAGCTGGTGGCTGTGCTCCAGCGCGGTACCCTCCTGAAGAAGGAAGGCTCCGTAAGCGCTAAGGACCTTAACGGTGTCTATGTGGATCGTGCCGAAGAATTTGCTCCCAAGCCTGTTGCTCAGGGCGTTGCCAAGGCAAGCTCCGCAAACCTCAAGGGAATTTCCCGCAAGGCCATCGGCGTTAATCTTACTTCCGCAGGTTCCGCTGTTGTTACCATCATGAATGCTGATGGCGAACAGGTTGCCAGCGTCCGTCTGGACAATGGTCAGCCCGGTTTCAACACCTTGAACTGGAATGGCGAAAATGTTCCTGCTGGCCGCTATATGGTGACCATTGAACACAACGGTTCTGTTAGCGGTAAGAGCGCTATCATCAAGTAGCTCTTACGACATGTCATCCCCGCGAAGGCGGGGATCTCCCTCCCGGCCCTGCAAAGGTCGGGCTTTTTTTTGACAAATCTTATCGAACATGCGATATAATGCCAGAGTGTTCATTCCCTAGGAGGATTTATGTACATGAACGTTTTTGGTGTTATGGGCCATCGCTGGATTTCTGAATATGCGTTGACTTCAGTTTCGACGTGACCGGCGACGTGCACACGTACTTCATCAACCGCTTCTTTGAAGACTGCCGTTTGCGTCACCGCAATCCCGAGGATGCTGAAAAACGCAGCATCCTTGTGTCGGAGCTTGACCTCAAGAAGATGCGTCAGGATTTCCATTAGGTTGCATATTGAAGAGGCTAATGGCGACCAACTTGAAAAGAACTGCGAAAATTACTATATATGCGAAACCGCCCGAAAGGGAGAAGGGCTCGAGTAGCTCAGTTGGATAGAGCATCTGCCTTCTAAGCAGAGGGTCGTGGGTTCGAATCCCGCCTCGAGTATGAAAAACAAAAAGACACGCCGTTTTGGCGTGTCTTTTGTTTTTAAAGCTTAAGGGGATGTCGAACCCAACGCAGTGGGTTCGATTGTTGCGATGGCGAGTGTCGCGGGTAAGCTCGCTTACCCATGACCGAGCGTGAGCAACAGCTGCGAAGCAGCATCCCGCCGACAAAGGCGAAGCTCTGTGGAATCCCGCCCCTCTCATGCCCCACACAAAAAAGCCACCCCAAAGGGCGGCTTTCAGATTCGTTTTTAAAGTTTTTTACTTCTTGAACATCTTGTCCAACGTAGCCTTGAGATGGTTCAGGTTTGCGTCGTTCAGCGTCTCGTAGCGGTAGAATGTTCCGTCGGGGTTCACCAGGTAGACCACCGGAATGTAGCCTGTACCGTAGGCAGAACCGAACTTGGTTTCGGAATCCTGGAACACGGGGATAGAAACGTGGAACTGGTCGATGAACAGACGGATGTCGTTCTTCTTGATGCCGCCGCCCAGACCGATGGCGATGCCTGCGAGACCTGCAGGTTCATACATCTTCATCATGTCCTGGATGCCGCTGATGTGGCGCTGGCAGTGGGGGCACTTGGGGCTGAAATAGTAAATCATCAGCGGGCGCTTGCTGAAGTGGCTGAACAGAATTCCCGGATCGCTAATGCCTGTGAGAGGCTTGGAAAAATCCATCTTCATAGGCTGATTGGTGGAGGCATCCTGCATCAGTTGAACGTCGGCCACTTGGGGCTGCGGTGCCAACTGTGCGAAAGACATGCCTGCGACTAAAGAAACGATACTCAATAACTTTACTGCAATACGCATAGGGATGATAAAACTCCTGTAAGTACGTGCTTAAAATACGAAAAAATAAGCCTATTGTGGTCGAAAAACGTCAAGAAATGAAAAAAAAGGCCTGTAGTTTGACAAATTTCACGTTTTTACCGATAACGTAAACGAGGTTGAAATGAATATTGTCGAAAACACCCTTCTTTATGCCGGCGTTGATAACGGTTTCAGAGACATTTCCATCACAATCGGTCCCCATTCCAGAAAGAGTGCCGACCTGTTCCGAGGGCGAACTTTCAAGCAGGCCGACGAGGCTTTTGGTGGTACTCCGCCCTTTTCGCCTTTTACGAAAAAGATTTATGGTCTTAAGTATCTTGTAGAAAAATTCCGCCTGTCTGTCCTTGCCAGGGACTGGTGTGGTTTCTTGAATGGCGAACCCTTGGTGCTGCCGGAGAATGAGCTGGTAATTCGATCTTTTGGGGAGATTATCCCTAACAGGGAAATGGGCGAGTACGTGATGAACGCTTTCCTTTGCAAGGATAGTGCCTACCTTAAGTTTGGCAAGCTGGATGATAGCATCGATGTCCATGCCGAGGTGGTGGAGGGCTCTACCAGGGTGAGCTACTTTAGAAAGCAGAAAGTGGATCCCAACGGTAAGGTGATGATGCGCTGCAAGTTCGCGCTGAGGATCCAGCTGAAACGCGCTCTGCCCGTTCAGGATATCAGTTACTATGATTCGGTTCCCTGGAAAGACTTTAATTTGGATACAGGCTTTTATTCCAAGATTAAGGCTGTGTTGGACAATCACGAAAAGTACTTCTACAATCGAGGCGGTAACTACATCATCAAAAAGGCCGAGAACGAGGGCGAGTCCAACGGTCGATTTGCCCTGGACCTGGCTTATCAAGGTGAAACGAATTTCTTTAAGTTCTTGAATTACTGGCTGGTCGTCAATCAGGGTCATCCTTATGCAAAACCCCTGGAAGAGCACCGCGCCATTTTTTCTCGAAGGTTTATGTACGCGTGGTCGTCATCGCCCCAAAACGCGTATTATAGCATGGTCTCCATTTTTAGCGAAGAAAAACCTCCCCGCATCATTGACCTGAATAACTGTCTTGCTTTTTTGCAGAATCTTACTGCCAGTAAGGTCCGTGAATTGTCTGATCCCTTTAGCTCTGGTGTTTTTCGCCGGTTTTACGGGGTTTCTGTTGAATTGCATTTGATCAAGAGTGATCTTTTTGGAGACAAGTTTATCGAAGCGAGGGACGCTGCTGTCGAGGCTTTGAAAATGATGATTGGTGTCTACCGAGATACCACACGCTTTATCGATGATAAGTTGGCGGCGGAGTGGAACTCCTTTACCGAGGGTCATAAGATCCTCATGGCAAACGGTTCCGAAATCCCGGATCTGGACAAGTGCTGTGCAATGAATGTGGCGCAGGCCGTCAGCGTAGACCCTCAGATGTTCCTTGAGGATAAGGGCGCTGTTGGAAAGTTCGCCAACAATTGCATGCTGGGCGAATTCTACAACGGTTAGTTTTACAGGCTAAGTTCGGTAGTTAGGGAGTAGTGGGGTTCGCCTTTGCGGACTCCATTAACCGGTACGCTGATGTTGACCTTGTTGATGAGTCGGCTGATGGACTTTGTCTGGGCGAAGCGGATACCTGCTCCCAGGACATAGACCAGATCCTTGCGGTTAATGTCCTTGATGTCCCAGGCGGTTTCGCCTACGGAGCCGAATACTGCGAATACGGGTCTAAGGGTCGCAATTTCGAAGTTGGGGAAATAGCGTTGCTCGAGTACGCCATAGACGCGGGCCTGTCCGGTGTAGAAACCGGGGTCGAAACCTGCGAAAGCGTCGCTGCCACCCAGAGAGAGCTGGTGGCCAAGTTTGGCGTTGTCATAAAAGTCCACTAAACCCTTGAGTACGGTAGACCACTGTGCGGTGGGGTGGAAGATATACTCGCCCTGAACCCTGCTGTAGAAGTCACGCTTTTCGCTATGGTCCAGATAGAAGTGGCTTTCGGACTTCAAGGTGACATGGTGGATGTTGCGGCCCAGGTAAAGGTTGGCCCAGAGGTCGATGCGAATGTCGTTGTTGTCTGCGCCGATCTGTTCGATGTTCTTGGACACCTGTGCCTTGAGGGAGTAACCCTTTTCTACATCTTCGGTCCACTTGACGTTGTGGAGGTTCTTTTCCTTGACATAGTAGAGGTTGGAGAGCATCAGGTAGAAACCCAGACGGGAATCCATCTTTTGGGGAACCCAGTCGTTCCAGGCGCTTGCGGAGTCGATGGCGTAGGCTTGATTGTTTGAATTGAATATGTAACGGACGAGGCTATCGCTGTTGGCTTCCTGGAAATGGTAGTCGTAGGTTGCGCCGATGTAGAACTTGCGAAGGGTGCCGCCAAAGGATCTGCTGATGCGCAGGCTAAGGGAGTCTTCGTTGAAGTCCTTTGCTTTCATGAGGGTGACCGTTTCCTTGCCATTGTACTTGGCCAGGGAATCCAGACTCTTTGTTGTTTCGTAGGGTGCTGCTCCTTGGGGGAGGTCGCCACTACCGAACATGTAGATAGTACGTCTGTTCTTGAGGCCTTCCAGGGTGTATGCCCACTGGTTTTGGCTACGGCTCAGGAAAGGAACCTTCATTTGCCAGCTAGCCATGTAACCATCGGTATTGTAGCTGTAGTTCAGGTCCAATTGGTTGTAACGGAACAGGAAATGGGGTGCGCTATAGTCCACAGACCATGTGTCGCGGAAATAGGTGTGCATAAAGTAGAAGCCAAGCATTTGCCCCAGACCAAGGAAATTGCTTTCCTGGATGCCAAGGCTCCAGTTTAGATTCTTGTAGGCCCATTTCTTGCCGCCAAATCCGATTCCTGCCGGAATGGCCAGAGTCCAGTTGTCGCTGGTCTTGACGTTGGCGATGTTCTTGCCGTCGATTTCATCGATGGAAATTTTTGCGTCAGAAAGATATTTCTGGGTGCGGAGGAAACGCTCGGATTCCTGGATGATGGTATCACTTACCACGCTTCCTTCGTTGAAGAGGAGAAGCTTTCGGATGGTGGCTTCGCGGGTCTCGATATGAACCACGTTAAGAAGGTCATAGACCAGCTTGTCGTACTTGCTGTGGTATTTGGAGTCGTCGAAGGCGTCGCCAATATCGTAAGCTATGGAATCAATGACGAAAGTACCCGTGTGCTTATGGGTTGAGTCGGCTTGCGCAAAGGCTAATCCAGCAAAGGCGATCAATGTGGCAATAAAGATATGTCGCATAAAGTAATCCTAACTTGGGTGCAATATAGAAAAATGGGTGTGCAGAGAGTAGCGTGGGAGTGTGGCCGGCGTCGTTGGCGGGATTGAAACCTGCGAGGGTTGTTTCTATATTTGGGGCGGGCAGCGGATGGCCGCCGGCGAGAAGCAATTCAGACTGGAGGAAAGTCCGGGCACCACAGGGCAGGATGCTGGATAACGTCCAGGCGCGGAAACGCGATAGAAAGTGCAACAGAAATTATACCGCCTGCGCAAGCAGGTAAGGGTGAAATGGCGAGGTAAGAGCTCACCGCATTCCTGGTGACAGGGGTGGCAATGTAAACCTCATCCGGTGCAAGACCAAGCAGGAATCCGCTGGGGGCAACTCCGGCCAGGTGCGGCTCGTGCCTGTTGGATATCCGGGTAGGTCGCTTGAGGCGGCTGGTAACAGTTCGTCCAGAGAGATGGTCATCGCCTAGTACACAGTCCTTAGGGCGTATGGTACAGGTACAAAACCCGGCTTATAACTGCCCGATTGTGGAGCTCCCGGCCAATAAAGGCTGGGGGCTCTTTCTTTTTTTCTAAATTGGAAGTCAATGGATAAGAATAAGATCAAGAACATTGTTTTGCGAGTTGAAATCATCATCGGCGTACTTGCCGTGGTTCTCGGCTTGGGTTCCACGATTTACGTTTGGAACGAAGGTTATTTTGTGGGAACCTTGATGATGGTGGTAACAGGCATGATCAGCGTGTTCCTAGGTGTTAAGGAGTTGATTGCCCCGGTGGACAATATGCTGCAGTGGTTGCCGCTGTTCTTTATTATTATCCGTCGCACATTCTTCTTTTTGAATCTTGTGCTGTGTGCCTTTGTGGTTGGCACTTTTACGAACTTGCTTTAAAATTGCGCATGGGAATGCGCGGATTTTAGTGGACGCCGTCTTCGTTGGCGGATTGCTTTTCGCTGTACCAGAGCTGAATTTTTTCACGGGCGTATTCATCGAAGGCGCTTCTGTCGTTTAAAATATTCTCTGCCATTTGCAAGGTTTCTGCAATGAGTTCCTGGTCGTGAATCCAGTCGAACCAGCGGAACACCCAGCTGCCGCTTTGCTCGTTGCCTTCCAGGTTGCCTGCCCCGCGGGTTTGCAAATCCAGTTCGGCGATTTCGAAACCGTCGTCGGTATGGGAGAACTGGGTGAGGCGTTCTTCGGAGGTGGCGGCGGCTTCGCCTTCCGGAAGCATTAGGAAACACCAAGCCTGAACATCACCACGGCCTACGCGGCCTCGTAGCTGATGGAGCTGGGCCAACCCGAAGCGATCCGGGGAATCGATGGCCATGACGTTTGCTTCTGGCACGTTGACGCCGACTTCGATAACGGTGGTGGCCACAAGAATATGGACTTCGCCTTTGGAAAAACGCTTGAGGATTTCGTCTCGGGTGGATTCGTCCATCTGGCCGTGGATTCCTTCAACTACAACAGAGGAATCAAAAGCTCGAAGCTCGTTAACCACGTCATCCACGCTTTTGGCGGGAGCGCGAGAACCTTCACCAGGGCCTGCGTCGAATTCGTCGCTATCGTCAGCGTTGACGCGGCTGACGATCCAGTAACAGAGATTGCCACCTTTAGCTTCGTTTACGATAAAGCGCTTCATGTCGTTGCGCTTTTCGGGCGGGACAAGACGGGTCTTGATGGGCTTACGTCCTGCGGGCTTTTCCTTGATAGAAATAACCTTCAGGTCGCCGTATAAAGTCATTGCCAAACTGCGGGGGATAGGCGTTGCGCTCATGACAAGCATATCGGGATATTCTCCCTTGGCCAGTAGGGCTTCGCGCTGGTTTACACCAAAGCGGTGTTGTTCATCGATAATGACAAAACCCAGTTTTGCAAAAGCCACATCCTTGGAGAACAGGGCGTGGGTTCCAATGACGGCCTGGCAAAGGCCCATTTGCAATTCCCCAAGAATCTGGCGACGTTCTGCGGCAGTGGTGGCGCCTACTAAAAGTTGCACGCGCATTCCTGCGGCTTCAAAGAACGGCTTAATTTGCTTGTAATGCTGGCGCGCCAGAATGTCGGTTGGCACCATCAGGGCGCTTTGTTCGCCAGCACCGCAAACAGCAAGCATAGCGAGCATTGCCACAACGGTTTTACCGCAGCCTACGTCACCCTGGAGCAACGCATGGAACTGCTTTTTACCGTTGAGCCCGTCTACGATTTGATTTAACGCCACTTCCTGCCCGTCGGTGAGAGCGAAAGGCAGCCTTGCGCGGGCATTCATCACCTGGCCCAGATCCACCTGGCGTTCATGCCCGCGGAGCATCTGGTTTTGCCTGCGATGAACCATGCGCAAACAGAAGGGAAGAAGTTCCAAAATTTTCAGCTGGAACTTTGCCTTGCGAATGGAGTCGAAATTTTGCGGCAGGTGGAGCGCCTGTAGGTTCTTTACCACAGGAGCAAAATGCAAGTAGTCCGTAAGCGCGTTAGGACAAACATTCCCTAGGGTCAACGCCGGAAAGTTAAAGACGACTCGGTACCAGTTCCGCAGGGACTTTTGGGTAATGCGGCTCTTGGCCATGGCATCCGTCATAGAATAGACGGGCAGAATCTGGCCATTGAACTTGTCTTCTTCGTCAAAGGGCTGCATGTCCGGATGGGTCATCTGGAAACCGCGGTATTCGCCTACAACGCCGGAAACAAGCCAGCTTGAGCCAGGCTGCACGCGCCTGCTATGGTACTGGGCACCCTTGAAGAACGTCAGGGAAATTTCGCCGGTACCGTCGGTGAGGGTGGCTACAAAGCGACTGCTCCTTCCGCGGATAATTCCTGCCCTGGAAATCTTACCGATAAGCACAACGCGGTCGCCTACGTGCAAGTTTCCGATTTGACTGACCTTGGTCTGGTCCAGGTAGGTGCGAGGAATGTTGTAGAGAAAATCTGTAAGGGACAAAATGCCTGCGCTTCGTAACGCTTCCAGGCTTTTAGGCCCCATCTTGGGCAAGTTGGAAAGATCCATGGCTTAGTCCAGACTTTCGCCCTTTGCGGCTCTTTCTGCGGCCTTTTCGCGAGCAGTCTTGCCGATAATGTTCATGTTGCGGAAGTGGATCAGCTTAACCGGCTTGCCCGTACTGTCGTAGACGGTAAGACCCTTGGTGTTTATGGCCTGTACCAGTTCGCTGAACTTGGTAACCATCTCGTTAGTCTTTTCGATGACTTCGGTAGAGTTCAAAAGCTTGTCAATGTTCGGATTGCCTTCGATGCTTGCAATCAGGTCGTTTGCCTTTTGCACATTGACAGAAACCGTCTTGAGGGCGTCTTCGGTTTGGGCCAGTTTTTCGTTAATTACCTTGGTTGCGGTCTTGATGGTGGTGTCGGCCTGGTTGGTGACGTCCATCAGAACCTTAGTCGTGCTATCCACGTTGTTGAAAATCTTGTTGACCGTGGGCTGCAAGGAGGCCACCATCTTTTCGGTGTTCTGCATGGTGACTTCTACAGTCTGGAGAACATCCTCGAAAATCTTTTGGATAGAAGCGTGTGAAGAATCCCCTTCGGTAAGCGTATGCACCATGTCGCGGACCATGGCGAGCTGCTCGTTTACGCCTTCGATAAGGCGAAGTGCTTCGGCAATACCCGGTTCAAATATGCCCGTGTGAACATAGTCGTCGGGAAGAACCTTGCCGGTTTTGGAAGGGAAGATTTCTAGACGGCGCTGCCCCATGAGGGCGTAGTTTACATCGTAAATCTGGGTACCTTCGCGGATAATGATGGGTTCGGTAAACTTGATCTGGACTCGGGCGCGGTCGCCAAGCCAGGTGATATCACCGACAACACCAACGGTGTAACCCTTGACCACAACAACGTCTTCGGGTTGCAAAGTACCAAGTTCGTCGAATTCCACGTAGATGCATTTGGCTTCTTCGTGGTGGGCGTCGTACATGCCGATAGCCACTCCTGCGAAAATCAGCAGAAGTGCAAGAAGGGTGAGGTACCCTATGGTTCTATCGGAAAGTTTCATCATTCCTAATATAGTAAAGAGAAAAATCGATTTATGGGAACTGGCCTAGGTTTTTACCTAGAACGTGTTCTACTTCGGCCTGGTCCGTGATTTGCCGATCCAGAAGCATTTGGGCACAGTCCCGAAGGCTACCGCATACGAAGGTGCCGTCGGGCTTGAGAATTTCTGTGATGGCGGTACGCCCCTTGTAGCGGTCGTTGCAATTGTCTAAATCGGAACGTTCTCCGTTGCATAGGTCGCCGCGTGTCTTGCGGACAAGACGCTGGGCCATGACGCCTAGTAATGTTTCTTTTAGGGCGGTTTCGCCAACGCCTAGGTCCAGAAGTCTGGTTCGCGCCGCCCTGGAACTGTTCGTGTGGAGGGTGGAAAGAACCAAATGCCCCGTTTGGGCGGCGCGTATGGCGATCTTCGCAGTTTCCTGGTCGCGGATTTCCCCGACGAAAATGACGTCGGGATCCTGACGGAGAATGCTGCGCAATGCTTCCGCAAAGCTAAAACCGCATTTTTCGTTGACCTGCACTTGGTTTACGCCTTGAAGTACATATTCTACGGGGTCTTCGACGGTCGTAATGTTGATTTTCTTTTTAGCGATTTCCTGAAGGCCGGCGTGGAGGGTTGTGGTCTTGCCGCTTCCGGTGGGGCCTGTCACCAGGAACAGTCCCTGGGGGGTGTCGAAGACTTGCCTCAGGAAAGATTCTTCGGCGGGTGGCAGGTGCAGCTGGCTGATTCCCCTAATTGCGTTTCTTGCAGGACTGGAGACCTGGGGCAGCAATCGCAAAACACATTTTTCTAAGGATGCTCCTTGACTTTGAATGGGAATAGTGCTGAGTCTCACGTTGGCCTTGTGCTTGATTCCGCAGTAGGTAAAGCTTCCGTCATGTGGCATTCGTTTATCTGTAATATCGACTTCCGCAAGGATTTTCAAGCGGACAAGCACTGAATCGCTAATCCAGTGGGGAAGTGTCCTGAAGTCGTTCAAAAGACCGTCCTGACGAAGCCTAATCCGCAGGGAGGTTTCGTCGGGCTCAATATGGATGTCCGTAGCCTCCTTCTCCAACGCATCTTCCAGCAAACTGTCCACAAGATTGATGACTGGCTCCGATTCCCAGGAGTTTTCAGAATAATGGATCTTATTCAAAACCTCCACGTCAAAAGGCTTTTGCTGGCAAGCGAGCAGACTCCGGATTTCTGCCTCGTTTTTTTTGATGGGCTCAATCCGTTTGTTTGACGTAAGGCGAAATCTTTCTAGCAACAATTCGTTGTGAGTCTCGTTGACGGCTACGGTGCAGTGTTTTTCGTTTTTTTGGATAATGGCGGCTTTCATGCCACCAAACTACAAATGCTCTTGTCGTTAGGGTGTCAACAATTGTTTGCAAAATGCAAAACTTTTTTTCTGTTGTTTACGTTTTGTCTAAATTTGCGCCATTCATTTAATACAAGGAGGACAAAGTGTCTAAATTCTTAACATCTCTCGCCCTGTCTGCCTGCCTGGCATCTTTTGCCTTTGCCCAGGAAGACGATGGTTATAACTCTTACTCTTCTGAAGAAGAAGCTCCCTCAGAAGAATCCCCTGCCGTTGAGGAATCCGCTGCTGAAGAAGACAACGATTCCTACAATGACGCAGCACCCATGAAATCTTCTGCTGTTGATGAGGAAGAAGGAAATTCTTCTGATGATAAGACTCTGTACATCGGCGTTCATCCTGCAATGGCCCTTATCGGACCTTTGACTGGAAACCCGAACCTGTATGTAACGGTGGAATATCCCTTTGCAAAGAAGATGTCCATTGTTGCCCGTCCTTATATTTCTGGTTTGACTCTTAAGTATGACGGTGATGAGTACACTGGTTCTGAATTCGGTCTCCAGCTTGGTGCCCGTTGGTACTTTAAGCCGGAACATCGTGGCTTCTATATCGACGCTCTTGCAATTTATGACCATGCAAGCTTGTCTGATGATTATCATTCTGCTACTGCAAACTTGATTGAAGTCGCTGGTATGGCTGGTTGGAAGAAGGTTTCCGGTGCCTTTGTCTTTGGCGTGGATGCTGGTATGGGCATCAAGATTCCTGTCATCAGTGGTGATGAAGGTGCTGCTGACGCTTTGGAAGCTGCGACTAGTTCTGTTTTGTTCTATGACGTGAACCTGTACATCGGTTTCTGCTTTTAGTTCTTAAATCAAAACATTTGGCATAAAAAGAAAGCCCGCACAGATGTGCGGGCTTTTTACTCTATTGTCTAAACTTTACCACCGGGGTGGCTTGACCGTTACGCAGTTTTGTGACGCACGATCTTGTTCTTCACCTTGCTTGCGCCTCTCTTCACCTTATGGAAGATGGCATTGGGCAGCCAGAAGAAGGTGGGAATCAAGTACATGGTGAGAATTGCGGAAATGGCAAGGCCACCCACGCAAGCAATACCCATGGGCTGGGTCAATGCAGCCACGTCGCCACCGACTGCAAATGCCAACGGGAGCTGTGCCACGATGGATGCCAAGGTTGCCAAGAGAATTGGCTGGAACTTTGCCTTTGCTGCAGTAAGCATTGCCGAACGACGTCCCATGGCTCCGCTACGGAGCAGTCGGTTTGCTTCATCCAGCAATAGAATAGCGTTGTTCACCACCACACCGATAAGCATAACGATTGCCATGAGGGACACCATGGAAAGAGTCTTTCCGGTAAGTACCAGGGAGAGAATCACACCGATAGCACCCATAGGAATGGTTGTCATGATGATGAAGGGCTGTGCGAAACTTTCCAGGAGGGCAACCAATAGAATGTAGGTCATGAGGATTGCCATGATGATTGCTGCGATGAATTCGTTCACCATGTCGTTCATCATGTCTGCATCGCCACCGAAACTGTAGGTCACGCCTTCGGGGATCTGGTCCTTCATGCCGTCGGCCATGGCTGTGAGCTTCTTCTGGATTTCGCCCGTGGTGTGTCCCGGAAGAAGGTTCATGGAAATGTCGATACGCATGCGTTTGCGCTTACGTTCAATCTTTGTAGGACCAGAACCGGTTTCGATATCGAAGAGGTCGCGGGCGGTTACATAGCCCTTGGGGGTCAGCATGGGAAGGTCGGCAATGTCGTTGTAGGTCATGCGGTCTTTTTCCTGCATGCGGACGTACACATCGTATTCTTCACCATTTTCAGAATAGGTACCAGCTTCGTAACCGCTAACGGCGATGTAGTTGTAGGTTGCCTGTTGCTGCAAGGTAGTACCATAGTCGGCCAGGGCCTGGCGCTTCGGAACCAAGCGGATTTCCGGCTTACCGGCTTCGTAGCTGGACTTGACTTCGACCACGCCTTCAATGTTATCCAAGACAGAGGCCTTGAGCAATTCCGCAGCCTTGATCACGGAGTCGGCATGGAGGCCGTTCACTTCGAACACCACGTCACCAGACTGGCCACCGCCCATCTGGGTTGTGGAGGAAGCCTTGATGGAAACATAGGCGTCGGGAATGTTTGCCAGGTAGGGGCGCAGGGAGTCTACGATTTCATCTGTGCTGCGATCGCGACCCTGACCACGCTTCAATAACTTGATACGCATCTTGGCTTGGCGGATGGAGGAGAAGCCGCTTTCGCCACCAGCTGTAATGCTGTATCGTTCAATTTCCTTAAGATCCTTGAAGCGGTTTTCAATCACCTTGGAAATACTGTCTGTGGTCTGGATGTTTGTTCCTTCCGGCATTTCTACGGTAATGTCGATCATACCGCCGTCCTGCTTAGGCATCATTTCCACATTCAGGAAGTTCATGGCGAGCGTTGCCACAAACATGACCAGGGCGATAAGACCGCCAACCTGAATAAACACACCCGGAATGGACAGCGCAAAACTCAAGGTCTTGAGGTATACGAAACGGACTGCGTTCATGCACTTGGGGAAGATTCCCATGATGGCGCTGAATATACGCACGATGATGTTGTGCTTTTCTTCGATGACGTTGCCGTTTTCGTCGAACTTCTTTCCCTTGAACAGGTAGGCCGCCATAAGCGGAGTCAGGGTGAAGGTAACCAACAGCGACACGAGAGTTGCGAACACCATGGTCATGCCGTAGGTCTTGAAGAAGATGCCTGCGATAGACTTCATGAAGGCAATAGGCACGAACACGCAAACGTTGGTCAAGGTAGAAGCCATGATGGCGATCATGATTTCCGATGTACCCTTGAGGGCCGCTTCCTTGGGGTTCAAACCTTCCATCAATTTCTGGTTGATGTTTTCAAGCACCACGATGGAGTTGGTCACCAACAAGCCCACCGCAGAAGATAGAGCCATCAAACTCATCATGTTGATGCCGAATCCTGCGAAGTACATGAGGGTGAAGGAGCCAATCACGGAAATAGGCATGGTAAGAGCAGCGATGAACATCGTGGAGATCTTACCCAGGAACAGAAGAAGAAGAACGGAAGTTAGGACAATGGCGATGATGATATTCTGAATCACGTTATCGATGGATTCGGAAATACCTTCGGACTTGTCGTACACCAGGTGGAGCTCGAAACCTTCCGGCAGGGTCTTGTTGATTTGTTCCATGCGGCGGAGCACGCCCTTGGATACGTCCACTACATTAGCGTCGGAACGCTTTTTGATATCAAGAGAAACAGAGTTTTCGCCATTGAAACGGGAGGCGGACTTGATTTCCTTGACGGTGTCCTTGACTTGTGCGACTTCACCAAGCTTAATAACTCCAGTTCCGGTAGGAATATCCAGGTTGCGGATTTCATCTAGGGACTTGAACTTACCTGCGGTACGGACCGTGGTGTTCTTCTTTGCGCCGTGAAGGTCGCCCACCGGGTTGTTGATGTTGGATGCCCCGTACAAGCCCATCATGGTGGCGATGTCCACGTTACGGTTCTTCAACATTTCCTTGTCAAGTTCAATGGAAATTTCGCGGGTGGTACCACCGAAGATATCCACGCTAGCCACGCCCTTCACGGAGGTGAGCAACGGTTCAATGTTGTCTTCCACCATCTGGCGGAGTTCGGTGGAGTTGGTGGGACCGGTAAAGGAAAGTGACATCATGGCCTGACCGTTAATGTCAAGCTTGGAAATCACCGGAGCCTGGGCTGCATCGGGGAAGTCGAATGCTGCCTGTTCAATCTTTGCACGGACATCGTTTGCTGCCACATCAACATTGGTACCCATCTGGAACATGGCAATGATGATACCGTAGTTTTCCATGCAGAGACCCTGGACGTAGTCGATACCGTCCACAAGTTCCACCTGTTCTTCGGAAGGTTTTACGATGGTTGATTCGATTTCTTCCGGATTGGCACCAGGATAGACCACCACTGCGGTCACCACAGGCACTTCGAATTTCGGCATCAAGTCCACCACCATCATACGGTAGGTGTAGATACCGAACACCACCACGGTCAAGATGACCATGAGCATGGTGATTGGTTTATAAATACTTGCCTTGATCATTCAGAAACTCTCCCTGGATTAGTCTTCCAACACGAGAATCTTGTCGCCGTCGTTCATTCTGGACTGGCCTTCTACGAGAACCATGTCGCCTTCGTTAATGCCTTCGAGAACCTGGACATCTTTTTCGGTCATGACGCCCAACTTGACGATCTTACGCTTGGCCTTGCCTTCTTCATCCATGATCCACATGTAGTTCACACCGTTACGGTAAACCACTGCGTCGTTGGGGATGATGAGGCCGTTGACCTGGCCTGCGTTGATTTCTGCATTGAGGTACATGCCCGGGAGGAGCTGACGCTTCTTGTTGTTGAAGGTGACTTCAACCGGGAAGAAACGGGTCTGAGGCTGTGCTGCCAGAGGAATGAGGGTGACCTTTCCTTCGAACTTCTGTCCGTTCAGGTTGATGGTTGCTGTTGCACCCTTCTTGAAGAGGCCGATATCCTGAGTAGTAACGTTCAGCTTGAGGATAACCTTGTCCAGCTTGGCGATGGTGCAGAGAACGCCACCTACGCCAGGAACCTGGCCAACCTGGTAGTTCATGTTGATGACTGTGCCGGAAGAAGGAGCCAGAATCTTGCTTGCGCGGCGGGCTGTTTCCAATCCCATCTTTGCAATCTTCAGCTGCATTTCCTGGGAGTCCATGTCCTGCTGGGAAATACCGCCCTTGGCGTGAAGGTCGCGCATGCGTTCGGTGACCTTTTCCAGAAGGGCGACTTGTTCCTGGGCCTGCTGGTAGGCGGTGTTATCGCCAGTAAAGACGTATTCGGCGAGAACCTGGTCCTTCTTGACGTTGCTGCCGACCTGGACGTTGATCTTTGCCAGAGGGTCGCTCATCTTGGAAATGACGTAATTTTGCTGGGCGCCTTCGATGGTGCCGCTGAACTTACGAATGTCGTTCATCTTGGCAACGGTTGCCTTCACGACGCGTGCGGGCTTGCCTTTTTCTGCCTGGATTTCTTCAATAGTGGAAGCTTTCTTTTCCTGCTGTTCGCCCGGTTTCTTCATCATGTCGCAGCCTGTGAAAAGGAGCGAGAGGGCTGCCAAAGTAATAAAGGATTTCGTGATGTTTTTCATTTTCTTCCTCTTATCTCTTAATATTCACCAGTAGCCTGGAGCAAGGCTATGTATGCGTTGTTCCAGTTCAAAACAGCTTCAACGTAGTTGAGTTTAGTGCTACGGAGGCTCATGTTGGCGTTCATCAGGTTCAGCTGAGTTTCGCGGCCGAGTTTGTAGGCTGCTTCTGTAAGTTCGTAGTTCCTTGTTGCCAAGTCCACCTGGCGCTTCTGGATTTCCAACTGCTGGACTGCGTCTTCCAAGGTGTTTGCGCAGGATTCGATTTGGAGACGGAATCCGCGGAGAGCGGTTTCCTTCTGGATTTGGGTGCTACGGAGCTTGGACTTTGCCTGAGCCACGCTTTCCTGGGTTTTCATACCGTTGAAAAGATTCATGGTGAGGTTCAGGAACACGGCCTTGGTAAGTTTGCTCCACTTGGGGGCATCCCACTTGTAGAATTCATTTTGCTTGTTGCTGTAGCCGATCTTACCGCCTGCTACGATAGTGGGCTTGAAACCACCGCGTTCAATTTCGACGTTGCCGCTCAACATTTCTTCGGAAGCTTCCAGCATGACCAGTTCCTTACGACGCTTCGTGACGTTTGCCATGGAAGTATCCGGGAACGGATGTTCTTCTTCGGGATTTCTGAATTCTCCGGTAAACTTTACGTCTGCGTCGTAGTCAAGGCCCATGGTGTTGAGCAAGGCGTTGCGGGCAAGAACCTGGGATTTCTTGAGTTTTTCAAGGTCGGACTTGAGGCCGTCCAGAACCAGCTGGGTACGGATCAGGTCCATTTCGGTTGCCATGCCGCTGGTGACTGACTGCTGGACGAAATCCAGGTTGGTCTGTGTTAACTCGATGCTAGCTTCCATGATGGCTACTGCAGAGTCCAAATAAAGTAGCTGGTTGAAGGAACTTTCCACGTTGTAGCGGACCGTGGACTTTGCGTTATCCAGGGTTACTTCCTGCAATTTTCTGTAGGTTTTGGCGATTTCGATGCCTGTTCCAACCTTGCCTGCGGCGTAAAGAATCTGGGTCACGGAAAGATCTACGCTGGACTGCCAACGATATGCCTGGGCCAAGGCCTGGCTTGTAGACTTGTCAAGAGCCGAGGCGACAACGCCGTCGAAGTCGGTAGGCATTGGGGTTCCATCGGGGCCAGTTATCCAGCCGGAATTATCGGGGTAATACTTGTTGTAGGTGTCGGTCATGACGGTGAAGGGCTTTACGTCCTTCATACCGAAAATACGGGTGACAGTAGCGTTCAAGTCTACGGAGGGGTAGGCGTTGCCGTAGCCTGCGTCTACTTGAGACTGGGCTGCCTTCAGGTCTTCTTCCGCGGTTTTGATTTCGGAAGAATTCTCCATAGCAATCTTTATGGCCTCTTCGCGGGTATAAACCTGTCCGGCGAAGGTCTGGGCTGCCATGCTAAGGACGATTGTAGCGGCCATGGTGGCCGAAATTCCAAAATGCCTAGACATGAATTCTCCTATATTATTTTTTACGGCCCAAATGTAAAAATTTCGTATAAAAATGAAAAGGCTATAAATGGAGTTTGCCGATGAAATGCTTTATTTGCCGATGAATTGTAACCGGTGTCATAGTTTGTAGCGAAAATTTGCGAAAAAATAAGCAAAAAAACGCAAGAAAATGCAAAGAAACTACCTGTCCATTATGCAAAAAAACACCCCCGAAAGGGTGCTTTTTATATGAAATCCGATGCTTGTTTGGGCAAGAATCAATTACATCATGCCGGGGATCTTCATGCCGCCGGTAATGTCAGAGATGCTGGACTGGGTGGCTTCATCTTTTTTCTTGACGGCAGCGTTGATGGCGGCCATGAGCAGGTCTTCCAAAGCTTCGACGTCGTCCTTGTCCACAGCGTCGGGGTTGATCTTGATCATGGTGACCACGCCCTTACCGTTCATGGCGACCTTGACCATGCCACCACCGGCTTCTGCTTCGAAGCTGGTTGCCTTCAGGTCGTTCTGGGCCTTCATCATCTTGCTCTGCATCTTCTGAAGGTCTCTCAACATTTTGCTCATATCCATAAGATTTATTCCTTTGATTTTTGGTTTTTCTACTTAAACTTATAAAATTTGTCGATTTCCAGGGTGGCTAGTCCCGTTCCTGGTCTTGAATCTGCTCGTCGGTCTGTGCTTCGATGACCTGTTTCTTGACCTTGGCGGTATAAATGAGTTCCGCGTTGAATACGTCAACGAGTCGTGCGATGCCGGAGTCGTTCTGTTTGTCCAGCTCGAAGGGGCTTAGCTGGGCTTGACGCTTCATGTTGAGCTCGTTTTCGGTGTAGGCGCGGGCTTGGATAGAAAGCACCACAGGCGTTTGCAGGTTGTCTTCTAGAATCTGCTTGAGACGGTCCAGGTACTCCGGGTGTTCTTCCATCTGGCGGATTCCCCAGTTGTCGCCATTGGCGGTGTCGCCCACATAGGTCAGCATAATGGGGAAGGGGGTTTCCTGCAGGTTTCCTGTTTCCAGGACAGTATCGTTCAAAGCCACAGAGAAAGTGAAGTCGAAATCGTCGGCAATGCGAGCCTTGATGGAGTTCCAGGCTGCTGCGATTTCGTAACGGGAATAGGCGGGGGCGTTTCCGTAGTTTACGGTGTCGCTGAAATTGTCTGCGCTATAACCGCCAGCAATACCCTCCTGCATGGCTGCAAAGGGATTTTCATTCTTCTGCCGGAGCGCCTTGGCTTCTTCCTGGGCGTCCAACATGGTGCTGACTTCAGTTACTTTTTTTTTTAACGCCTCTTGGTCGGCGGAACCGGAGGCTTTTGTGGGGTCGTTGATGGCGGCAAGTGCGCGTCGCAGGTCCGTCAAGTGATCCAGCCAGGCCATGCGGGCGAAGGTTGTTTCAACTAATAGACGGGGGTTGGTGCTGTAGCGGAGAGCTGCCTGTAGGTCGATGAGCATCTTGCTGATTCGCAGGATGTCGCCGTTCTTGAGGCCCGGTACAGAACTCTTGTACTTGGTGTAAAGTTCTTCGGAAACGTTGAGCACGTCGGGGGTGAAGGCGTCCAGACGGGTGTACAGCAAATTGCGGAGGAACTTGCCGAAACCATCCAAGAGCGGGGTGAATTCGATACCGCGCTTGCAGGCGTCATCTACCATCTTGAAACAGGCCTTGAGGTCGTGGGCTTCGATGGCGTTGATCAAAGTAAAGAACAGTTCTACGGGAGGAATGCCCAGAACGCTACGGACGGCGTCTGCGGTCATTTCGCTACCGGTAAAGGCGTAAGCCTGGTCGAAGTAGGTGAGGCCATCACGCATGGAACCATCTGCCTTTTCGGCAAAGACGTCCAAAGTTTCGTCGGAGGCGTTGATGTTCTCCTGTTCGCAAATGAAACGGAGGCGGCTGCGGACCTGCTCAACGGAGAGGCGCTTGAAGTCGAAACGCTGCACGCGGCTAAGGATCGTCTGGGGCACCTTGTTGACTTCTGTAGTGGCGAAGATAAAGATTACATGTTCAGGCGGTTCTTCAAGAGTCTTCAGCAATGCGTTGAAGGCGCCGGTAGAGAGCATGTGGACTTCGTCGATAATAAAGATCTTGTACTTGCCGATAACGGGCGGATACTGCACACGTTCAATCACGTCGCGGATGTTGTCGACACCGGTATTGGAGGCAGCGTCGATTTCAAACACGTCCATGGGGTTGCCGCTGGCAAAATCCTTACAGCTGGGGCATTCGCCACAGGGATGCAACGGGTCGCCGCCGGTGCAGTTCAAAGTGCGGGCAAGGATACGGGCACTGGTGGTCTTACCTACGCCGCGGGTTCCGGTGAACAGGAATGCATGATGCAAACGTCCCCCTTCAATTGCGTTCTGAAGGGTTTGTGCGATATGTTCCTGACCAACCATGTCAGAGAAAGACTGCGGACGCCACTTTCGGGCCATTGCTACGTATGCCATGGCTGTAAGTATAGAAAAAAAGCCGAGAGCTGTGAGTTTTGAGTAGTGAGTTTGGTGCGGATAAGGCTAATCCGCTGATTTTTGCGATTTGAATGTTTTTTTTGTAGTATTTTTTTGCGATTTGACTGACTAAAACTTGAATTTTGTGGTGGTGGTTAGTTTAATTTTGAATAAATTAATCAAAAAAATTGTGTTACGGAGCGTGAAATTTGTCTTTTCTTGGCGTTGAAGGTGGTAATATTGAAATTTTTGACTGACCAAAAACGCTAATGATGTTTTTTGGTTAGTCTATTTTTATTTTAGTATTGCAGATAAAGTAAAAGTTGACTGACGTGATGGTCCTTATTTGTGTTTTAATCAGTCGTTTTGATGATTTTCTTGTTTTGCGCAGGTTATAGCGAGTCTTGTCGCCTCTGGTTTTGTATATTAAAGGTGAATTTAAGGACATGCGGATATTCGCTTTCCCCTATATTTTTTTATATCCCAATATTTTATTTGATTGCACGGGCCCGCTTTGAAGCTCCTATTTTGGGGAGTCATTTTGAAACCGTTAGATGCCTGGTTTGAGCCACCCCCTCATGATGGGGGGGGGCGTGTTAAGATTATAAGGGAATCTATGAATTTTGCAAAAAATAAATTGAAGGAATTGGTCACTCCGGATTTATTTATTCCTGAACTTCAGCGAAAACGTGAAGAATTGTGCAAGTTGCTTGAACTTAAGCGTCGGGCTTTGAAAAATCTGCCCGCAGGGCGTTTACGAATTGCGGTGAATCGGGGAAAGCCCCAGTGGTTTCATGTTAACGGCGAAAAATCACCAAAGGGAACGCTCATGCCAAATTGTGAAATTCAAACATCAAATTGCACGAAACAAACTTGTTCATCACAAGTTCGAGCAGTGCAAAAACGAACTTCACAAAACAGCGCCGCGCTGAGTCGCGACTCACTGCGGGGAACGTACATTCCTCAGTCGAACGAAAGACTGGCGAGGTGCTTGGCGCAGAAAAGTTACGACGAACGCGTTTGCGACGCCGCTGAAAAATCTTTGGCGGCGATCGACGAATTTCTGGATGCGTATGAAAGGGCGAACGTGTGCGATGTTTTTCAGAAAATGCATTCTGCAAGGCAAGCACTGAGTTGCCCTGTTTTTTTTTCTGACAAGGAATTCGCCCGGATGTGGCTAGCGATTCCTTACGAGGGAAAAGGTTTTTCCAATGAGGACGCCTTACTGATTACTGCCCGAGGGGAACGGGTTCGGTCTAAGTCGGAAATGACCATTGCGAATACCTTGGCGCGATTAGGCGTGCCTTACCGTTATGAGTTTCCATGTAGGCTTGTGATTGCGAAAGACAATAAAAATCATACTGCGGTTTTCTACCCAGATTTTACCTGCCTGAATCTTCGTACTCGTCAGGAATACATCTGGGAACACTTTGGCCTGGTTGATGATGCGGACTATGCTCAAAACATGAATTCCAAAATTCGTGCTTACGCAACAAACGGCTACTTTGCCGGGGTCAACTTGATTACGACGTCAGAATCCATGGTGGATCCTCTCAGTTCCGACCTGGTACAGTTGTTTGCTGAAAAATATTTGCTGTAAAATCATTTGTGTTTGCTTTTTTTTTGCTTTTTTTGTAAAAATACTTGACATTGTTTTTTTTTGGTTACATTTGCTGCAATGAACCAATGGTCCCCAAAATACAGAAATATGAAACTTCTTGTTGTAATTGGGAATTCCAACATGGGGAAGTCTAGCGTTATTCGCCATATTGGAGGCTTCCCTAAGGGATTTGCGCATAGTAAATCGTTGGGTAAGTTTCAAATTCGCAAGCTTCGTTTTTCTAATCAGAAAGACGAGGATGTCGGTTTGTTGGGTTATTGTTCTCTTCAAGAAATGGACATTGATCCCGACGAGTTTGTAAAGCTTGTTGCAAAATCACCCAATTGTCCAGACAAAATCATCGTTCCTTTGCAAAAGGTTTCTTCTTGTAAGTGTACAAGTAAGGCTGTCGATTATATTCGTACTTTTCAAAAACAAGGATGGACGATTACTGCGTCTGTATTGCTTGAGGACAATTTGCAGAATAATATGAAACAATGCCGAACTTATCCTAGATGTGTATATGTTCATTCTTCGTTAGGCGGGAACCCGGTGTATCCTACAAATGTCGTTGCTCAGTTTGTAAGGAAACATTTTAATTTGGTGTAATTTTTTTTTAAGGGATGAAACTATGAAAAATATCAAAAAGTTGTCTTTATTTGTGTCTGTGGCCGCACTTCTTATTGCCTGCGGTAGCGAAGATTCAACAAATAATCCTGTTGGTGGCGGCTCTGCCAATAATTCGATTGAGGGGGCTGCGGGTTTCCTTGTGGATAGTCGTGATGGTCATAGATACAAGACTGTGACCATCGGTACTCAAACATGGATGGCCGAAAATTTGAACTACGCTTACCTGCAGCCAACTGCGGATGTTGATTCATCCAGTTTCTGTTACAATGATGATCCTGCGAATTGCGAAAATTTTGGCCGATTATACACATGGAGTGCCGCAATGGATAGTGCGGGCTTATTATTGAACGACGGAAAGGGTCGCGGCTGTGGTGATGGCGGCGTATGCGCTGCAAATGGAACCGTTCAGGGAATTTGCCCTTCAGGCTGGCGCTTGCCTCAAAAGCAGGATTTTGAAATTTTGATTGCTTTTGTCCAGGATTCTGTTGATAAGATTGTTGCTCAAAAAAAGCAAAATCTTGAGCCGTTGATTGAAGGTATTGAAGATGCTCGCGAACATCTAAAGGCTTCGGTTTGGAGCAATCTTTACGATACCTTTGGATTCTCCGCTCTGCCTTCTGGACGTGTGGAATTGAATGATTTACTTCATCTAGCGTTTGGTTCACCAGTAGATCTACAATATGATGGTTTGGGAGAATATACTTATTTTTGGTCGTCTACGTCGTCGGACGGTTTTTTGGGGGGCACCAACGTCAATATACTGTCATTGGGAAACAAATCTTCATTACATATCCCCGTTCCCGGTGAAATCATTGGAGTTGAGTCATCTGGAGCTGGTGATGGAAAGTCTGTTCGGTGTCTAAAGAAATAGCTGGACAAATAAGAGTTTTGTTTTCGTGACTGACGTTTTGCTTTGTTTTTATGTATCTTTACAAAAAACATTACGAGGTATAAATGAATCCGAATCTTGCTCTTCTGGTCCTTTCCTGGCAGGTGGCTTGCCTTTTCCATGAAACTGAAAATGAAAAGCTGTTGCCTGGTTCTTCTTCTGCTACAGAAGCTGAAAGTGATGAACTGGACAAGATTCACGATGAACTGACCCCGGACGTCAGTTGGGAAGAATTTAATAGCACCTATGGCTGCTATATCAATGCTAAGGAACGTACCACCGCTTGTGTGAATGCCTTGAAGGATGAATCCGACGAATTCAAGGGCAAGGTTCTGGAAGCCATGCTGCGTGTGGCAGGTGCTTCCAAGGAAGACGGAAACGAAACAAACGTTTCTCCTGAGGAAATGAGCTTCATTCAGCAGGTGAAGACTGCGTTAGTCGGTTAGTACGTCGGTACGATTTAAATAGAAAAAGCCTCGCAGTTTAGAACTGCGGGGCTTTAATGTTTTGGGCGATCCCGGGACGGAGCCCGGGATGACAATGCAAAATTAGCGCAGCACGATGTCGCCGTTAGCCACCAGCTTGTCGCGAAGCTTGTTGTGAGCCTTGCTGACTTCGTCGTCGGTCAAGGTGCGGTCCATAGCCTGGTAGGTAAGACCGTAAACAAGGTTCTTCTTGCCGGCTTCGATCTTGTCGCCTTCGTAGATGCTCTTGAGGGCAATCTTTGCAAGGTTCTTGGGGTTGAGACCCTTGATACGTGCAATGATTTCTTCGTGAGTCATTCCCTTGGCCACTTCCAGAGAAATGTCGCGGGTAGAAGGAACCTGACGGCTGTATGCCTGGAAGATAATCTTCTTCTGGCTAGCTACAATCATCTTGTCCAGGTCGGCTTCCATCACATAGGTCTCGTAACCGATGTCGAAGTTCTTAGCTACAGACGGATGCAGGGCGCCCATGGTGCCTAGAACGGTCTTGCCGACAACGATTTCGGTCTGCTTGCCCGGATGCATGAAGGCTTCAAGCTTTTCGGGAACGCGGAATTCAACCACGATGCCGCAGCGCTTGAAGAAGGTCTGAACCAGACCCTTGAAGGCGGCGAAGTCGATCTGTGCGGGCTTGTCGTTCAGCGGATTCACGTCGAAGGCGCCTGCCACAACCAAAGCCACCAGGTTGGATTCGTCAAAGCCGTTGTCGCGGACGTCGGCGCGTTCACGCTTGAACTGGCCCTTGGCCACTTCGAACAAGCGAACGGAACCGGGGCGGTTCTTTTCGTTTTCGGCAACGTTCTTCAAAAGGTTGGGAAGAAGAGAAGTAGGAACAACACCCAGTTCTTCGGACAGCGGGTTCAGAAGTGCTGCGGGGGTTGCGCGACGGTCAGAAGCGTCGGTGCCGAAGAGAGCCTCGGTACGAGCCTTGCTGGTGAAACGCAGGTTCAAGCATTCGTGGAGACCCATGGCACTCAGAGTTCTGCGGATCTTTCTGTTCATCTGTTCTACAGCCGGAAGTTCGTTGGGCTGCATGGTGAACTTGGGCAGGCTGTAAGGAATGTTGTCGAAACCTACGAGGCGGGCTACTTCTTCGATGAGGTCCACTTCGCGTTCCAGGTCCGGACGGTTGCCCGGGATTTCGAAGGTCATAGTCTCGCCGGATTCAGCCACCAGGTTCAGGTTGATGCTGGTGAGGTGCTTGCGGATCACGTCGGCGGGAACGTCCATGCCGATGATCTTTGCCACGCGGGAGACGCGGAGGTCAATCTTTGTGAGTTCCTTCTGGTGGTCGTCGCCGGTGTATTCCACGCAGCCCTTCAGGACCTTGCCGCCAGCCACTTCCTGGATCATGGCGCAAGCGTACTTGCTGTATTCGTCCTGGGTGGTGGTGTCGATACCGCGTTCGAAACGGTAGCTGGAATCGGAACCGATGCCCAGGCGCTTGGCCTGCTTACGGACGATGGTGGGGTTGAAGTAGGCGCTTTCCAGAAGAACGTTCTTGGTGGCGTCGATAATTTCGGATTCTACACCGCCCATGGTGCCGGCTACGGCTACGGGACGGTCGCCATCGCAGATGACCAGTTCGGCTTCAGTGAGTTCGTGGTCGGTGTGGTCGATGGTCTGGATCTTTTCGCCCTTCACGGCGCGGCGGACCTTGATCATGGAACCCTTCAGCTGGTCCATGTCGAAGCTATGGAGGGGCTGGCCCACGTCCATGAGGATGAAGTTGGTGATGTCCACCACGTTGTTGATGGAGTTCATGCCAACGGTGTGCAAAAGCTTGGCGAGCCAGCTGGGGCTCTGCTTCACTTCTACGCCCTTGATGACGCGGGCGGTATAGCGGGAGCAACCGCAACCGGGAACCACTTCCACGGAAACTGCGGAGGAGGCTGCGTCGGCTTCTTCTACCAGGTTGTAGGAGAGGGGCTTCAGGGGGCGGTTAAACTTGGCTGCCAGTTCGCGGGCAACACCGCGGTGGCATAGAGCGTCCGGACGGTTGGGGGTGACGTTCAGTTCGAAGCAGACGTCGTACATGCCCAGGCTAACAAACGGGGTGCCAGCGGGAATGGAGTCGTCCAGAACCATGATTCCACCGTGGTCGTCAGAAAGACCGATTTCGTCTTCGGCGCAGATCATGCCGAAGCTTTCCACGCCGCGGATCTTGGACTTCTTCATCTTGAGGACTGTGCCGTCGCTCACGGGCAGTTCTGCACCGATGGGTGCGAGAACCACGGTCTGGCCTGCAGCAACGTTAGGTGCGCCGCAAACGATCTGGATGGTTTCAGTGCCGTTGTTGACGGTAGTGATGTGGAGGTGGTCGCTATCCGGATGGTTTTCGCAGGTGAGGACCTTTGCCACCACCAGCTTGTCGTAAACCTTGCCCGGTTCTTCGATGCCTTCCACTTCCAAGCCGATGGAAGTGAGAGCCTTTTCAATTTCTGCCACAGATTCCGGCAGATCCACATGACGCTTCAGCCAACTTAAAGAAACTTTCATTTTTTATTCCTTTCTAGATCCCCCGACTACGCTGTGCGACGTTCAGAACGACACGTTGCCAGAGCAAGCCTTATGAGGGATGACTCTACAAATTTCGGCGATAAATTTAGAAATAATAAAAGCCTCGGTCTTATGGACCGGGGCTTTAAAACGTCTTTTGACCGAGTCGAAGGCTTTGAACGTGGGCTTAAACGAACTTCAATGCGGGCAGGATTTCGTTTACGAATGCGGTAATCCAGCTTTCCCGAGAGTTCAGACAGGAAATGCGCTTGAGGCGAGGGCCTCCGGCGTTGTAGTAGACCTGGGAGACTTCGTCATCGATTTCGTAAATGGTTTCCAGGTTGTCGGCGGTAAAGACCGGGCTTACAACCACTACAGGTTTCTTCTGCTGGCCTAGCTTTTGCAAAGTTTCCACCAGGGACGGGCCTAGCCATTTTCCAGAGGGGAGCTTGCCGGGCTTGTACTTGCTCTGATAAACCAGCTGGGCGTTTCCGCTAAAACGGTTGCCTGCGATTTCTTTTAGGCTCTTTGTAATGCTTGCGATACTTTGTTCGCAATCTTTGCGGTAGGGATCGCCAGCCTTTTCCACGCGCCAGGTTTGGAAGGAGTGGAAAGATACCAGAAGAGTATCGTCTTCTTCAATCTTTTCGCTAATAGATTTTGCAACTTCACGGGCCCAGGCTTCGCATTGGTAGAAACCATTTGCCACACGGATGGAACCCTTGAATCCTATGGCCTTGGCGCAATCCAGAACGTTGTCGATGGCGGCCTGGGTGGTGACGCCGGCACGCTGGGGATACAGGGGCAGAACATGGACCGTATCTATGCCGTCCTTTTCAAATTGCTGGAGCGCGTCACCAATGGAAGGCGCACAGCCGTACTGGTAGGCCAGCTGGATGGAGGCGTAATTTGCGTATTCCTTACGGACTGCGGCAAGAAATTCCGAAGAGTACGCTACCAGAGGCATTTCCTTGAAATTGTTCTTGGCGAACATGTCCTGGTATTTCTTTTGGCTGGTAAACTTTCCCTTGGGAAGAATAACGTGCTTCAGCAGAAGCTGCCAGCAAATACTTTTCTTGCCGGTGGTATGCCAGTCTCCAAGGAACTGATGGAGATAAGTCTCGATGTCGTTGACGTCGAGGCTGGCGGGAGAACCCAGTTGAACAAGAAGAAGACCGGTAGACATAAATACGTTGTGTGTAATAGGTTTGGAATTTCAAAATTATCGGCGGCGGCTGCGCTGGAAGTTGTTTTCCTGGCGCTCGTAGGGCTTACGTTTTAGCTGGTCGATGACAGCCTGCAGTTCCTTGGGCAGGGGGCAGTCAAGAACTTTCTTTTCGCCTTTCCAGTCAAATTCCAAGCGACAGCTGTGGAGGAACAGGCGATGCAGCCCTAGTTCCTTTTTGACTTCGCGGTTCAAGGCGAAATCGCCGTAGCGGGAGTCGCCCAGCAGGGGATGGCCGATGCTTGCGAAATGTGCACGGATCTGATGCATGCGACCAGTTTCCAACTTGATCTTTACCAGGTCGTAACCGATGTAGTGCTGCTTCACTCGGTAGTGGGTGATGGCTTCCTTGGCGTCCTTGTCATCTTGGCCGACCTTCATCTTGCTGCCCTTGGCAGCGTCGGTGCGGGTCAGCTTTTCGTTGATGGTACCGCGGTCCTTGTCTAGGTTACCCTTGACCAGGGCGTAGTAGTACTTGTCTACTTCGTGTTCGCGGATCATGCGGGTAAGGTCACGGAGGGTGTCGCCGTGAAGTGCCACCAGCAGCATGCCGGAAGTTTCCTGGTCCAAGCGGTGGGCGATGGTGGGCCTAAAGTCTAGCTGTTCCTGGCGGCCCCATTCCCACAGGTATTCCACCAGACTTTCGCCGGGCTTGCATCCGGAACCGGGCTGGCTTGCCAAGCCGGAGGGCTTGTTTACTACAAGGTAATCCTCGGTCTGAATCACAATGTCCAATTCGCGGGCGCCCCAGTTGGATTGCTTTTCGGCTCCAGACAAGGTCTTGCCCCAAGTGGACTTCTTTTTGGCAAAGCCTGTGACTGCGGACTTGTCGCGGGCGGGTGCCGTACCGGGGAAGGAAATAATGTTTTGAGGCTCGAGGCTCGAGGCTCCAGGTTCGAGGCTTGAAGCCCCGGATTCTTGAGATGCTTGGTAAGCAGCTTCAACTTCTGCCTTGATCTGGGCGGACTGGGTTCGGCTCATGTCCTTTTCGTCTTCAGAAACGGACTTGAAGTTTTCGTAGATGTTCACCAGGTCACCTTCCTGGAGCATCTGGTTTGCCTTGGCAACCACACCGTTGACGCGGACCTTCTTCTTTCGGATAATGGAGAAGAATACGGAGAGGGATTCCTCGGGGAATGCCTTGCGGAGGAATCGGTCTAGACGCATGTTTGCGAAGTTGCGGTCAATCTGGCGTGTAATCATGTTTTAGTGATTAGTGGTTAGTGGTTAGTGATTAGTGGTTGGTGATTGGTGTTTGGCGGACGTTTTGCTTTTGAATTACTGTCTACTAACCACTGTCTACTGTTTACTTCTTTTTGCGTAGTGGGCTAGGCGGATGCCGTCGGCGGCGCTGGTGACAATACCGCCGGAGTAGCCGGCGCCTTCTCCAAGAACATAAAGCCCTTGGGTGTTGACGCTTTCCAATGTTTCGTTGTTGCGGGTAATGCGGAGCGGAGAACTGGTGCGGGTTTCCGGGGCGACAATTAGGCCTTCTTCAATAAAACCAGGAATCTTCTTGTCAAAATTCTGGAAACCTTCGGCCAGGGAGGCGCAAATGGTCTTGTCCATCCAGTCCCACATGTTGCAGCTTACAAGACCGCAGGGGTATGTGGATTTGGGCAGGCGGTCTGCGCGGTCCTCTCGCTTGGCAAGGAAACTCTTAATGGTTTGCGCGGGGGCGGCGTAGTTCTTGCCACCTACGGCGTAGGCATCTGCTTCGATTTTACGCTGCAAGTCCAGACCGCCAAAGAGGGTTCCTGCGGTCTTGATGTCAAAGCCTTCTGCACCCGGAGTAATGGGTACTGCAATGGCGCCGTTTGCGGTTTTGCCGTTACGGCTGCTGTAGCTCATGCCGTTGGTGGCGAGGGTGCCGGGTTCCGAGGCGCAAGGTACCAGGACTCCGCCTGGGCACATACAGAAACTGTAGGCGCTGGAGGTCTTGTTCAACGTGGGCGTTGCCAGGAAGTATTCGGCGGCACCGGTAAGGCTCGTGTCAACGTCACGGCCCAGCTGGCGCATGTTAATGAGCATCTGGGGATGTTCTACACGAACGCCCATGGCGAAAGCTTTGCTTTCCAGAGTGACGCCTCGGGCGTGGAGCATTTCGTAAATGCTACGGGCAGAATGGCCTACTGCAAGAACCAGAGCTTCGCACGGCTGCCAATGACTGGGGCAAATTTCTGCAAAGTCGGGGGAGGGAACTTCGCCTAAGTTCCGGCGAGAAACATCGCGTAACTTGATGGCGCAAATGCGACCGCCCTTAACTTCAATATCCTCCAGAGTGGTGCTGTAATGAATGCGACCGCCAAGGCGGGCAATTTCTGCGCGAATTTGGCGCAACATCAGAACCAGCTTGTCCGTACCGATGTGGGGCTTCGCAAAAGTAACCACCGATTCGTCCACCCCGAAGGAAACCATGTCCTTAAGGACTGCTTCGGAAAACAGGTTGCGACTGCGTGTGTTCAGCTTTCCGTCACTGAAGGCACCTGCGCCGCCTTCGCCATAAAGCACGTTGCTGTAGGCGTTAAATTCCCGGTTCACAAAGAACTTGCGGATATCGCGGAAGCGTTCTTCCACCAGCTTGCCCTGTTCGTAGAGATCCACCTGAAAACCCTTGCGAAGCAAGTGAAGGGCTGCCCACAATCCGCTGGGGCCAGCGCCAATCACATCCACATGGCTAGCCATAGGAACCGTGTTTCGCTGCGGGTCATTTTCCAGAGATTCTGTTTCGCGGGAGGCTTCTACCAAGCCCTTCGCATGATTGCCTGTGGCTCGAAGCTGGCGTTTTACTTCAAAAATCACATTGTAAGACCACTTAGGGTCTCCCTTACGACGGCTATCCAGAGAAAAGCGCTCCACCTGGAGATTGAAAATCTCCTCGGGGTGAACTCGCAGTTCACGGGCCAGTGCGGCTCGGTATTCGCCTTTTTTGTTCAAGGCGACGGTTAATTCTCTGTAGCGGTACGTAAACATCGCCGCCAAATGTAGAAATTTAGAAGGCGTAGTTCACGCGGACTCCGCCAAAGATGTCCTTGTACTCATTGCTGAGGTTTTCGGGACGGTAGTACATTGCTGCGCCAACATTCCATTCGCTATTCAGGTGCTTGGTATGATTGACTCGAACCTTTACGCCGCCCAAAATGTCGGTTTCTGTTTCGTTTTCGTCCTTGCCATCCTGTTTCCAACTTGAGGTCAGGTAACGGAAAGTACCGTTGGCTCCAAGAATCAAGAAACGATTCATCAGAGGAATTTCCAATTCGTCTTCGATGATGATTTCCGCTTCGCTCATGTCATTGCGTTTGTAATTCTTGAATCGGGGTGTTACCGCAATTTTATTCTGCAGGTTCGGCATAGTTGTTGTTGCAGACAGAGGGTAGGCCTGTTCAAAGTAGTCGGCGCCACCGAAGTAATAGCCCATCTTGCTCAAGGTTTCTGTCGACAGGTCAAGATTTTTCATCGGGCTGTCGTTGTGGAATATAGAACCATCTACGCGGAGAGTCCATACGCCACCCAGCTTAAAGACGGATTTGTAAGCCTTGAGAATAGCTTCGCCTTTCCAAGTGTGCTTGAAAATTCGTTCCTGGAAGTTGGAGGCCAGGTAGGGCTCCGTTGCCAATTCCATGTAATCGTTCCAACGGCTCTTATCCACTACGGTGCTATCGCCTTCATTATAAATGGTGATAGTTTCCTTGCCCTTGCGCTTTGCAAACCATGGGTCCTTATAGATTTCTTCACTCAACTTAAAAACGCCGTGGAGTCTAGTGGGCTTATATTGGGTCCTGTATTCAAGACCGTAACCTACGTTGACACTTAGCTTTTCGTTGATTTTGATGTTGTTTGCAAGGGCGACGTTCTGGATGTATTTGGATCTGTCGTTATCCAGCTCATGGGCTTTTTTCCAGCTATCGGATGCGCTGCCGAATCCGATGGTAGTACCTTCGCCTAGACCAAAGATGTTTGCTTTGTCATCCTTGGCTGCATTTTCCACGTTGATCTGATAACCAAAATTCAACGTCCAGAACTTGTTGATGATTTGTTCTAAATTACCGCCGAATTCACGGGTATCGGCCAGCAAATCCGGAGAACCTGCGCTATAGTAGTTTTCACCTACGTATTTCAGGTGCCCGGAAATGGTAGTCTTGTTGATGTTCCAGAACAAGGAGGCGCCAATGGCAAGGTTCTGACCGCTCCATTTCATGCCCAAGATCTTGTCATCGTCATTAGTGTTTGCGGCATCTCTTCGACTTTTGTCTGCGTTTCTAACGAGAGTCCTCAGGGAGTCTCTCATCTGTGCCCTGGTCATAGTGGTGTTGTCACCGAAAATTTCTTCCAGTTCGGTTTGGGTCAATCGGTAGATTTCGAATTCGTTAGCCATCAATTGGCGGATGGTACTGTAAGAGGCTGTGTTGATTCCTGCTTCTTGTAAAACACCGTTGATGGCGCGTTCTACAAATACCTCTGCAGTGTCTGCGCGGCCCATGGCCACCTGTCCGTTAAGCTCGATGTCGCCCGGATAGAAAAGCCAGTTTCCATCGGCAAAGATGGTGAAGGATTCCTGCAGAGGTGCGCTTGTGACATTAGGAGTAGCAGTTCCCTTGCGGAAAAGAGGATCCTTGATGGCGTCGTCTGCGTAAAGCATCCCTAACTTTGCGTCAAATCGACGTAAGGGTGACCACTTGAAGGAACCACCTGCGACCAGTCGCTGAGCCTGTGCGGAACCATTTTCTACATAGATGTTGTACATGTCCGGTTGACGTTCACCAGGAACCAAGGATTTCTGGGATTCGCCGGCGAAGGCGTCGATTTCAAACAAGGGCTGGTCGCCGTTGTTCTTGCCCAAGGACAATGTGTAGTTTGCTCCAAACACGGGAAGGGAAGACATGTAAATGTCACCGCTGATTTTTTGGAAATCACCGAGAACAGCGTGGTTGTAAGCATCCGTGTAGGTTAAGGAAACCGGGTTTGGAGAGAAATGATTCCAGGAATCTGCGGTCAGATTTGCATCAAATTCAAGAGTTCCGCCATTGGGAAGCTGCATCAGCAAATAGGCGCTTGCTTCTCCGCCAAGGCCAGGAGCCTGGAAGGTATTCTTGTAATGCTGCTTTGTCTTGATGGAGTCCTTACCGACAATGTCCGCTTGCTTACTGTGATTGCGTCTTGTCAAAATGTGGTGATAGTTTGCACCAAGCATAACGTTTCCGATGATGGAAATCGGTTTGCTTGCCGTGTCACCCACATTTGAAGCGATGCTTGTCTTGGCTACATCGCTGATGGTTTCGTTTTGCTTGACTTCACGGCTCTGGACACCGGGAATCTCGGGATCTGCAGCCAGTGTAGCGATTACAGAATTCGGATTCTTGCTAAAGTTTTCCTTGTTGTCCTTGACGCTTTCGGTAACGGTCTTGTCAAGAATCTCGTTGGAAGCTACGCCGTTTAGGTTCTTGGAAACCTTGGTGTCGCTGAAGGCAAGTTTGCTATTGCCTTTATCAAGAATACCGTAGGTGTTTTCTTCGAAGGAAGAAGCGCTGACTTCCGTTTGGGCCAATTCTGCGTTCAGTAGGGCCACGTTGTTCTTTTTGAAAGAGGTGCGTTGGACGTTGGCAACCGCATAGTTTGAAACGTGAAGTGCTACACCAGCGTTTTCTTCAAAGGAACAGTCGTTGATGTCAACTTTGGAGTTCTTTGCAAAAAAGCCATGCTGGCTTGTTTTGTTGACTTCTGCGGATTGCAAGGTCAAATTGCTGTTTTCGACAACGAAGCCGTTTTCTGCATTAGAAACGGTCACGTTGCGAATTTCGTTTTCCGACACAGAGGAAATGAAAACGCCCTTCCACTTTGAGTTGCCTGACGCATCGGCTGTAGTTAACACAACCTTTTTGGCCTTGTTACCTGCGATAACAAGCTGGCCCTTGGCGTATAGACCTGTGTTAGGCGCGAATTGCAAAATGACACCGGGTTCGATGATAAGGACGTTGTCCTTTTCAATGGTGACGTTTTCTTCAATGAGGTAGGGGGAGGCATCGGCCTTGAGGAATCCTTGAATACTCCCAGAAAGCTTTGTACCCGACAAAAGCTGAACGGCGGGTTCTGTTGCGGTTGCAGGTTCTGCTGCAACCACGGGCTCGGCAACAGGAACTGGTGCGACCGCAGTCTCTGCAACAACGGAATCAGCGGGCTCGGCAACAGGGACTGGTGCGACCGCAGTCTCTGCAACAACGGAATCAGCGGGCTCGGCAACAGGGACTGGGACCGCAGTCTCTGCAACAACGGAATCTGCGGGCTCGGCAACAGGGGCGAAATTTACCTCGGGCTCAGCGGCGGTTGCGGGTTCTGCTGCAATCACGGAGTCGGCCGCAACAACGGGCTCTACAGGAACTTCTTGAGCAATAGACAATCCTGCAGTGAGGGCAATGGCGGAAAGATAAAACGGAGCTTTCATTATTGGACCTTGTAGGATTTGGTTGCACTCAAAACAGAACCATTCTTCATTATCACATTGATGGTAACGTTGGTGGTAGCGTTGTGTTCCAGTTCGAGCTGGAGGTCAAAGATGTTCGACTGGAAATCCGTGGGGCGCAAGATTGTTTTCTTGCCCTTCTGAGAAATCGTGATCAACTTGATGTAGTTAGGATCATTGTCGGGAATGTTGGTAACCTTGAAGGTCAGGTTTTCAAAAACGGTATTGCTGGGATAACCGCTGGGCGGCTTCGGTGCACGAATTCTTTTTTCTGCAGCCCCGCCCACAACTTCAAGTGTATGCCTTCTCGGCGGGAAACATCCCAGGGTCTTGGTAATCTGACTGCTGTTGCCGGCCAAGTCAGTCACATTGAAAGTGTACCTATGGATGCCGCTGGTCAGATTTTGCGTAATGACAGTCTTGTTCTTATAGCGACTGCTGACATTTGCAGTTTCGTTATCGATGCTGTAACTATAGATGATTTCGTCATCATAGAGTTTGTCCAGATTCAGCTTCACGTAGCATTTCAGGGAGTCCTTGGACTTCATTGCCAAAGTGGGGGTGATGTTGTTTGTCGCCTTGTTGGACTTATCTACGTCAAGAGCTAGAACTATAGTTTTTGTGCCAAGAGTTTTGGAACTGTATTCAATGGTGAAAGCCTTTTCGTTCCAGTTACGCAATCTTTCTGAAATGCTGACCGTGTGGGTAAACTGACCGTTGGCACTGAGAGGAACCAAGTTCGGAGAGGTATAGCTGCCCAGTTTCACAAATAGAGTAGCTGTGGAGTCCGCTGTATTGAAGGTTCCTTCGATGGTTGCCGCCGCAGGATTGCTTACAGAAACGGGGGAGGCTGTAGAAACTGTCAACAGGGGCTCGTTCTGGTTTACGGCTGCGACGCTTTCCTTGGGAAGACCAACGAAGTTTGTGGTCAACTGGCCGCAGGGGATGTGCAATGCTCCGATTTGGCAGGTGGCGGAGAACTTTTTGATGCCCAGGGCGTCTTCTGCCCAGTTGGGGGTGAATTCCATGTCGTTGCCCTTGGCTTCGCGCTTCTGGCCGGCGATTTCCATGGAGTCGGCTCCTGTGCACTTGGCTCGGATAACAATGCTTGTGTCTTTCACCTGGTCGGGAATAGGTGCAAATTCGCATTTAAGGCTTTGCTTTGCAAGTTCGACAGCCTTTTCAAGATCCAGATTCTTTTCGATAATCAACTTATTAAGGGAATCCGCGGTTAAGGTTGTGTCGCTAAGGATCTTGTCAATGACATTGAACAGGTCTGTGGTGCCGGAATTGCTCAGGTCAAGGACAACCAGGTCGTCGCCGTTGGGAATTGCCGTTTGACCGCCGTTGATCGTTGTTGTCTTTCCTCCCATGACAATTTCCAACTGACCATTGATGAGGGAGGCGATAAACTTGTTGTTTTCGGAGGCACCGATAATGCCTTCCGTACCGCGGATAGCGGCCACGGCGGTGCCTGTCTTGAACTTAATGGAACTTTCCTTGTTGGCCTGCTTCTGCACGTCGAAGCGGACCTTACCTTTTTTAATGTCTGTGGTAGAGATGTTCTTGCCGTCTTCAGAAACTAACTCTGCAACAGAAACGATGGAATTTTCTTCGATAGAGATTGCACTGCCATCAGGAAGCCCGATGGTAATCTGAGATTCCATCATTGTCCTAATCAAATCGCCTTCGTGGACCTTATTTCCGATTCTCGGTTTTTCCCAATCGGTGCTTTTGATTTTTTTGTGACCCACGTCGCCAATGACGGAACGAACCTTTCCTGCGTTCGATGCAGCAATGGAATTAGCTACGGAAATAGCTAGAAAAATGCTTAAAAACCTAAAAAAGTGCGAAAACGGCATATCGCCCCTTACGAGAAAAAACCAAACTACCTTAAATATATTTATTATTAGGATATACTTCGGCTAGCGCAAGCTCCGTTGTAAGAAAAAGAGATGTTTTTTCAAACAAAATGGAATAATTATGGAAGTTGAAGAATTGACCGTTGCCTTTAGCGACGAAGACTCTGGCGAAGAAGTCATTAAGGAACTGGGTAAGGAAATCCTCTCCAAGGGTGCATGGCCCACCGTCATGTTCCATTACCAGGAAAAGGATCCCAAGACTGGTGACTTTGGTGAACCTAAGGTAAGCCTTCGCCGTTATCGCAAGATGAATGGCAACTTCAAGGCCCAGGGCAAGTTCAAGATTACTGGAAAGGCCCAGGCTGAAGCAATTATCGACGTCCTCAAAAAGTGGTATAACATTTAATGCCGGACCCTGCTAGTAAGAAGGCCACCAAGGTGGCCCCCAAGAAGACCGCAGCAAAAAAAGTTGCTGCTCCTAAGTACAATATCGACTTCCTGCTGGAAGGCGATATTGATTCGTTCCCCTATAAGGACAAGTTCGAAAAGATGGCTCGCAAGCTTCTTGCCGAAGAAGGCAAGGAGAAGGATGTGAACATCGTTCTTTGCACCGATGAATTTGTTCGTGAAATGAACAAGAATTATCGCGGTCTTGATAAGGTGACCGACGTGCTTTCCTTTGAATGGCATGCGGAATTCCCTGGCGAACCGGAAATGCTGGGCGAAATCTACATCGCTCGCGAACAGGTAAGGCGTCAGGCTCCCGAATACGGCAATACGTTCTTTGCTGAAATGAAGCGCGTCATTGTTCATGGCCTGCTTCATCTGTCTGGCTATGACCACATCAAGGCTTGTGACCGTAAGGTCATGCGCGCCCGTGAATGTGAATTCCTGGGTCTCGATCCCTACAAGGAGAAAGACTAATGGAAAACGCAGATAGTTGGGCGATAGCCTTTCTCGCAATCTTTTTAATTGTTTCGTTCTCCTTCTCCCTGGTGAAGGCTTCCTTCAGCGCTATCTATGCAAAGCGTGACGCCAAGGACCGTGAAGGCCGCGAAGAAAAAGTGGCTGCCCTGGTGGAACTGGGTGGCTTTAATGAAACCATTTCCATCGGTCGCATTTTCTGCAACGTGGGTAGCGGCGTTCTGGGCTTCTATCTGTTTGAAATGATTCCCTGGGACTGGGTTCAGCAATACTGGATTCTGGCTTTCGTGGCCTACATTGTGGTGGCTTGCATCATTATCTACACGTTTACTGTGTTCTTTGCAAACCTGCTGGGTAACTTGAAGCCGGATACCTTGGCTGTGGTCCTGATTCCCCTGTACCGCTATATCCGCCTGCCCTTTATTGTTCCCGCAAAGATTTGCCACGCGCTGTTCGTGAAATCCCTGAAGGGCATGGGCTATGATTCCAAGCTCAGTTTCTTACCGGAAGAACGTCGCGACGCGGTCCAGGCGGACTTGTCTGACGATAACGGAGGAGACGGTGAAGGCCTTGAAAAAGAAGAACGTCAGATGATTCTGAACATCTTTGATTTCGTGGAAACACCTGTTCGTGAAATCATGACGCCTCGTGTGGACATGTGCGCTATCGATGTGGATACTTCCCTGGAAGACCTGGTGAAGGTTCTGAATAGCGAACGTCATTCCCGGTTGCCGGTTTATAAGGAAACTGTGGACAATATCGTGGGTATCCTTTCCAACAGAGATTTCTTGGAATGGTACACGGAACATGGTAGCGAGACTTTCGACATTATGAAAATTGTGATGCCACCGGTATTCGTTCCTTACCACAAGAAGATTGACGATTTGCTGACGGAACTGCGCAAGACTGGAAACCAGTTGGCAATCGTTGTGGATGAGTACGGCGGAACTGCAGGCCTTGTGACCTTGGAAGACATCCTGGAGGAAATCGTTGGCGAAATTCGCGACGAAGACGACGTGGATGAAGAACAGGATGTGCAGAAACTGAAGGATGGCCGTTACATTCTGGACCCGCTGATGACCTTGTCGGACCTGGAATATGAACTGGGTGTTGAGCTGGAAGCTCCGGAAAATTCCCACGTGGAAACCTTGTCTGGCTTGATTCAGGCTACCTTGGGCATTATTCCGTCTCCTGGTGCAGAAGTTGTGATTAAGGGCTATACCTTCCGCGTGCTGAAAATGGACGGAACCCGTATGGAGAAGGTCCTGATGATCCAACCGGGTAAGGCGAAGCCTAAGAATCCGCCTCGTACCCAGATCTTCAAGTCTTTGCAGTAGTTCGCAGACTACCTGCGACAAGCGCTTCTGTAAATTGCAAAAAAAATCCCGCTGAGAGGCGGGATTTTTTTATAGTCATAAGATGCGGTTACTGGTTCTTAAGGTCTTTATACAGCGCGCGGATTGCGTTTCCGCGGTGGCTGATGACTTTCTTTTCTTCCAGTTCCATCTGGGCGAAAGTGCGGGTCTCGCCATTAGGTACAAACAGCGGGTCGTATCCGAAACCCATGTCACCGACGGGAGCGTGATTGATTGCACCTCGGCATTCGCCCTCGTAAATCTTCGGATTGGTCACTGTGAACTTGCCGTCGTCGTCCTTCACCACCTGCTGGTAGGAAAGAGCACAAAAATAGCGGGCGGCGCGGTCTTCGACGCCTTCTAGTTTAGCGAGAAGCTTATTGTTGTTGGCGTTGTCGTCGCCGTGGCCGCCTGCATAGCGGGCACTGTAGATGCCGGGTTCGCTATTGATGGCGAAAACCTCCAGGCCGGAGTCGTCGGCGAGAACGGTAGCCTCGATGCCACGGTCTGCAAGCCATTGGGCGGTAACGCTTGACTTGATGATGGCGTTTGCAGCAAAGCTGTTGCCGTCTTCAACAATGTCGCCATCAAAACCGATGTCCTTCAGAGTCTTGAATTCGTAATGGTCCGTACCCAGGATATGGGCGAAGTCGCGAATTTTTCCGGCGCTGCCAGTGGCGATAACAAAAAGATGTTTCATTAGTAATGTTCCGGTTTCATGACGATAAGGATAGCGTCAACTACAACGCCTACGCCGCAAAGACCGGCAGTGCAAAGCCAAAGAATGCCAGTCCAAATTTTGCCTTCGTAGAAACGGTGCAGTCCAAGATAGCCCAGCAGAATGCAAAGGGCTAGAGCGATCCATTTATTGTGAGTTCCTTCAGCGGCCATAGCGCCTCCTTTATTACAAGGATAAATATAAAAATTGTTCTTTTGATGGAACACCTGATTAAGGGCAATTTGTTATTTAAAGAATGTTGCCAGGTCGGGAATTAGACTTTCGTAGTTTGCAAAGCTTTTGCACTTGGCGACTTGTTTTAAAAGTTTGGGCGGAAGGGTTTCGGTCTGGTATTCCCAGAAGCAGCGGAATCTGTTCAAAGTCTGGTTTTGGTCTAACTGGACCATTTTAGACTGCTCTAAAATCCCTTGGTGCATATCCCAAACGACTTTGTTTCGTTCGGCTACGGTCCAGGAGGTTCCGCATTCGTATTCTGCGGCCATGGTAGGAATGGTCAGAATTCCACGACCGATCATGACTCCCGCCAACTTGGGGTACTTTTCTTCCAATTCCCGGATGCGGCGAACGCTAAGAACATCCCCATTGAAAATCACGGGATGTCTGCATTCCTCGTAAAACCTTTGGAAACTTTCCATATCCAAGGCACCCTTGTATTGCTGGATTCCGAGGCGGGGATGCATGGTGATGTGGGTGAGAGGCGTGTCGTTTAGAATGGGTAGAAGTTGTTCGCATTCTTCTGCAGATTTCAATCCCAGTCGCATTTTTATGGAGAATTGAATTTCAGACAAAGTATTAATGTGTTTTGCTACTTGTGCCACAATTTCTGGGTGGGGAAGAATGCCTGAACCTCGTCCATGTCCTGTTTGCATGGGATAGGGGCAACCCATGTTCAAGTCGATTTCTCTGTAGCCTTGTTTTACAAGGGCGTTTACCAAAATGTCAAATTCATCCAGCCCGCTAAAAATAATTTGAGGGACAAGGTTGTAGCCCTTGTTGTTTTCTGGTGCGACGTCCCAAAGATCCCGGTCTCTAGCCACTCCTTTTTCGACTCGGACGAATGGGGAATAATATTTTTTTATTCCACCGGCAAACTTGGCGTGATTTTGTCGGTAAATGGCGTCGGTATAACCTTGGAGGGGTGCTAGAAAAATAGGCAACATACATCATCAAGTATACAAATTGCTAATTTACTTTTTATGAAGTTTGACTATCGCAACAAGATTTTTACTGCCAGTTTGGCAGCACTTATTGGTTCCGTATCCTTTGGACTTTCCGCCTGCGCATCTGGCGGCGCTCCCAATGTTTCCGCCGAAGCAAAAGTGGAATCCGCAGCAATTGCGACTCCTCTGCCTGCCGTAGAAGCCAAGACGTCTTTTGAAACCGTCACCGTGGCCGACAATAAGCAAATTCGCGTTGTAGATAAGCCCACCCTTGCGGCCTTGGATTTTGCTGCATACTACAATAATCCTATCCGTCTAGCTGGTAAGGAAGATAAGCCTGAGAATTATACCGGCAAGATGGCTTCTGCGAAACTTGAGGAATATCCGTTCCCTATGCTGGAAGGACTTTCTGCAACCAAGCCCACAGTGGTTAATGATCGCGCTCCTATTTCTTGGGAACCTTTTGCGAAATTGATGTACGCACAGTTGGGTGATGATTCCCTGAACATTGTGCTGAATTCTGTTGAAGCCGTGAAATGGGAAGAACCCGAAGTTTTCCGAGCCTTCCAGAATGTAACACGCATGTGGGGCGTTCCCATGACTGATGGTTCCGTGGAATGGTGGGTGGAAGTGACTCCCGCTTTCTGGACTGGTCGCGCTCCTTTCTACGGAAAGCTGAATTACAAGTCCCATGGCGAAACAGCTGAAATTTTCAATTACTACCTGACGGGCGAAATGAATGCGGACGATGCCATGAACTGGGCTCGTACACTTTCCTCTTACTGGTATCCTACCTTGAATACGGACTTGGAGCCACACACTGCCGGTGCACTTTGGGAAAGCGGCAAGCCATTTGCAGTGATGCGCGGTAATCCTATGGGTACGCCCATGTGGATAGGCTTTGAAGTGCCTGCGTTCCGTATGAGTGAAGAGGCTCTCCGTGCTAAGCAGGTGGCTGATTCCCTGGCAAATTCTGGTGAAGTGATTCCCGTAGATCGTCACTTGGATACTTCTTCTACCTTCCGCCTCCAGACATTGAACGAAGTTAAGGGTTCTTGCCCAGCGAATGAAGCCACCGCAAAGTTCCGCAAATCCTTGGCCGACCAAATGGCAAAACTTCCCAAGGAACAGAATGCCTGGGCTGAAATGGATGCAAACGGGAAAAAAGTTGATGGCGGATTCCTTTGGTTCCGTCGTAATGCGAACTATTTGCTGGCAGATAAAATCAGCGCACAGGACAGCCTCCATAATCCGTTGCCCCGTATGGTGGAATTGAAGAACTATCTGGATTCCCTTGGCATTCAACTTTTGGTTGTGCCCGTCCCTGTGAAGGAAGAAATCTACGGCGAAAAGATTGTGCCGGGTACTGCAGCGGATTTGTGCGTCAACCCCGAGGGGCGCGCCTTTACCCAGGAACTTTTAGAAGCTGGAATCGATGTGCTGGATATTTATCCGGCCCTGATGGCTGCTAAATCTGGTGATGAGCCGCCTCATTACAGCTACCAGCGCTATGACACCCATTGGGCTTTGCCTGGTGAACTTGCCGCCATGGAACTTCTGGCCAGCCGCGTTACTCAGTACAGCTGGTACGCAGAATCCGGTGCCCAGCCCGGTTTCTTGAATTTGCAAGAAACCAACACCCTGCGTGAAGGGGACCTGGTGGCTCATTTACCCGACTCCGAAAAGGCGAAGTACCCGGCCGACACCTTGAACGTGATGAAAGTTTACAAGGGTACGGAAACTTACAAGGGCGGCAAGAATGCTCCCATTCTCTTGATGGGCGACTCCTTTACGGGTGTGTTTGAATCTGTGGATCAGAAAAGCGGCGGCCCAGGTTCCTTGCTGGCTTATGCTACGGGACTCGATGTTCAGGTGGTTACAAGCTGGGGCGGCGGCCCTGGTGTTCGTAGCCGTATGATGAAAATGAAAAAGGATATGCAGAGCAAGCGTCTGGTTATCTACATGATGACCGCCCGCGATTTCTGGCAGTCTCCCATGGAATGGGATAAATTGTAATGTACCCTTTCGCTGTGTCCTTAAGGGAAAATAGTTCTGTATGAAATTTCCTAAGAAAATCTTTTGGCCTCTTTTTGTGATGGTCTTGGCGCTAGCACTGACCTTAGTTCTTTGGAGTGGTCGTGAGGAAACGAGGTCCTATGGGACGATGGCTTGCGCTTTTGAAAATAAGGCCCCAAGTTGTCTTGATACCATTGCAGAATGGCGCATGGGCCTCGCTTTCTTTGATAGTAGTGTGGCTGCGACCGGAGACACTTTGGAGTCCTTGAAAAAGCTTCTTTGGGAGTATTGGAACATTCAATTTGCTGGTGCCGGCAATGCATCTGTCGAGCGTGCGTCGATCTTGCCTTTGGAAGTGCTAAAAAACAGAAAGTCCGGTTGCGTGGGCTTATCTTGGCTTGCGTTGATGGTTGCCGAGAAAAAACAGATTCCTTTGAATGCGGTTCTTTTGCCGGGGCACATGTTCTTGCAGTATGGCTGCGGATATGGCGGGATTTGCGTAAATCTGGAACCCAACCGCCAAGGCTTTTCGTACACCGACGAGGAATACAGGGAAAAGTACAAGTCTGGTCCTTGGACCGGTTTTGAATTCAAACCCTTAAGTCGAAAGCAGGTTTTTGGTCTTGCCGCTTTTAATATGGGGAACACGTATTTGGATTTGGATATCCATCATGCCCTGACTTGGTACAGAATGGCAGAGGAATTTTTTCCTGAATACCCAGGAATCAAGGCTAATCAAACTGTGGCAAAGTCTCGCCTTTAGGGTTCTTTTCTATATTACATCTCCATGAATCCGATGATGTTTGTACTAAAATGTTTTCTGGCGATATGCCTGATTTGCGTTTTTAGTGCGTGTGAAAATCACCGGAATCATGCGATTCCTGATGATTATGCCGATGACATTGAGGGTTTCGTTCGAATACATTCTGCGGGAAAGAGTGTTGTTCTCGGAAAGTCTGAAAGTTCTGCACCCCTTAAAGAACGTACCGAAATGACGGTTGATTTTACCTATAACTTTTATATAGGTAAAAATGAAGTTACTTGTGAAGATTACAATAGGTCCATGAGCCGAGTGGGAGCGCTTTCTCCTTGCTGGAGTGAAACAAGTGCCGCTATTGTTGTAAATTATAACGATGCTATTTTATTCGCCAACGCCTACAGTAAACGTTTTAAGAAGGACACTGTCTATACCTATTATTCTTCCAAGTTTAGCGATGATGGACATTGCATAGAATTAGAAGGCCTGAAATTCAACACGGAAGTTGAAGGTTTTAGATTGCCTACGGAAGCGGAATGGGTTTATGTTGCTCAACAAGGATGGAATACCCGTAATGCTTGGACTTCGGAAGTGTCCGACTATTATATTCATCCCGCATGCACGCAGCCTCCTAATTCACTGGGTGTGTGCGATATGGCTGGCAATGTTACAGAATGGGTTTACGACTGGCTAGGATATTTTAAGGATACCACGGTCATAAATTATATCGGTGCTACTGACGGAGGATCTTTTGGAGAAAAGGTTTTGAAAGGTGGTAGCATCGTGAATGAATCGGACAACATTTCTTACTTGTCTCGACTTGATGTTTACCCGGTAACCACGATTAGTAAAACTTCGTACGTAGGGTTCCGCCTGGCTTACGGTAAGATTCCTAATCCGACAACCTTGTCCTTTAATGGCTCAGTCTCCTTGGGTAATCTTTCTGCGGTTGCTAGTGCCTCTACTGTAAAAGGGCTCACCGGCAGCTATTACACAAAGCTGGCTTTCCGTAACGATGCTACAGGAAACTTAGCCTACATAGATTACTCTACGGGTAGTGCAAGCGTTAAGGAAATCCCGGATACCCTTGATGTTTACCATCCGGAGATTTCTCCTGACGGTAGGTGGGTTGCTTTCTGCACGGTGATTGAAGGCTATTCCGGAAAGTCTGAACTTTACGTTCGCAGGTTGAATGAAAGTGGGGAAGGCCTTGTTAAATTGGATGTAGAATCAGCTGCAATTCCTCGCTGGAGAATCCTTTCTACCGGAGATACGGCCTTGGTTTACGTGACCGACGCTGGCAACAATTCTCAGGCTACCGATTTTGCAGCAGCAAGTACCTGGCAGGTGAAATTCTCTAATGGACAATTTGGTGAACCAGAAAAACTATTTGACGGTGCATACCATGATGGTGTAAGTAGCGATAATACTTTGGCAGTCTCTGGTTCAACTAAATTGAGGGCCCGTGTAGCAAATGAAGGCTCTACGGTTATGGGCCAGTCCTCTGATGTAATATGGTATAACGATGAACAGGCTTGTAACGCAAGCCTTAGTAAGGGTGGCTCAAAACAGACATTGTTCCTCGACTTCTCTGGCAAAACAGGTAGAGAGTTTGTTGGGTCCAAGTATGCAGCTCACGAATACTTGTTTGTTGCAGATTCCCTGGGAACTATAACCCGCGCGGTCCATGCGCCCTCGGGTTATACGTTTGACCACTCGGAATGGAGCGTAGGTGATACAACAAAGGTTGATGGAGAATCCGGGCTGGTTGTTGCCTCGCTTGCAAATCGCAACGGCGCCCACACGAAGATTGTTTTACTGAATTCCTCGGATAGTTCCTACATCACTCTTGTTGAAGGCGATGAACTTTGGCATCCTTGTGTTTGGGTAAAGCAGAACGTAATGCCTTACGAGAATGTTGTGCTGTATACGGATAGCGCTGGCGTGTATTACGATTTCTTAGCAGAAACCAGTGAACGCATTATGAAGGTCAAAATGCGCATGTTCTGGGATATGAAGGATTCCATTGAACTCTTTGCTGTAGGCACTTCCAGAACGGAGCGTGGCGTAGATCCGCTTGCTATATCCTCATACAAATCCTTCAATTTCGGTTACTCCGGTAGTGAACTTTGGGGCGAACTGTATTTGGTTGGAAATTATATTATGAACCATGCCAAGAACCTTAAGGTATTGGTTATTGAACTTCCCTTGGATTTGCAGAATAATTCACCGGACTTCAAAAATCAGATGGTTTTTGAACAAGCTCCCGGCTATTTCTACGATAAACATCATGATTTCTGGAAGGATGGCTTGCCGGAATACTTTATTACTCTTGTGGACGAAAATTTGCCATACTCAGAAGAGGATGAGAAAACATATGTAGAGACCATGGGCCTCCTTCGTGCAGAACCCAATGGCTGGAAAGGCAATGAAGTTGACCGCGATTCCGTCTATACCTCTAAGGAAATGGGTTACTACAAGGATATCATGAGTCAATTAGAGCGCTTTATCAAAAACACTCAGGATCTTGGAATCAAGATTGTTCTTGTCATTTATCCCCAGTCACCCACATTTGCTGAAACAGGTTCCTTCGGAAGACATGGTGTTCCCAGAAGTGTGGCCATGGAAACTATTGCTCATTTCGAAGAAGTGGCAAAGAAATATCCCCATGTGGTTTTGATGGATGAGAACAAGATGGGTAACCATGAGTATACGCCAGAAATGGCTACGGACTTTGACCATCTTAGTTATATTGGTGCTAAATATTTCTCCGAAAAGTTGGATTCTGTGCTTAAGGCGTGGGAATAATGACTCGCCTTCTTATTCCTCTCGTTGTGGCGTTTGCCATTTTTCCCCTGACAGATACGGATATTTGGTGGCATTTGGCCTGCGCCCGGGAATGGGTGACAACATGGACTCCTGTTCGTGAACCAGTTGTAAATGTCCATGAATATTTCCAGCAATTGGTGGGCTTTGTTTATGGATTGGGGGGCGCGCCATTGCTTGTTGCGTTTAAGGCTCTCTTGTGGGGAGCCGTATTTGCACTATTCTTGCGGGGCTCCATAAAAAACTGGGTGGGTGTTTTTGTCGCTGCGCTTTTTGCCTTTGTTTTTAGGTATCAGTTTGAAATTCGCCCGGTGGTGCTTAGCCTGTTCTTCCTTGGAATTTACTGGAATGTAATGCCGTGGCTCGCAAAGGACTGGGACGATTCCAAAAAACATTGGGCGGCGGCCATAGGAATTTTTTGCCTGCAGTGGATTTGGTGCAAGTGCCAGGGACTGTATATTCTAGGACCGATTTTTGCATTGGCAACAGTTGTGGCCTTCTTTGATTGGAATGATCTTAATCGCCTGTTAAAATTGGCGCTATTTGTTCTTGTCTTGTTTGCAATGCCGTTCTTGCATAGTGATGGTTTGTTGCTTGCGGCTTATCCTTTTGAACTTCTGAATCGCTTGGTAGGACTAAGTCCCTCTGCCGCTATTTTCGCCAAGGAAATTGCGGAGAACCGCTCGCCCGTAACGCTGTTGATGGAGGGGGAGAACTTTTGGACTTCGTTATTGATGATTGCATGTACCATGTCGGGCTTGGTATTTGCAATAAAGCAACTCATTGGAATGATTAAGGCGAAGGCCTTGCGCGAAGGGGATCGTTTACTCAAACTGAGTGTGCTTTGTGTTACTGCTGTTCTTGCTTTGTTGGCGGAACGCAATTTTGTTCTGTTTTTGCCTGTGTATCTTTATTTTGTGGGTCGCTTGGAAATTTCTAGCATTCAAAAGGCCTACATCCCGGGCTTTGCCCCGAAATCTCCTGTGTGGAAATACTCGGCGATTGTGGTGATGATGTTTGTTCTTGGCTTGTGGGGCAAGTCTTTGCTGGTATACGAAAAGAATCTTGTTTCTAGCCAGCGAGTTCCCGTAGCCGCCTCCCAATGGATGGCCGCAAATCCTCACTCAGGTCGCCTTTTCAACGATGACCGAGCCGGAGGATTCCTCGCGTTTGTGAATCCGGCGGATTCTATCTACATCGACGGGCGCTTTATGCTGAAGACCGCGGAATTCTTTGAACAGTATTTGAATTTTGCGAAGGAACCGGAGGAATTTGTCAGTTATGCCGCCCGCGAAGGCGTTGACCGAGCCATATTCCCCTTGAAATACTACGCCCGCTGGGACAAGGTCATTCAGGCTCTTTCTCAAAATCCCAGATGGAAGAATGTCTATCAGGATGATTTTTTCGTGGTATTTGATCTCAGTTTCGTAACGAAAAACCCCTGATTGCCCCTAAAAAAACGTGTTTTTGCGCACTTTTGAACTTATTTATTGATGACGTTGCTTGAGAAACGTTGTTTCTTACGTTATTTTTTACTTAGAATGTTTGGTCCGCACAAGTATGCGGCAAAAGGAGTGTATATGAATATTTTTGCCAAGATGAGCTTGGTAGGTTTAATGTCCTTTGGCCTTTCCCAGGCTGTTGTAAATTATCCTTTCCCTCAGATGTCCAATTATGGTGGAAACGCAACCTTGCTTAGCGATAAGGCTAAGGCTTCCGAAGAACTGAAACAGCAGTTTGCCGCCTGGATGAAGGACATGTATAACGAAAATGGCGATGTTGCAGGAATTCGTTCTGATCCTGGCTCCAACCAGTATTTCTCCGAAGGTGTTGGCTATGGTATGCTTCTTATGGTGTACTTCAGCGATAACACTACTAATTACCAGCCTCAGTTTGACAAACTTTGGAATTTCTATAAGAAAATGTCCAATAAGAATGGATTGATGATTTGGAAGATTGGTAATCTTTCCGAATCCTGGGATGCTGGTAATGGTGCTGCCCTTGATGGTGACATTGATGCTGCGGCAGCTCTTATTATGGCCGCCTACCAGTTCGGTGATGAAAAGTATTTGTCTGAAGCAAAGACTTTGATTCAGGCAATGAAGAAATATGAATTTGAAACAAATGGTCTTCATATGCCCGGTGATGCTTGGGGAGAAGCCGCCTACAATCGCAAGAATCCTGGCTACTTTGACCCGGCCTACATGCCTCTCTTTGCCCAGGTAGATACCGAAAATGCTGCCTTCTGGAGCGGAGATGCTTATGACAAGAATATGGCGCTTTACGAGTCCAGTTCCAAGGAAGTCTCCACGGGCCTGATTGACGACTGGACCGACAAGAACGGCAAGAGTGAAGATGATGAGTATAGCTATGATGCCTCCCGCGCACCCTGGCGCAATGCCAAGGCTGTCTGCTGGCATGGAGACAAGCGTGCACTGGCTCTTGACCAAAAGATGGCTGCCTTTGTTTCTACAGTGCCTGCCTCTAACATGAAGGGCCCTGTAAAGCGTTCTACGGGCTCTTTGGGTAATGACCACAATAGTACCTTCGTTACATCTCTTATGACTTCCTTGATTTCTGATGCCAAATATCAGAGCAAACTGGATGAATACTGGAAGGAAGCCGTAGCACTTGGAAATGAAAACTATTTCAACCAGTCCTTGAAACTGTTGAATGGTTTGTTGGTTTCTGGTAACATGCCCAACTTGGCCGCTGGTGGCCAGCAGTCTACCACTCCAGTTATTCCCACGGATACAACGACCACTAATCCGGTCATTCCTACGGATACAACTACTAATCCTGTAAATCCGGTGGATACGACTGGTTCTCAGAATCCGAATATGGCTTTGGCCCCTGCTTTTGCATCGACTGTTTCGGGACTTCGTCTTGATGGCCGTACTTTGCAGATGTCTGTAAATGGAAAGGCCTCTGTGGATCTGGTTTCTGTTACTGGAAATGTAGTGAAGAAGGTTTGGAATGGTGATGCCGCTGGTTCCGTTTCTGTTTCTTTGCAGAATCTCCCTAATGGTGTTTACATCGTTAGAATTCAGGATTCAAAATCTATGACGATGAAGAAGATCCATTTAAAGTAAAACCGCTTTACCTGCCTCCAATACATCGGCTTTAGTCAAATAGGAAAGAGGTCCAGCATTTGCCGGACCTCTCCTTTTTTCTTTCTCTCGAGTTTTATACAGATTGTGTTTTATTTCAGGTGAATAACCTTTGCTTGATGGGCTGAACCACTGGAAACCTTTACCATGTACATGCCGGCAGGAAGCTTTGCCAGGGAGAGGCTGCCGCTTACGCCGTCAATCATCATGAGCTTATTGCCCTTCAGGTCGAACAGTTCAACGTTTGCTGCATTGACTCCGGAAATTTCCAGGGCCTTGTTGCTGAAGGTGACGTTAAGAGCGGATGCGGGAACGAAGCTGTTGATTGCCTGTTGCTGTCCACCCTGGTCGCCGCCTTGTTGAGAACCGTCGTTGCACTTGGTGTAGGTTTCGGGGTTGGTGGAAAGGAATCCCTTTACCATGTTGCCAGATGCAGTATACTGCAGACTGTTCTTGTTGGATCCGCTTGCAAATGCTGCGGTTCCTTCGGCAATGTGGGATGCAGACCAGTTGGCCCAGGAGAGCTTGTACTTGTCTACATAGGTTTGCCATTCCTGATTCTGAGACTGGCCGGGAGTACCCTTACCGTCGGCACTACCGGTGCCCCATTCAGAGATGAAGATGGAAAGACCGGCCTTCATTGCTTCCAAACCGCGGGATCCTTCACTGGGGCCACCCCAGCTATTGTTTCCAGTGGCCTGATGGCTCATGGCGTAGTAATGGAGTGCGTAGGCGGTGTTCTTCTTGCTGTCATTGACTTCGTTGCCGATTGCATTTTGCGGGTTCTGGTCCCAGCTGGGGTTTCCCACGATGATCAAGTTGTCGGAGTACTTACGGATTTCAGGAATGACCTGGTTGGCGTAGTTCTTGACCTCGTCCCAGCTCTGCTTTTCCGGTTCGTTAAACAGTTCGAAAATCACATGGTCGTACTGGCCGTATTGCTGTGCCATTTCAGCAAAGAACGCCTTTGAATTTTCAGTTTCAGTATTGGCGATGTGAGAATGCCAGTCGATGATGACATAAATGTCGTTCTTGATGGCTGCTTCCACAACGGTCTTCATGAGGTTAGTCTGGTATTCCTTATCAACGGCGTAACCTCTCATGTGTTCAGAAGCGTCCTTGCCGCATGTTCCGAAGTTCTTGCAACCCCACCAGTCCTGATCGCTGGTAGCCATTGCTGCACGAACAATCTGAATCTTCATGTCCTTCACCATGCTGGCGATACCTTCTTCGCTCCAGTATTCAACAGCCTGAGGCTGAAGGCTCCAGTAAAGGCTCATGCCGCGCACCTGGACTTCTGCGCCGTCCTTGACGCCCTGGCAGCTACCGTAAATACGGCCTTCACCGGAGGAGTTCTTGCCGGTCATAAGCTGGCCATATTGGCTCACGGGACCCACGCGGGTGGGGATGATGGTCTGTGCGGAGGCGAGGCCAAAACCGAGGGCCATGGCGCAGGCAAGGGCGGGAATAGACAGAATCTTCATAAACATCCTCTTTGTTTTCCCTTAAGTTATATTGAGAATAAATGAAAGTTTTAAGAAGAATGACCTTTGTTGTTTACGCTGCGAACCATTGGCGAATTGAGCCTAAAATCGCCAATATTTGCCCTTTTTTGAAAAAAATAGAGTTTTTTAGGACTGTTTTTTTGGTAAATTGTTTGGGTAATAACTAGGAATTTTTATGAAAATGAAGAAATTTGCATTGGTTTCCGCTTTTGCCATGGCTTGTTCTGCATTTGCCCAGCAGGGGGCTCCCACCGGAGCCGCCGTGGACCCCACCGCCGACGAACAGAAGGCTCTTGATGCCTTGAAGGGTAAGGTGGAAGGTGTGATCGCCTGGTCCACCAGCCGTGCAAATTCTCATCATGATATCTGGCTCATGAACGCCGATGGAACTGGTGCTCATGCGTTAACCGCTAGCGACAACGTGGACTGGTTCCCCCGCATTTCTCCCGATGGATCCAAGGTGCTCTTTAACCGCAGCAAGGGTGGCTGGGTTCCCGAAAACGATGCCAACTATCCCGAAAAGTGGGATTTGTGGACTATGAATATTGACGGCTCAGACCAGATTAAGGTTGTGGAAAACGCCACCTGGGGTACCTGGCGTCCTGATGGCAAGACCATCGTGTTTAGCCGTGGGGGCAAGGTTTTTACTATGGAACTTGCATCCAAGTCCGAAAAGATGATTCTGGATGGCGAAAAGGCTTTCAACAAGTCTGGCGTAATTCTTCAGGAACCGAATATGAGCCCCGATGGCAAGCATGTGGCTATTACCCTTCGAGGTTCCATGCGCGAAACTGGCGTCTGGGATTTGGAAAAGAATAGCTGGACAAAGTCCGGTGACGGCTGCCAGATCGACTGGAATTTTGATGGTAGCAAGCTCTATCGTGTGAATCCCACTGGAAACGGCGGTACCGCAGCCCCCAGCGAAATCTTGTGGTTCTCCGCAAAGGATGGCAAGCAGGTGGAAAAGGTGGGCTTCTTCGGTATTCCCAAGAACGTCCGCTTGATGGACCTCCCGGGCCGCCGCAGTCACGAATACTTCCCGAGACTTTCTCCCGATGGCAAGTGGCTTGTTTGGGGCGCAACCGATAAGGGTCATGACCACGACATGTTCGACTACGAACTTTACATGTGGAAGATTGGCGAACCGGTGGAAACTGCCGCCCGCATTACTTATCATTCCGGCAATGACCGCTGGCCTGATATTTGGCTGGGCAAGGTTCCTGAAACCGCTAAGCCCGTTGCAAACGTCGCCGACATCAAGGCTCAGGCCGCCGCTGCCGTTGTGGGCGGTGTCAGCGAAGCCAAGATGGATGAACTGATCCAGGCCATCAACAAGCTTACCGAGGCTGTGAATGCCTTGACCCGCACTCAGATGGACAAGAACATGGGTGCAGAGGGTGCTGAACATATTCCCGCAGCAAATCTAGCTCCGCAGAACCCCTAATTTCGACAATGTTCTCTGAAAAGAAATTTCTTGCTACAAAGGAAACCTCCAAGAACAAGCGCTTGGCGGAACTTCTGCGTGTCATCATTTTGCAGTTGGGCGATGACGTTCCCCGCGCTCGTCGTGAATTTGAAACCTACGCCCAATGGATGAAGCTTCCTGCAGAAGAAACTTTGGTAGGGAAGAATCAGGCCCAGATGATTGACTTGTACAAAACTTTCCGTACTCGCGCAGGTCTCGGTTTTGAACGTGATGTCTACCTGGAGCAGGAACCGGGTGACCGTGAAGTGGCTAACGAGAAGCCGATTCAGTTTGCGGTTCTGGTTCATAACCTCCGCAGCGCCTTTAACGTGGGTTCCATCATTCGAAGCACCGACTGCTTCGGTCTCGAAGGAGTTCACCTTAGCGGTTATAGCTGCAGTCCCGATCACGTCACCGTGAAAAGTGCCGCCCGCGGTTGCCAGGAATGGATTCCCATCAAGCGCTGGGAAGATCCCTTTGACTGCATCAACTGGCACAAGGAAAACGGCTACGAGATTATCGCCCTTGAAACCGGTGAAGACATTCCTGATATAAACAAAGTAACATGGCCGGAAAAGGGCCTGATTATCCTGGGTAACGAAGAACTGGGAATCGCTCCCGAAATCATGGCCGCCACCACCATGAAGGTGACCATTCCCATGGCGGGTCGCAAGGCCAGCATGAACGTGGCAGGAGCATTCGCCATCATGGCTTTTAAAATCCGCTCGAGCTATTCTGCATAGTAACAGCGGCAGTTCTTGAAACTCGCTGAAATTTTTGCAAGGAAATGGAAAATGAAAAAGAATTTCTTGACAAGTGTTGCGTTTGCGCTGGCTTTGGGCCTTGCTGCCTGTGGTGATGATGGTTCCTCAAGTGGACCGTCCGAGGATGGAAATGCTGCTGAAGAATCCTCCTCAAGTGTCATCCTGAGCTCTTCCTCCAGTGTCATCCCGGGCATCGACCCGGGATCTCCTTCCTCTTCTAGTGTCACCCCGGGCACATCCTCCAGTGTCATTCTGAGCTCATCGAGCGAAGAATCTAGCATCAAGGACGGCAGCGAATACAATGCTTCCGCAAATACCCTTACAGACCTCCGTGACAACCAAGTCTACAAGACCGTAACCATCGGCTCCCAGACTTGGATGGCGGAAAACCTGAACTACGCATACACTGGCGTGAAGTACAATTTCAGCAGTTACACTTCCGATTCCACCAGCTGGTGCTACGAAAACAAGGCTTCCAACTGCGACAAGTACGGTCGCCTTTATACCTGGAGTGCCGTGATGGATAGTGCTGCCCAGTTCAGTGTAAATGCTGGAACCAGGTGTGGCTATGGCAAGACCTGTACCCCCAATAGCCCCCACCGCGGCATTTGCCCCGAGGGCTGGCATGTGCCCACGAACGTGGAGTACAGCACTCTGTACACCTACATCGGTGGTTCCAGCACCGCTGGTTCGTTGTTGAAATCCACCAGCGGCTGGAATGATTATAACGGCAAGAGCGGTAACGGTACCGACAAGTATGGCTTCTCGGTGCTCCCCGCCGGTAACAGGAGCCGCAATGGCAATTTCGACACTGAGGGCAGCTGCGCCTACATGTGGTCTGCCTCTGAGTTCAATAACGGCTACGCGTGTTACCAGACCTTCAACTACAGTTACAACGGCGTGGGCCAGGACGGCGACAAGGAGCGCGGTTTTTCTGTACGTTGCCTCAAGGACTAAAGCAAGCTTATAACCGAACCAGAGCATAGGCAACGCCAATCCAGGCTGCCAAGCCGCAAGGCAAGGCTGCCCGATTTTTTAGGTAATTCCACAAAAATCGTATGCTTTATTTGAAAGTTTTGTAAAACATGTACTTGACTACCATTTTTGCAAAATTTATATTTGAAGCATGATTAGGCGCCAAATCAAAGACTTCCTGTTAAAGTCTGCTTCGCAATACCC
>JAKSIE010000090.1 GCA_024398995.1 Fibrobacter sp.
ACGCTCTTGCCCACGCTACCGGTTACACCGATACCAAGGGTATGGCAATCACTGGTGTTGTGATGGGTCTCCTGGGTCTCGTTCTCTCCTGGGGCATGATGATCCTCTTGGCAAACATCCACTTCTTCGGTACTCCGGAAGTCAAGGCTGCTCCTGCCGCTGTTGAAGCTGCTGCTCCGGCTGCCGCTGTTGAAGCTCCGGCTGCTGCTGATACCACCGTAGCCGTGTCTGCCGACACCGCTGCAAAGGTTGAAGTTGTGGACTCTGCTGCCGCTCCTGCTGCAGAAGCTGCAAAGTAATTTGAGTGCGGGCTCCCTGTAGGGCAAGCCCCGCACACGTTCGCAAGTTTAGCGGAAAAATCTGAAAAGATTGAAGACACCTCGGAAACGGGGTGTTCTTTTTTTGTGTGGTGTCGGGGTCGCCTTCCAAATTATGAGCGAGGGAAAGGGAATAAAAAAAGACCCTGCAAACGCAGAGTCTTTTTCAGTGGTCGATACAGAACTCGAATCTGTGACCTCTACCATGTCAAGGTAGCGCTCTAACCAACTGAGCTAATCGACCGAATGGTTATCCCGTTAGGGTAGCCCAATGATAGAAAGATTTAGGATGGCTGTCAAGGGATTTTTGATAAAAAACTAGGTGCACAAGCCGCTATTGGTGAAATTTTAGCGGTCGTCCTCGGAAACCCAGTAACGGAATCGTCCGCTAATGTGAACGGGGGCCGATGAATCCAGACACCTGCCGCTTCTGCAATCCTTGAAGTACAGTTCCAGGTTTGCAGTCCATAGAGAATCCCTGATGATTTCGTCGAAATGGATGTAGCTGCTGTCCGGAATGAGGGGTGCCTTTTCTGAATTTTCCTGACGCATCCAGGTTACGTCTTGCTCCCTTCCGCCGATTATCGCTTTTGGTACAAGGGGGAGCTTTCCGCTGGTGGAGGGTTCGTACACCATTATGGAAATTTGGTCACCACGCTTGCTGTTTTGAATCTGGGAGGTACACTGGATGTAGTGCCTGTTGACGCTGGTCAGGATGCAGTCTTCGGCCTTAAGCTCGAGGGTGTACTTTTCACTGCCGTTGACGGAGTACTTGATGTAGCCGCCGCCTTTGACTTCCCAGCTGTTGTTGATGTTGCCGCAGCCCGTAAGCAATGCCAGGGCCGTTAGGGCCGCTAGGTTCGGTCCGCGGAATTGCGCCATTTTGCGTTTTTTCATCAACATGCCTTTAAACTAGAAATTATCTTTATGCCCGATGCAGAACATTCCCGTATTAAAGCGTTTCGATGTGGAAACTCCCTTGGGAGTTGTTCACCTGGTTTGCTTTAATAAGGCTGGAGTGAACCATCGCGAGGTGATTTTTGGTGTTTTGTCCGAGGTTTCGGGGCGAACGGTTACTTCGGCAAACTTGATTGAGAACGAGGAGAACCCGAAGCCGACGTTTCCTTGCCTTGGCTTTGACGTAAACTGGACTCATTCCGGTGATATTTGCGTGCTTGCGTATGGAGACTCCGGTTTGCGGGTTGGTGTGGACTATGAAATCCATAAGGCCAGGCGTTTAAAGATCGCGGATCATTTCTTTAATCCCGATGAGGTAACTTGCATCAAGAGCTTGTCTCCGGATGCGGCAGAACGTGAGTTTTTCCGTTTGTGGTGCCGCAAGGAGGCACTATACAAGTGTGTGGGAGGTTCGTTCTTTGAGGGGGCTCTTAGGCGCTCTATGCTTGATTCCAGGTTGCTGCTGGAAGATGGAAGATTAGTCTATTTTTGCGATGTGGCAGAGCCTGTGGGGGAGACTGTGGCGTCGCTTTGCGTTGCTGTAAGCTTAGGATAGTAAAAAAGCCCGCGGTATTATTCGCGGACTTTTAATTTCTTGATTAGAGTTGGAACCTTGTGGACTCTCGGCTCCTAGGCATTGCGCAACAGCGCACGCACTTCGTCGCCTCGGTCATAGGCAAGAAAACTTGCCTGCGACTCTCGGCTCCTAGGCGTTGCCGTCAACGGGGTCGAGGGACTGTTCGCCCTGAGCGACGGGGCCGCCGGGCATCTGCTGAGGAGCTTCCAGCATGTACAGCGGCAGGCTGATCAGTTCTTCGTTGTCGACGACCAGGCGAACGATGTACTTGTCCGGGCGCTGGATCTGCAAACGCTGAAGGTTCAACACCAGGTTCACTGCAGCGGTGTCAAAGCCCTGAGCAACAGGTTCCAGAGGAATCTTGGACTGCATGGGCGGAACGATGGGCTTGCCGCATACATCTTCGATGGTGAGAACCAATTCGTGAACGCCTGCTTCGGCACGCTGGTAGCGAATGCGGAAGGCAGCGGAACACTGGGGAATGACCAGCGGGAACTTCGCAAAAACGCGGTCAAAGGCTCCAAGAATGTTCAAACGACCGCCCATACCGTTGGCGGTGGCTGCATCACAAATTGCTGCAATTTCAATATTCATTTTATTCCTCGCATGTAGCAGGTGTTACGTTCCAGTTGTCGGCCGCATACTTCATGATGATGGGTCCGTTGTACTTGTTATTTGCTGCAGTTCCGCTTGCTCGGCCCAACATAGACAGATAGAGTATTCCGCTATCGTTAAATGTCAGTTCCGGAGCGTATCCGCGCAGATAATATCCGTTCTTATCATAGAAACTTTTGCCGAAGTATGGTAGCTGATTTTCACCATGATAATGCCATTTTCCTGCTTCATAGCGGAATACGTGAACCTGAGACAGGTTTGCGCGCATTGCGTCGCCACTGGCAATGTAGACTACGCCGTTACGGACGGCTATGCTCAAGTGATAAGAAATGTATGCTTCAAAGATCTGGGTGGCATTGCTCCATTTGATGCTTTTGTTTTCAATGGTACCCTTCTTGAAGCTTGCGCCGTACTTGTCGGTGTCGCGGTTCATGTAGGCCATATAGACGTCATTGCCTTCTACTGCCAAACTGATGGAACCGTAGTCTTTGCCGATGGAGGTTGCTGCTTGCAGAGAGGCGTAGCTGTTGCTCAGCATAGCCACATAGCCTGTGTAGTCGGAATTGTTGCCTACGCCTACAAAGACGAGTTTGCCGTCGCTGGTTGCCTGAACGTTGATTTCGCGAAGAGCGTTTGCAATCACGCTGACGGAGGTCCAGTTGGAACCACTCAGATAGGCGAGGTAACCCCTGTTGCTGCTTGCGGTGTTGATGTACGCGATGACAGGCTTGCCTTCGGCGCTGAATGTCATCTTGGGTTCAGCGACGTTTTGAATGGTAGAACCGGTATTCAATGCGGAGGTGCCGCCGGTGGACTTCTTTACAACAAAGTCTTTACCGGTGGTCAAGGCGCCTACATACAGGTCCTTACCGTCGGAAACCAACTGAATTGCTGTTACGGAGTCGGTGGTGGAGAACTCATCCAGCTTGCTCCAGCTGCTACCATTGTAGGTGGAAACCTTCACGGTATTCTTGCCGGACAAGTATGCGGTTGCAGGCTTGTCACCAATGAGGGTGAATCCCACTGGCACGTTGGAAAGGGCTGTTTCAACTACGGTATCCTGTGCAAGATTCTGCCAAGCCTTCTTGAAATAGACTGTTCTGTACACGGTGTCTGCGCTATGGCGCTTTTTAAAGCTAGGAGAAATTGATTCGCCTGCTTCTACGGTACTGTCAAGGTAGGCAAGTCCGATGGTCATAGAGCCTTCTTCGCTAGGACGAATCAATGCGGTATGGACTTCTGCGATGGTGGTGTCCAAGGAACCGTCGGTGGGACCTTCGTAGAAGTAGTTGTCCACAGAACTGAAGTTCCAGGAGAAACTGTAGAGATCCTTTTTGGTTGCGCCCAGATCACCAGGTGTAGAACAGAAACCACCCCAGGTCTGGTCGTGGAAGAATCTGGATTCCACGGGCAAGGCATTGTCGCCACTCCACAGGAATACGGTGTCTGCGGCGGAGATGATGCCCTTGGGATAATACTTCATGATGCGGACTTCGGTGGTGTCCTTGAGAACGTCCCTGGTGCTCTTTTCTTCTGCAGAAACAATGCAGTACATATTCTTGCCCTGCTCGGAGTAGCTAGAGTCCTTGTAGATGGCGAAGGACTTGCCGTTGGCATTGTAGTCGTATTCCGGAACGGACTTTTCCATGCTCTTGCCGGTAGCCTGGTCAATGCATTCCCAGCTGAACCAGTTGATGCCCTGCCATGCGGAGTCCACCTTTGCATCCAGAGTAAATCCGTCACCTTCGTTCAAGTAAATCAATTCGCTGGTAACCCAAATCTTGGGTGTTTCGTTAGTGAACTTGAAGGTGGTGGTGTCCGTTGCGGTGTTGCCGTCGTTGTCGGTTGCTCGAGCTACGCAGATGAAGTTTGCGTTTGCCGCGGGAGCCTTCCAAACGGTATCGTACACGCTGACGGTCTTCCAGTTGTTGGAAATTCTATCGGGCAGTGCGCAGCTCCATTCGCGCTTGACGATCTCACCCGGATCAGATGGTAGACCGTTGTTGTCGCTTGCGCTTGCGTTAAGTGCGATGTTGAAGCCTTCGCGGATGGTCATGGACTTGTTTTCGACCTTGACCATAGGCGGCGCAAGAATCACCTTGATTTCTACAGTATCCTTGGCGTCATTGCCATCGTCGTCGGTGACCTTGGCGATACATAGGTAATGATCGTCAGCCTTGCTGGGCATGGTCATGTTGGTCTTAGGCGTTGTGGTGGAGCTGTAAGTGAAGTTAATGTTTGCCGTGGAACTAGAACCGCAGCCCCATTCGTACTTGACGATGGAACCCAAGGAGTCTACGGCGTGAGCGTTCAGTTCGACAACGTCCTTGATGGTTACGGTTTTGTAGTTCACGGATGCGGTAACAATTGGCCTACCCACAAGGACCGTGTAGGTGGCTGTGTCGCGGGCGGTGTTGTTGTCGTCGTCAGTGACTTGCACAACGCAGTAGTAGGTCGTTGCTTCGAAAGGCATTGTCACGGTGGTGTCGCTCTTGGACATCTTGATCCAATCCGGCAGATTCTTCAGGTTGTTTCCGCAGGCGATTTCGTACTGGGTAATCTTGCCCAGGGCGTCGTAGGCGGTGGCTACAACTTTCTGCTGGCTGTTGATCTTTACAGTGTCGGAGTGGGTTTTCAGGGTAATGGTGGGAGGATCCTTGAGTACCTTGAATGTCAACGTGTCGCGGCCTTCTTCGCCGTCATCATCGATGGCGGTAATCAAGCAACGGTAATCGTCGGATTCAATGTTCGGCATGTTCAGCGTAATGGCGTAGTCGCTGATGCTCTTTGCAGGGGTGGTCAGGATCTTGGAATTGTCGTTCTTTACCATTTCAATGTTGCCGTCAGAACAGCCCCAACGGATTTCATTGATGGTTCCGTACTTGTCGCTTCCAGAAACCTTGACATCTACTTTTGCATTGATCTTGTATTCGCTGCTGTTTGCAGATGCCGTGATAACGGGCTTGTCGTTAATAACCTTAACGACTACGGTATCGTAGGACTTTTGTCCGTCATCTCCGAGAACGCTCACGATAACCTTGTGGTCGCCAAGGTCCTTGAATCCGAGACTTGCAGTGATGTCGGTGGCTTCGGAAGTGTAGTCCTTGGCTGCAGGGCAGGTGAAGCCGGATGCCAAATTTGTGCCGCAGTCCCAGCTTACAGTAATCTTGGTGCTGGAATTGCCGGGGAAGGCCGATGCCTTGAATTCGACGGCGTCGTTCATGGTAACGCTGGTTTCAAAGCCGGGCTCGGTAAAGTAGATAGTGGGCTTGTTGCTTAGCTTACCGAACTTCACTTGGGTACTGATGTTCACTCCGTTACTTGCGTAGGTAACGGTCATAATGTAGTCTTTGTTTTCTTCGGTGTAGGCGTCGATATCACTGTAGGTTAATTCAAGTGTGCCGTTGCCATCTTCGTCCAGCTTTGTTTTTTCGCTGATCGACTTGCCGTCCATTTCCGCAGTCCAGGTAACAGAGTCTGCGGCGGGCAAAGCATTGCATACGGAAACATCAAAGGTCAATTTGGAGGTCTCGCCGATAAGCTGTTTCTTTTTACCGTTCACCTTGAGATCAATGGTTGTTGCTTCGACGTAGAACGTATCCTTGATAGAAGTGACATTGCCTGCATTGTCCTTGGCGGTGGCTTCCCAGATGTACTTGCCGTCGGTCAGGTTTTCCAGATCTAGCTTACAGTTGTAAATAGCGTCTTCGTCGGTCTTGGTGCAGTTCAGGTCCTTTTCCTCGCCTTCGAACTTTGCCGTTACGGATGCAAGGCGGGAGGCCAAGTCTCTAGCGTAGATGTTCAAAGTGGTGTTGCGGACGGTGAAGGTGTCCACGTCTGTAATGGTCACTACAGGAGATAAGGTGTCTTTCAAGATAAGGTCGTCTACCTTGATGGTTGCTCCGGATTCAATGAACAAATCATACTGGAAGGCGTGCTGGTATTCGCGAACGGTATCGGAACTTGCACGGACTTCGTAGGGACCATAATCGGCCTTGATGGTGTAGTTACCGTCCTTGTCGGTAAAACCGTCAAAGATTTTGCTGCCGTTGTTGAATTCAATTCGTATGCCTGCGTGGTTGTCGCGGCCTTCGTACTTTGCAACGCCGTAGAAGGTGCCTTGGGTAGAACTCAGGTCGCCAAGGTAGAAGTTCCAGGGGCGGCTGGTACTGTCGGTTAATGGGATACGATCCATACGTACGATGTCGTAGCCGTCGGTAACGTACATGTCCCAGTAAACGCGTCCGGTGATTTCGGTGTTGGGCTGATCCACCAGAGTAATGACGTTTCTACCGTCTGGGGTGGTCGGCTCAAAAATGTTTGAGGTGATGCCTTTTGCAATAAGTTCTGAGGAGGTAAATGCCTTGGTAGGAGGCTTGCCGTTTTTGGAAACCTGCGCGTAGATGTAGAATCGTAAATCCTGGGGATTGTCTTCATCTTCGCTTTCGTAGTAGAAGTAGAAACGTTCCTTGTTGCTATGGCGAGAACCATCCAGGGGGGAGACTATCTTGAGGGAGGGCAGTCTGTTGTAATGCAGATACACACTGTCCAGGGCTTCATTGCCGTCATCGTCTTCTACGATGACGTAAATCATCTGGTTACCCAGGGAGTCAATGTAATCTTCGTTGTGTTCGATGGTCAGGTAAAGGGAATCCTTTTCTTTTGTAAAATCCCATTCCTTGGGCTTGTTCTTGCCGCTAGCGTCCAGGTCGATCTTTACGCTGGTGATGGTGCCAAAGGAGTCCGTTGCCAAAATGGGGAAGGTGATGTCACCGTCATGCTTGGTCCATAGGGTGTCCTTGGGTACACTAAGTTTGGGCTTGGTATCGATGACCCTGATGTAAGTGCGCTTGGTTCCTGTGCCCGCGGTGTCGGTTGCGTTGTTGCCGTCAACTGCAACGAACAGGGGGTAGTAAACACCGGGCTTAGAATATGCCCAGGCAAAGGGCGTTGCGTTGTCGCCCTTGATTTCGGCGGTGTCCTTGCCTTCGATCATGGTCCACTGGAACAAGTAGATCTTGTCTACGAATCGAGGCAGCACGCCAATCAGGTAAATGGAGTCATTTACGGTGACTGTCAGGGTGTCTGGAATGGTATCGGTGGAGTCCACGGGAGTGTTTGCCATGGCATCGATGAATGCCTGGGGATCCTCAAAGGGCTCACGAGAGGAGAACACTCTAGAGTGGTTGTTTTTTAGACCGACATTTTCCTTTAACGGAGATTCCCTGGAACAGCTGTCCAGGAACAGCAAAGCCGTTGCTGCCATAAATAATCCAATTAGACTTTTTACGCGCATGGTATAGTCCTCTCCAAAACGATTTGACCATAAATTGGTCAAAAAAACGAACATACTTTTACATATTATAATTTATCTTTTTCTTTACGATTCCGGTGTGATTTCTTGCACCGATGGAGGCTTTTTATGGAACTAATCCCGCTTTGGTATTGGTTGATTGTCTTTTTCATTTTTGGCGCCTGCGTTGGCAGTTTTTACAACGTGATTGTGTACCGTATGCCTAGGGGGATTTCTCTCATAAATCCCCCATCCCACTGCCCCTTGTGCAAGAAGCATATCCCGATTTACCTGAACTTGCCGGTCATTGGCTGGTTCATTTTGCGAGGAAAAACAGCTTGCTGTCATAAGCCTTTGAACATCATCTACCCTATAGGGGAGGCTTTGTGTGGTTTATTGGGTGCCTTGGCCCTTTTTGCTGCGGTGGCGGTGAACTATGGCGCCGTGGTTCCTGAACTTTTCAGCGCCCCGGTGATGGCGCCCGCGGTGTGGGCCGATGGCCTTGCCATGTTCTGGCTTCTGCTGGGGGCCTACCCGGTATGCGTAGTGGATTTTAAGTACAAACTAATTCCTGATTCCATGAGCGTTGGCGGCATTGTGGCGGGCCTCTTGATTTCCTTGATTCCTGGCGGAATTACCCCGCTCCAGAGCTTGATTGGTGCGGTTGCTGCGGGTGGTGGCCTTTGGCTTCTGGGCTTTATTGCAAGCAAGGTGTTTAAGAAAGATGCCATGGGCTTTGGGGATGTAAAGCTTTTGGCGGGTTATGGAGCCCTCATGGGATGGCAATCTGCCGCCATGATTCTTGTGATTGCCGCTGTTATCGGCATTATTGTGATGATTCCTTACGCCAAGATCCAGGAGAAGGTTGCAGAAAAGGCTTCTGTGGATGATTCCGCCGACGCTCCGGGTCAGATTCCCTTTGGGCCTTTCCTTGCCATTGCCGCTCCCGTCATTTACCTATGGGGCGACACGCTGCTGCGCCTATATGTGCAGTTTGTAATTGGGGAATAGGAATACGTCATCCTGAATAGCGATGGATCCAGTAAAAAAAGCGGCCCGAGGGTCGCTTTTTTCGTTTAGAGAGATGAATTGTACTTGCTGAGCATCTGATGGGCCACCAGCCAGGCTTTTAGGCGGTTCCAGTTGGTGTCCTTGCTCTTCTTGATGTCGCTAG
>JAKSIE010000091.1 GCA_024398995.1 Fibrobacter sp.
TAACATTTGGGAACCAAGATGCAATCATTGCTGGAATGAACATGATGCAGCTTGCGAAAATCACGGGGATCACGTTAGCGGTATTCACCTTGAAGGGCAAATAGCTGGACTGACCACCCATAACCTTATTCCCAACTGTCCGACGAGGACTTTGGAGTGGAATGCGACGGTTCGCTTGCTCCACGAAAACGATGAATCCGACAATCACAAGCACAATGGCGAGGATGAATACTTCCATAGCCAAAGGCTGGATGCCTTCCTTCAACATTTCCACGTCTGCAAGGACAGCCCTTGGGAGGCTGCCGACGATACCGGCGAAGATAATAAGAGAAATACCATTGCCCACACCGTGCGAAGTAATCTGTTCGCCCAGGTACATCACGAAGACGGTACCTGCAGTGAAGGTCAAGGTAGCAAGTAAACGGAACCCAACGTTCCCGAGACCACTGGAGAAGTCTTCTGCCAAAACAGAGACATTACCAGCAGCGGTGGAAACCTTGAGGGAGGAAAGCCACACAGAAATGCCCCACCCCTGCAAGGCGGACAAAGCCACCGTAAAGTAACGAGTGTACTGATTCAGCTTGGCGCGCCCTTCCTGGCCTTCCTTCTGCAACATCTGGATGGCGGGGATGACGGAGCCCATCAACTGAATGATAATGCTCGCACTAATGTACGGCATGATACCCAGAGCAAAGATGGTTGCTTTAGCAAAGGCACCACCGGTGAACGAGTCGTACAAGCCGAACAGGTTGTTGGAGTTACGGAAGTATTCCCCCAAAACGGCGGAATTCACTCCGGGGATGGTGATGTGAGCGCCAATGCGGAACACGACGAGGATGGCAAGCGTGAAGAGCAACTTCTTACGCAAGTCCTCTATCTTGAAGGCATTGACGAACGCATCGATAGCTTTCTTGAGAGCTTCCATTAGACGATCTCGACTTTTCCGCCAGCAGCTTCGATGGCAGCCTTTGCCTTCTCGCTGATAGCGTCAACTTTTACAGTGATAGCCTTGTCAATAGAACCAAATGCGAGGATCTTGACCGGTTGTTCCACATTGCGGATGAAACCCTGATCAACGAGAACCTTTGCGTCAAACTCGGTCACGCTGCAAGCGGCGAGCTTCTTCAGGTTCACGATCTGGAATTCAATGCCAGCATGTTTGAAGCCACGCTTCGGGATGCGGCGATGAATAGGCATCTGGCCGCCTTCAAAAGCGACACGACCGGCCTTAGCACTCTTACGAGCGCCGGCACCCTTCTGGCCACGGCCAGCAGTAGTGCCCCAACCGGAACCAGGACCACGGCCGATGCGCTTGCGCTTGACGACCTTGGCCTTGCCAGGATTGAGAGTATTGAGTTCCATCTTAGATCTCCTCGACCTTGACCATGTCGGCCACGGCATTGATCATGCCCTGGATGGCTGGGGTCAGATTATGTTCAACAGTTTGTCCGATCTTGCGGAGACCGAGAGCAGCCACGTTAGCGCGGTGCACCGGGAGACGACGGACAGTACCCTTGATCAAAGTAATACGAACTTTCTTCATTGTATTACCCCTTAGGCGTTAAAGCCGCGCATTTCAGCGCAGTCCTGTTTATTCTTCTGAGAAAGCAGGCCTTCAAGGCAAGCGCGGACGACCGTGCTCGGATTGGAGGAGCCGTGAATCTTCGTGAGGATGTTGCGCACACCGGCGAGTTCGAGAACAGCACGGGCAGCAGCACCGGCGATAACACCAGTACCAGGAGCAGCCGGCATGAGAAGAAGACGGGTAGAACCGGCCTTCACTTCGATGTCGTGCGGAATGGTGCCGTCCAAAAGACGAACTTCGACCAAGTTGCGCTGGGCAGCTTCGGTACCCTTACGGATAGCTTCGGAAACTTCCTTAGCCTTGCCGAGACCAACACCGATCTTGCCATTCTTGTTGCCAACGACAACGAGAGCGGAGAAGGACATACGACGACCGCCCTTGACGGTCTTTGCGCAACGGTTGATGTGTACAACCTTGTCTTCAAATTCAGAAACTTGAGCTTCGCGTTCCAAAGTGTACCTCACTAGAATTTGAGTCCGCCTTCACGAGCTCCCTCAGCGAGAGCCTGAACGCGACCGTGATAGATGTAACCGCCGCGGTCGAAGACCACGGATTCAATGCCCTTGGACTTTGCGACTTCGGCAACCTGGAGGCCAAGCTGCTTGGCCTGTTCAGTCTTCGTCATTTCGCCGAACTTGCCCTGGAATTCCTTGGCAGTTGTTGCGACCTGAGCGATAGACTTGTTGTTTTCGTCATCAATAATCTGGGCGACCATGTGAGACAAGGAACGGCGAACAGCCAAACGAGGGCATTCTGCAGTTCCGACAACAGACTTGCGTACGCGAGCATGGCGTGCGATTCTGGACTGGATTCTTTTCTTAGCAATTGCAGTCATAGTTTACCCTTATTTACCTGTCTTCTTACCTTGCTTACGACGGACAATTTCGCCTTCGTACTTCACACCCTTGCCCTTATAAGGTTCAGGACGACGGTACTTGCGAATTTCCGCAGCAGCCTGGCCGACTTTCTGTTTATCGATACCCGAAATAGTAATCTTCAGCGGATCGACAGCCTTGAGTTCAACACCCTCGGGAGCCTTGAAGATCACCGGATGAGAGAAACCGAGAACGAGGTTCAAGTCCTTGCCCTTCTGTTCCACACGATAACCCACACCAACGATTTCCAGAGTCTTCTGGAAGCCCTTGGTCACGCCTTCAACCATGTTGTTGACGAGAGCGCGAGTGGTACCGTGCATAGCGCGGGTGAACTTTTCGTCGTTCGGACGGGTGAAGGAAAGCTTGTCGCCTTCGAGCTTGATGGAGATCAGTTCATGAACTGTCGTTTCGAGCTTGCCCTTCGGGCCTTCAACCTTGATATTTTGACCATTGACGGCGACCTTAACGCCAGCCGGGATATTGATAATAGCTTTTCCGATACGGGACATCTTTACCATACCTTTGCGATGACTTCGCCACCCACCTTCTGTTCGCGGGCTTCGTGGTCGGTCATGACACCTTTAGATGTGGAGATGATTGCAAAGCCGAGGCCATTGCGCACACGCGGGAGCTTGGAAGCGTCAACATAGTGACGAAGACCCGGTGTAGAAACACGCTGGATGCCTTGGATTGCAGAAGCGCCCTTCGTGTAGCGGAGCAAAATCTTGAGAAGACCCTGCTTGCCGTCATCCACGACGACGAACTTCTTGATGAAACCTTTTTCCTGCAGAACGCGAGCGATTTCACGCTTCAGGTTGCTGGCAGGAATGTCCACCACGGGGAGCTTTGCCGTAGAGGCATTGCGGATACGGGTGAGCATATCGGCGATAGGATCTGTCATTGCCATGAGTATACTCTCCTTACCAAGACGACTTAGTGATACCGGGGATTTCGCCGGCGAGTGCCATTTCGCGGAAGCAAATACGGCAAAGGCCAAAGCGGCGCATAAAGGCGTGCGGCCTACCGCAACGCTTGCAACGGTTGTACCCACGAACGGTATACTTCGGAGTACGCTTGCATTTTTCAATCATTCTTCTGCTTGCCATGGTATTACCTTACTTACGGAAGGGGAGTCCAAGTTCTTCGAGAAGGGCACGGCCTTCGTCATCCGTCTTAGCGGAAGTCACAAAGGAGATGTCCATACCGAATGTACGAGAAATCTTGTCGATATCGATTTCGACGAAGATTGTCTGTTCCTTGATGCCCAAGGTGAAATTACCCATTCCATCAAAGCCACGGCGAGCGAGACCACGGAAGTCACGAACACGCGGAAGGTTGATGTTGATGAAACGGAAAAGGAAGTCCCACATGTTGTCGCCATGGAGGGTAACCTTGGCGCCAATGCCGAGGCCTTCACGGAGATGGAAGTTAGCGATAGCTTTCTTCGCGGTGGTAACTACAGCCTTCTGACCGGTAATGGCAGTGAGAGTATCGGCAGCTTCGTCGAGAATCTTGCGATTCTGGGCAGCGGCGCCAACGCCCATGTTCACCACGATCTTCTGGAGACGTGGAATTTCCATTACGTTCTTGTAGGCAAATTTTGCTTGCAAGGCCGGAACGACTTTTTCGAGATAAAATTGCTTCATCTGATTCATTGTTTTACCTTACACAGCCTTTCCAGTCTTAACACTGGTGCGAACGCCCTTCTTACCCTTTTCGCGAACGATGCGGGTACGAACCGGGGTGTTGCCTTCGAGGAGCATCACGTTGGAAATGTCGATGGGCAATTCCTTCTCAATGATGCCGCCAGTTTGATTGGTCTGGCTCGGCTTTTCATGACGCTTGCAGACGTTAACGCCCGAAACAGTCACCTTGCCGGCCTTGACGCTAATCACGGTGCCGGTCTTGCCTTTATGGGCGCCGGAAATCACCTTGACGTTGTCATTCTTCTTGATGTTAGCCATTAGAGAACCTCAGGTGCGAGGGAGATGATTTTCATGTATTTCTTGTCACGGAGCTCACGAGCCACGGGGCCAAAAATACGGGTTCCACGGGGTTCGCCATCCTTAGTGATGAGAACCACAGCGTTGTCCGAGAAACGAATGAACGTTCCATCCGGACGAGCGATTTCTTTACGAGTGCGCACGACGACAGCGTCGGCCACGGAACCCTTCTTCACCTTGCTCTGGGGGATAGCGTCTTTAACGGCTACCTTGATGACATCACCGATGCTAGCATAGCGACGGTTTGTGCCACCCAAAACACGGATGCAGGCGACTTCCTTGGCACCACTGTTATCGGCCACGACGAGTCTGGTTTCTTCTTGAATCATATTCGCCTTACTCCAGGAGTTTACTTCTTCTTTTCCACAATGCGAACCAGGCGCCAGCGCTTGGTTGCAGAGAGGGGACGAGTTTCCATGATTTCAACCAAGTCGCCTTCACCGGCTTCATTCTTTTCATCGTGAGCCTTGAGCTTCTTAGTTGTAGTCATGATTTTGTTGTACATAGGGTGACGCTTACGGTTCTCAACGACAACCGTGATAGTCTTGTCCATCTTGTCAGATGAAACAATGCCCTGCTTGACCTTACGAAGGTTTCTATCCATTTCCTGCTCCTGCCCGGCTTATGCCTTGGCCTTTTCGGTTAGGATGGTCTTGATACGGGCGATGTCCTTGCGGGCAGCCTGGATCGAAGAGGGTTTTTCCAAATTACCGAGCTTCGCAGTCATACGGTAATTGAACAAATCGAGATTCAACTGAGCCAGTTTCTCTTCGAGCTGTTTTACATCCAGTTCTTTCAATTCACGTGCTTTCATTAGATCTCCGATTCTTCGATGATTTTACACTTGAGCGGGAGCTTCTGAGCTGCCACATGGAGAGCTTCCATGGCAAGTTCACGTTCTACACCACCCATTTCAAAAAGGATGCGGCCTGGGAGAATCACGGCTGCCCAGAATTCCACGGCGCCCTTACCCTTACCCATACGAGCTTCAGCAGGATGGCGAGTAACAGGTTTGTCGGGGAATACGCGGATCCACACGCGACCACCACGCTTGATCTTACGAGTCATAGCGATACGGGCAGCTTCCAATTGGCGAGCCGTCAGCCAGCACTTTTCAAGAGCCTGAATGCCAAATTCGCCGAAGGCCATGAAGTTACCGCGGGAGGCGACGCCCTTCATGCGGCCTTTCATCTGCTTACGATGTAATGTTCTTTTAGGACTCAGCATAATTACTTCTCTCTCTTGTTGTCAGACATGACGTCTTTACCAATCTTTTCACCGTGCATGATCCACACCTTGATACCGATGGCACCATAAACGGTCTTAGCGATTGCTGTTGCATAATCGATGTCAGCACGGAGAGTGTGCAGAGGCACGCGGCCTTCAGCAAACTTCTCAACGCGGGCAATTTCGGCACCACCGAGGCGGCCACCGCACTGCACCTTGATTCCTTCCACACCCATGCGCATTGCGCTCTGGATGGCGCGCTTCATAGCGCGGCGGAAAGAAATACGCTTTTCCAGCTGGCGAGCGATGTTTTCAGCGACCAACTTGGCATCCGTTTCCGGACGCTTGATTTCGTGGACGCTAATATAGATTTCTTTACCAGTGAGGAACTGGAGTTCGCCCTTCAAGCGTTCCAATTCTTCGCCCTTCTTACCGATAACGATACCCGGGCGGGCGGTAAAGAGGTTCACGTTCACCTTCTTGACGGTGCGTTCGATGCCAACCTTGGAGAGGGAGGCATGTTCAAAACGCTTCATCAAGTAGCGACGGAGCACCAGATCTTCATAGAGAAGATCTGCAAACTTGTCTTCGGCATACCACTTGGAATCCCAGCCGCGGATAACGCCAAGACGAAGACCATTCGGATGAGTTTTCTGACCCATTGTTATTTCTCCTTGTTGGCCACAACGACTGTGAGGTGAGAGAGCGGCTTTTCGATACGGAAAGCACGGCCCTGAGAACGGGGGTGAATACGCTTCATGATGGTAGCGCCGTCGGCAGTGATGGTCTTGATCACCAATTCTTCGGCAGTCACCGGAGCAGCGGATTTCTGCTTGAAGTTTGCCACAGCGGACTTGAGAGCGTTCTCTACGAAGGGAGCACCCTTGGTCTGCGTGTGAAGGATGGAGAGCATTGCGAATGCTTCATCCACGGACTTGCCGCGAACCAGGTCGACAACGCGACGCAGCTTGCGAACACCGTAACGGACGTTTTTCACTTTAGCTACAGCTTCCATTATTTGCCTCCAGCAGGAGATTCGGCCTTACGATGACCCTTGAAAGTACGGGTCATAGAGAATTCACCGAGCTTGTGGCCGACCATGTTTTCGGACACATAGACAGGGATGAACTGCTTTCCGTTGTACACGGAGAAGGTAAGTCCGACCATATCAGGAATGATGGTGGAACGACGGGACCAGGTCTTGATAGGCTGCTTCTTGTCGGAGCTAGCCATTGCCTGGGCTTTGCTGAGAACGTGGGAATCCACGAACGCACCTTTCTTAAGGGATCTCGACATGAATTAGGCCCTCTTCTGACGACGACGTACGATATACTTATCGGTACGCTTATTGTTACGAGTTTTTGCACCCTTAGAGTTCTTACCCCAAGGAGAGCAAGGATGACGACCACCAGAGGTACGTCCTTCACCACCACCAAGGGGGTGATCCACAGGGTTCATGACGACACCGCGGACAGAAGGACGAGTACCGAGCCAGCGAGAACGGCCAGCGGAACCCGAAGATTCGTTCATGTGATCGATGTTAGATACCTGACCCACAACGGCGAGGCAATCTTCAGAGATGAGGCGAACTTCGCCACTCGGAAGACGGACTTGGCAAAGCTTGCCATCCTTAGCAACCAGTTCAGCACCAGCGCCAGCGGAACGAGCGAGCTGAGCACCCTTGCCGGCCTTCAGTTCGATATTGTGGATAATGGTGTTCAGCGGAATATCGCGAATGGGAAGAGCGTTACCTACGCGGAATTCGGCACCTTCACCGGAATTCAGCACATCGCCAACCTTGATTTCGGCAGGAGCGATGATGTAGGCATGCTTACCGTTTTCGTACTTGACGAGAGCGATACGTGCGGAACGATTCGGATCGTATTCGATTGTTTCGACAGTGCAGGGGATACCAGCAAACTGACGCTTGAAATCGATGAGACGATACAACTTCTTGTGACCACCACCGCGACGGCGGGAGGTGATTTCACCAACGTTGTTGCGGCCGGAGCTGCTCTTGATACCTTCGGTAAGAGGCTTGTACGGCTTCTGAGCAGTGATTTCCTTGCGGTCACCAATCTGCTTGTAGCGCAGCGTCGGGGTAAGAGGGCGATAAGATTTCAGACCCATGGTTATACTCCTTCGAACTCGGCAATCTTTTGCCCGGCCTTAAGTGTGATATAGGCCTTCTTCCAGTTGGGTTTCTTACCGGCGACCATGCGCACGCGCTTGATCTTACCGCGGTTGATCAAAGTATTGACCTTAGAAACCTTGACTTCAAAGCGCTTTTCGATAGCGGCCTTGATTTCGTCTTTACTGGCGTCCATTGCAACCTTGAATACATACTTGCGCACACCAGTCTTCGGATTCACCATATTCTTGGTGGTATCTTCAGTTACATGGGGAGCGACGAGGATTTCGCGAATCTCTTTCATTAGCGGCCTCCTTCAAGTTCGCTGAGAGCGGCTTGAGAGATGACGACATTGTTTGCGCGAACAACATCATAGGTGTTGACGTCTTCAACGCGAGCGCAACGGCACCAAGGAATGTTGTTGGAGGACAGATACAAGTTCTGATCCTTTTCACTAACAATGAAGAGGACATTGCGCTGTTCCACACCAGACTTGGTGAGAACGGCGAGGAGATCCTTGGTCTTCGGAGCGGCGAAGCTGAGAGCTTCGAACACGAGGACCTTACCTTCCTGAGCCTTGTCAGCCAAAGCGGAATGGAAAGCGATCTTCTTGACCTTCTTGTTCACTTTTTCGAAATAGTCATGAGACTTAGGACCGTGAGCCTTAGCACCACGAACCCACACAGCAGAGGTGTTCTGACCAGAACGAGCACGACCTGTGCCCTTCTGCTTCCAAGGCTTCTGACCACCGCCGGAGACGGAGGACTTGTTCTTGGTCTGAGCTGTGCCCTGACGATTGTTGTTGAGGATAGCCTTGATGTGCAAATACATGCAAACCTTGTTCACTTCTTCATCGAACAATGCGGGGAGCTGAATATCTTTCTGGAAATCGCCAGATGCGGCGAAAAACTTTGCACTAGCCATTAGTCTTTCCTCACCACGATAATGCTGTTCTTCGCACCGGGAACTGCGCCGCGGACGAAGATCAGGTTGCGGTCGCCGTCAACCTTGACGACCT
>JAKSIE010000092.1 GCA_024398995.1 Fibrobacter sp.
AGAAGGTTCTGGACGAAGACATCAAGGAAGTCCGCGTGTCCAGCCGCCTGAAGGACAGCCCCTGCTGTCTCGTTACCAGCGATGACGCCATGAGCGCTCAGATGGAACGCATGATGAAGGCTATGGGCCAGGCTAACGTGCCTAAGTCCAAGCGCATTCTGGAAATCAACCCGACGCACCCCATCTGCGAAATGCTGAAGGCTAAGGCAGAAGCCAAGGAAGATCTGGGTGACTGGCCCAAGGCTCTCTACGGCCAGGCTCTGCTTGCTGAAGGTAGCCCGCTGCCCAACCCGGCAGAATATGTCAGCGCCATTACAAAGTTGTTGACCGCTGCTGCAAAGTAATACCGTTAGATGTCATCCCGGCCCTATCAAGGCTGTCATCCCGGACTTGGTCCGGGATCTCCCTTAGCAAAAAAAATCCTGCGATTTTCTCGCAGGATTTTTTTGTTTTGAATTAAATCGGCGCGGTTTGTTACATCGGCACTGCAGTCAGCTACATCTCAGGCACTGTAATGTCGTAGGAGACTTTGTGGCCGGCTTCGTCCACAATCTGGATGGTCATTTCTTCGCCAGCGTCCGGAACCCTTTCGCCTTCGATGATGATTTCGCGGGGCTCAGAATCGTATTCCGCGGCGATCCACTTGCCCTTGGCTTTTACCGTGATTGCGTTACCGTCGGCAACGCCGTCGTACTTGAACATCATAGGCACCTTCAGTGCGGGCTGACGGACTCCTCCGATCATCATGTTGTCCCAGTAGGGGAAACCAAGCGTAGGCGCATCCGGATTGTCGATGTTTGCGATGTCGCGAAGTTCGTTGGTGCTAGCGCAACGGTTCTTGCCCTTGGTCTGCTTGCTAAAGATAAACCAGTTGCGGCTGGTTTCGCCAAGCCAGTAGAGAGGTGCGTTGTTGTCGCTGTTCTCGATGCAAACATTCCAGTTTTTCAACTGCATTCCCTTAGGGTGGAATTCAATGAAATCAAGACTGTCGGTATGGGTCTTTGTAATGGCGAGAACGCGAATTGCGGAATCCTTTGCTGCTGCGATGCCGGAAATCTTTTGGCTAATCTTGGTATCGCCTAGGGTGGTGTTCCAGTTTACGCTGGATTGATAGCGACCGTAGCCGAATACTTCGATCATTTCGTCAACGGCCTTGCCGTCTCCTGTGGCGGCTGCGTCAGCCACATAACGGATGCCTGTCATTTCGGGGAAGGTTTCCATGATCTTACCCACGAGAACCGGCTTGTGGTTGAACACGCTGCAGAGATCCTCGGAAAGTACTTCATCCTTCTTCATGGCGGAGAACTTCATTCCGTTTTCGCAACGGAACAAGTCCAGCATGGGGCGACTCAGGTAAGTGAACAGGGGTGAGGTCTGAACCTTGGTCATCTGCAGGTCCACATTGCCCTTGCACTTGGGATGGAAACTGAACTTCTTTGTTGTTACGTTGCCGTTGTAGTCTTCCACTTCCATGGTGTAGGTGGAAAGTGGGGCAATCTTTGCTTCGATAACATGCCAGTCGCCGGCGGTGTCCGCTTCTTCAGCCCAAAGGAGCTGGTCGCGAATCTTGGCTTGGGTGCTGAAGCGCAAGGTATCGAGCTTTTGGTCGAAAACCTTTTCGTCGTAGCGCCAGACTGTTATGCGGCGGACGGACATGGGATTGTCCTTGGGTTCGCGGCTATAGTCCACCATCTTGATTGCCAAATTCAGGGAGAATTCGTTTTTGACTGGTGTGACAACGCAACCCTTGTTCAAGGCTTCTTGGGAGGTAAAGGCAAGTTCGTTGCCCTGCCATACAGCAGCTGCCAACACCTGGGGTGCGATGCTGTCAGAGACGGCGGTGTTCATTAAACGGGGGTTGATGACACGGTCGTTGTCCAGGCGCACTTCAAGATGCAGGTGAGGATTGCCGATTCCGGAACTGCCCGAAAATGTCAGGGTGTCGCCTTTCTTGTAGGCCTTGCCGGGTTTGATGGTGACGTCGTTTTTCTTGGTGGCGTACTGCTGGCGCATTACTGCATCATCCAAGACGCCAAAGCTGCTTTGGTGTGCGAAAACCCAGGTCTTTCCGCTGTTGCCTTGGAAGAACATTACCTTGCCGTATCCGAAGGGGGAGACGCGGATTTCCTTGACTACGCCGTTTTCAGGTGCGTAGATGGGCCAGCCTTCTTCCATTTGGGTGGAGTAGTCTAAACCGGCATGGTAGCGGGTACCACGGTTCTCGCCGAAGGAGGAGGTCAGGTAGGCATCCTTGCCAAAGGGAGAATAGATCTGTTCTGCAGGAACGGGAACCTTTGCTTCGGGAGCTTCGCTGCCGAAATTTGTCTGGTCGATAACGGCTCCGCCATTGGCCTTGACGCAGTCTTCGTAAGCGAAGGCATCCATGGTGGCTTCGTCGCATTCTTCAGCGAAAACATTTGCGGATAAGGCTACGAAACTGCCTAAAAGAATCTTAGAAAAGGAATTCCAAACCTTGTTCATTTCTAGCTCCTCTAATTTCCGAAATGAAAAATACAAAATACTTACAATCGGCTCAAGGTTGAAGAAGGGCAATAAATGAACAAGCGTTGTAAAGAATACAAAATCGGTTCAGGAAATAAAAAAGACCCGCATTGATGCGAGTCTTTTAGTGGAGCTAAGGAGAGTCGAACTCCTGACCTCCTGCATGCCATGCAGGCGCTCTACCAACTGAGCTATAACCCCATTAGGGTACGCCAAATATTGAAATTTATTTGCTCTTTGTCAAGGGTGACGGCTAAAAAATCAAAGATTTTTTTGCAATTATGAATTATGAATTACGAATTATGAGAAAAAACAATAGGTGAAAGCGAAAAAAAACGCAGGTTTCACCCTGCGTTCCTTTGGCATATTCTTGAATAGCTCACGGCTCAAAGCTCAGAGCTCATGGCTATTAAGCCTTTTCGATCTTCACGGATTCGATGATCACGTCTTCGTAAGGAGCGTCGCGACGGTCGGTCTTTACGCCTGCGATTTCGTCCAGAACATCGAAGCCTTCGTACAGCTGACCGAAAACAGAGTAGCCGGCGTTGGGGCCGTTACCCACGTTGGGGTTGCCATGGTCCAGGAAATGGACGTCGTCGCCGTGGACGATGAAGAACTGGGAACCGATGGACTTGGGCATCATGGTCTTTGCCCAGCTGAGAGCACCGCGCATGTGGGAGAGGCAGTCGTCGTACTTGTCGTCGATGGTGGTGCCAGGACCCTTAGCGGAGTGACCGCCGGTACCGTTACGGTTGGTAAAGTCGCCACCCTGGATCATAAAGTTCTTGATAATGCGGTGGAAGGGAGCGCCATCGTACTTGCCTTGGTTTGCAAGGTCGATGAAGTTCTGTGCGCTTTCGCCAACGCGTTCCGGGAACAGACGCAGCTTCATCACGCCGTGGTTGGTGGTCATAATGGCGATGGTTTCGCCTGCCTGGGGCTTGTCCAGCTGATTAAAAGCCATGGAATATCTCCTGTTTAAGTTTGTTTTCTAGGCAATATACATAAAAAACTTGATATTGTGTTTTTTTTGAAATTCCTGTACTTTGCCAGAAAATGCAAATATATACGTAACTTGTTGAAGCTCAAAGAGTTACTAGATATGCTTGTTGGAACGTTTGTCTTTGTGGTTCTTTTAAAATCTTTTTGTCAAAAGATTTGGATTGCTTTTATCCCCACATTCTCTTATAAAAACCGCCAAAACCTCCCGAAAATGCTAATTTCATGAAAAAAGTGATTAGTGGTTAGTGTTTAGTGGCTGGTAAGAATGTCATTACAGAACCGCGAAAAACTGACCACTGTCTACTAACCACTGTTTACTAATATTATGAAAGACAACTGCAAGATTATTCGTGAACTGCTTTCCGCCCAGGCCATGGAATTTGCCTTGGACGAAATGGCTGCAAAAATCGCAAAGATTCATCCCTCAGCCAGTGATTTGGTCATTCTTGGCATGGCTAGCCGCGGTATTCCTCTGGCAAAGAAGTTGAAGGAACGTCTGGACGCTAAGTTTGGCGGCTCCGTGGAATTCGGAAGCCTGGACGCTACTTTCTACCGCGACGATTTCCATTACCGCAACCATGTTTCTACTGAAATGCGTGTTACCGAAATGCCTGCATCTGTTGAAGGCAAGACCGTGATTCTGGTGGACGACGTTCTTTATACGGGCCGCTCCACTCTGGCTGCCATGCGCGCCATTCTGGATCTTGGTCGCCCGGCTGCCATTCGCCTTTGCGTTCTCGTGGACCGCGGTCATCGCGAACTTCCCATTGCTCCTGACTGTGTGGGCTTCTCCGTAGAGACCGCCCAGAATCAGGAAGTCCGCGTGAAGATTGAACCTATTGATCAAGAAAATTCTGTTACTCTCGTAGAAGTGGAGGCTTAAAGTGAGCGCTTTGCAAATCAAGCATTTGTTCGGGCTCCAGGGCGTGTCCAAGCAGGACATTCGCACTATTTTGGACCATGCAAAACAGTTCCGTGAAATTTTGGAACGCCCGGTAAAGAAGGTCCCTAGCCTTCGCGGCATGACTGTGGTGAACCTGTTCTTCGAAAACAGCACTCGCACCCGCACCAGTTTTGAACTGGCTGAAAAGCGCCTCTCCGCTGACACCGTGAACTTCACCACTGCAAGCTCCAGTGTCAAAAAGGGCGAGACTCTGGTGGATACCCTCCGCAACATCGAGTCCATGAAGATTGATATCGTGGTGGTTCGCCATAAGGGAACTGGCGTTCCCAAGTTCCTGGCCGAACATAGCAACGCCATTGTGGTAAACGCTGGCGACGGCGCCCACGAACATCCTACCCAGGGTCTTCTGGACATGCTCACTATCGAAGAAAAACTTGGCACTCTCGAAGGCAAGAAGGTGGCAATCATCGGTGACATTCGCCATAGCCGCGTGGCCCGCTCTAACATCTGGGGCATGACCACCATGGGCGCTCACGTGACCCTTTGCGGCCCCAGCACCCTGGTTCCCCGCAATACCGAACTGCTGCAGTATCCCGAACTGGCGGGCTCCGTCAGCTGGGAAACCGATGTAAAGAAGGCTGTTGCCGACGCCGATGCCGTTATCGCTCTTCGCCTGCAGAACGAACGTATGGACGACGCTCTTCTCCCCAGCACCCGCGAATACCGCAACTTCTTTGGCATTACCGAAGAGGTGCTCGCTTGCTGCAAGGACAAGGTGATCATCATGCATCCGGGTCCCATCAACCGCGGCGTGGAACTGGATTCCGATATCGCCGACGGTGAACATTCCGTTATTCTCGATCAGGTGACCAACGGCGTTGCAGTCCGTATGGCAGTACTCTTCCTTTTGGCTGGAGGTCGCAACAATGAAAACGCTTAAGCATCGTGATTACGCTTTGACCAATGTGGTTTTGAAGAATGTGAAGTTCTGGAATGGTTCCAAGTTTGAAACCCGTGACCAGCTGGTCCTGGATAGCGCCAAGGGCTTCGCTGTGGATTCCAGCAAGCCTGCAAAGGAAGTTGAGTGCAATGGCGCCTTGGTGATGCCTGCACTCTTCGGCCTGGGCCTTGATTTCAGGGAACCTCTCCGCGACGATATCTACACCTTCGCAGACGGTTTTGAAGCAATGCGTAAGGGCGGCTTCTACGGTGGCCTTTACGAAAGTTCCGCCAATCCCATTGACGACGCCGACAAGTTTACCGCAATGGTAAATCGCTTTGATGTTGGCGGCAAGGAACAGTGCTGCGCAAACGACTTTGAAGTGAAATTCCTTGGCGCATACAGCAAAGGCTTCGGCTCTGACAGTTTGGCTGAAATGATGGAACTTGCAGAAGCTGGCGTTGCCGGTTTCGGTGATGGCAATGGTGCTATTCCTCATTCCCGTTTCCTCCGTTTGGCTATGGAATATGGCAAGATGACTGGCAAGCGCTTCTTCTTCCAGCCTATGGACAAGACGCTCCGTAAGAGCGGTTGTGTCCATGAAGGCGCATACTCCGATATGCTGGGCATGAAGGGCATTCCTCGTATTGCAGAAACTATCGCTGCTTACACCGTTCTTGAAACTGCCCGCTTCCTTCAGGTTCCTGTTCACTTCAAGCAAGTGACCTGTGGTGAAACTCTGGACTTGATCCGCAACGCCCGCAAGAACGGTATGGATGTTACCTGTGATGTGAACGTCTACCACTTGCTGTTTGATGATTCCTGCTTGGAATTGCTGGATTCTGCATACCACATTCTGCCGCCGTTCCGCGCCGCTTCTGATCGTGAAGCTCTGTGGGCTGGAGTTGCCGATGGCACCGTGAATGCGATCAGCATGAACCATACTCCGGTGCTCCGTCAGGATGCCGACGTGAACTTCGAGGATTCTGTTCCGGGGGCTCTGGCTCTGGAAGTCGCGCTTCCCGCAATCTGGAAGAAGTTGGTTGAACGAGTAGGGGAGGTTCGTGCTATTGAACTCCTCTCTACTGGACCGGCAAAGCTGGTTGAAGCTGAACCGGCCTACGAGGTAGGTTCCGACAAGCCGGCTAACGTAGTCGTTCTTGATGCATCTAAGTCTCACGTTGTAGAACGAACCGACTTCGCTGGCCATGTTTCTAATTCTCCCTTGCTGGGTAAAGAACTTGATGCGACAATCATTGGTTCCTTCATCAATGGCGTGTGGACCGAACGTTAGTAGAGAGTTGTAACAAATGATCGAACCACTACAGCTGGTGTGGATCGCCTTCATCGTCCTGCTTGTCTTGCTGTTGCTTGTGCTGTGGGAAATCCATCGCATCAATTACAGACGAGATAACGAAGTCATGTTCGGCACGGAGGCCTTTGAAGACAAGGTAAAAGAGTTTGCCTTTACAGACAAAGAAAGACGAACTCTTGAGAAGATGATTCGCACGTCCTCCTTTGAAAACAAGGACGCGGTCTTGAATTCTTCAGGACTGTTTGAAGCTGCAGTGACTCGATTCTACGACTTTCGAAACGTTTTTTCGATTCGAGACGAAACTGTGGACGCGGTAGAACGCATTCGAGAAAAACTCGGCTTTACTGCAAAGAATCCGCTGACTCAGATTTGTTCTTCCCGTCAGTTTTGTGTCGGTGACCGTATTGATCTGCTTCTGGATGACGGTCGTACATTCAAACATTCCGAAATCATTCACCGCTCCGAAAAGGAATGGTTTATTGCCTATGACGGTAGCCGTGGTCCGGCAACGTCCTTTGTGGGCACGGAAGTTGTGGTACGATGGACTCGTCCCGATGATGCCGTCTACTCTGTACGATTGAAGGTCCGTTCCTGTTTGCCAGGCCAGTTGATTCTGCCTCACTCTACGGATTTGGGCAAGCAGCAGCTGCGCCGTTGGGTTCGTGAACAGGTGTCGTTACCCGTTGTGGCTACGCTACCCGATGGAACAACCTGTGGCGGAATGCTGTTGGACCTGTCTGCTGGCGGTATCATGATTGGCTTACCCCAGGATTGCCGTTCCGGCCAGCATATGGTCATCAAGTTTGAATTGCCCAGTTTTGGCGAAGAAAACGTGGAAATTGAAATTTTACGTAATCTAGGTCACAAAAACAGTGATTATCCCAATTATTTCTGCCTAACCGCATCCTTCGCTGGTGCGTTTGGATGGACCCAGGAAAGGGTTTTGCAGTACATTTTTGAAATAAACAAGGGTAAAAATGGGGTGAAAAAGGGTTGATTTGGCCCTAACTCGTTCATTTTCAATGACTTAGAGAAAATTTCGCTTGACATTCATCTCATATAAAGGTAAAATTTGACTGAATTGTTTCCTTTTGGAGAAATATTTTGTCTTTAGGATTAATTGCGAAAATTCGTGGCGTTCGCGAAACCGTGGGTATTGATGTTGGTCACTACAGCATCAAGTACGTAAGGGTATTGCATAATGCCAACGGTAAGCGTATCGTTGTAGATGCGGATTTGGAGCGTGTTCCTGATGGCGCCATTGTTAATGGTGAAATCCAGGTACGCGATGGGGAAGCCCCGACTGAGGGTGATGGTCCGCGCGAAAAAGACGGCAGCGAACAGCTGGGCGAAGCTCTCAGCAAGTTGTTGTTGCGTCATCCGTTAGAGGAATCTAGTGATGTCGTTGTTTCCGTGAATAGCGGAGCCGGCGCCGGTGGTATCCTCGTGGATAAGCTTTCTGTGAAGGTCCCGAAGAATGGCAACGAAGCTGCCATTATTCTCCAGACTGCCCAGTCTCGTCCGCCCTTTGACGACCAGGATAACGTCATTGACTACGAAGTTTCTTCCCGCGAAGGTGATGAACTCAAGGTGAACGTGGTTGCTGCAAAGAATGGCCTGCTTGACTCCTGGGCTAAGTTCTTTATCCGTCGTGGTATTAAGATTTCTGCTGTTGACGTTGATATTTTTGGTCTGCTCAATGCTTATGTGGCAACGGCAGAACCTAGCGCTCTCAGCGAAACAACCGCTGTATTCAATATTGGTGAAAAGAAGATGAGCGTAGCTTTCTTGCAGGATGGCAAGTTCCATTCTATGCGTGCTATGACCGGTGGTTCGCTGGACATGGTCATTAACAAGACCTGCGTGAATCTTGGTGTTGATGCTGCTACCTGTCATGAAATCTTCGATAAGGACGATATGTCTATCGTTGATGGTTTCTCCGAAGCCGAAGTGGAAGCAGCGCTTAAGATTGCATACGAAGACTTGATGGCTCAGATCGATTTCGGTATCCGCTACTTCTCGTCTTCCGAAG
>JAKSIE010000093.1 GCA_024398995.1 Fibrobacter sp.
AGTTTGCGACGTTACCAACTTCACCATCAAGCTGGAACGCGGCGCCCTCAAGGTTAAGAAAGGCAAGTAAAGCGCGGGTGCTTGCACACGCATTTTCTTGCCGCAAAACCTGCGCTGCACAGCAGCGCCAGGTTGCTGCTGCTAAGAAGCCGGCTAAGAAAGCTAAGTAAGGCGAGAGTTGCGCGGATGCTTGCATCCGCATAACCGAGCCGTAGATTACTGCACACGAAGTGTGCCAGTAATTAGGTCATCGCAGGCCACAGTCGATTAAATTCGGCGCGACCTACACAAGCTTAAAGAGAGGTTCCCTCGCAATTGCGCGGGAGCCTTTCTTTTTTAAAGATCGCTTACCTTTCGGCATTTTTAAGCATTTCAAGGGCGTTTTTTCGGTGAACAAAGGACTAAACTTTCATTTTTTAGATTTTAGTCCTTTGCCGAACAGCATTTTTTCAAGAAAATGCAACAGAACAGCCTCCAACAAAGGACCATTTCTTTATTGAAGCTCATTTTAGTCCTTTTTTCATACAAGATTTCCCTGAGACGCCTCACATTACGTTACATACAACGTAACAAAGCCACATTTTCAGAGGACCAAATTATCATTTATTTCAATTTAGTCCTTTCCCACCACAAAAAATGTATCGTATGCGATTTAATTTTATCGCACACGATATATTTTATTATATTTACACCATGCACGAAGAACTTAAACTGGATAATCAGCTTTGTTTTAGGCTCTACACAGCCTCCCGCCTGGTGACACAGGCCTACCGCCCGCTTTTGGACAAACTTAGCATCACTTACCCCCAATACCTGGTGATGATGATACTCTGGGAAAACGACAACGTATGCATCAGTACCATCACGGAACGCCTGATGCTGGAAACCAACACCGTCACTCCCCTGCTGAAACGCATGGAAGAGCTTGGCCTCATCAAGCGTAAGCCCGGCAAGGAAGATGCCCGCCAGAAGATTATCAGCCTCACCGCCAAGGGAAAAGCCCTACAGAACAAGGCAGTCGAAGTTCCGTCCTGCCTTGTTAGCGAAATGTCCAAGAAGCACGTAAACTTAAAGGAACTGGGTTCCATCGCCCCGATCCTCGACAATTTGATTCACGCATTAAAATAAAAGGAGAATACCATGGGTTGCGCAAACTGCAAAATTAGAGCACACTACGACAAGGATCCCAAGTCCGTCATCGGCCGCCTTTGGCATTTTCACACCAAGTTCTGCCCAGGTTTTAAGGCATACCTGAAGAGCCTCAGTGACGAAGAACGTATCGAAATCTGCGCCAAGTACGACATCAAGTAATCGCCCGCGAGACCCAAGGAGCCCCGCCTGTGAAAAAATTCTTCCAGAAAATCAAGGAACAGCTGGCCAAATTGTCCTTCAGGACCGGCGTCATCGTCCTGCTTCTCTGTATCCCCTGCTACATTTTCTCCTTCGCCCAGATGGCCCTGGATATCGATGCGTCCACCAAGGGTGTGCTTTGGGTCGTTTTCTTTGGACTGGCAAAGACATTCCAATATGGCGGCCTCACCATCCTCGGTGTTGAAGGCGTAAAACGTTTAAAAGCTAAGTTCAAAAAGAACAAGGCGGCGGAAGAAAATGTTCGCGTTGAAACGGCCGAAACTGAAGCCGAAAGCGAGCAAAACTAACCGTTACCCTGCTGTTCGCTGGTGCTCAGCAAGTAAGCGTTAATAAACGGCTTGATCTTGCCATCGAGAACACCTGCGGTGTCGGAGGTTTCCACACCGGTGCGCAGGTCTTTCACCAGCTGGTACGGCTGCAGCACGTAGCTGCGGATCTGGCTACCCCATTCCACCTTCTTCTTTTCGGCCATACGGGCATCGCGCTTGGCTTCTTCTTCCAAGCGGTAATGTTCAGCCACCATGGTCTTCAGCATCTTGTAGCAGGTTTCACGGTTCTGGATCTGGGAACGTTCCGTCTGGCAGCTAGCCATAATGCCTGTGGGCAAGTGGGTCATACGCACGGCGGAGTCCGTCTTGTTGATGTACTGACCACCGGCACCGCTACTGCGGTAGGTATCCACGCGGACATCAGCCATATCCAAATCGAATTCGATGTCTTCGTGTTCCGGATAGAGGTACACTGCGGTAAAGCTGGTGTGACGACGAGCATTGGCATCGAAGGGGCTGATTCGTACCAAACGGTGCACACCGATTTCAGAACGGAGCAAACCGTAGGCGTTTTCGCAAGTCACCTCAATGGTAGCACTCTTCAGGCCGGCATCTTCCGCTTCCTGGAAGTCCACCACCTTGAAATCCATCTTTTCGCGTTCAAAGAAGTGGGTATACATGCGGAACAGCATCAAAGCCCAGTCCTGGGACTCTGTACCGCCGGCACCCGGGTGAATAGACAAGAGACAGGCGCAGGCATCGTCCGGGCCATTCAGCATCTTTTTGAATTCCATTTCCTCGATCTTCGCCTTAAGGTCGGCAATGTCAGATTCAATGGACTTAGTCAAGTCTTCGGACTCCTCATCCTTGCTCATTTCGTAAAGTTCAGCCAGGTCGTTACAAGCGGCAGAGACTTCGTTCCACTTGTTCAGAAGGTCACGCAAATTACCGATCTTCTTCATCATGGCCTGAGCCTTATCCTGGTCATTCCACAGATCAGGATCGTTAGAGTCCTTTTCAAGAACGTACAGTTCTTCTGTCTTAGCCTCTAAGTCAAAGATACCCCCAGAGCTTATCGATGCGAGCGCGCAAGTCGATTAGCCCGGTATGTGTAGTCTGAAATGCCATTAAAATCTCCGTTATTAAAGCTTGGATCCTTCACTTCGTTCAGGATGACACTTGATGTTCGGCGCAATTCTGCGCAGTTTAAAAAAAGCAACGGCATTGTGTCGCCGCTGCTTTTTATCAAGATGTAAGCGACTTAGTTGTTGCCGCCGATTGCCTGGGGCGGAGTATACTTGGCATCGAGGTACTGAACCTTGTATGTCTTGCCAAGCTGGTCGAGGTAAGCCTTCAACTGAGCCTGACGGTCCTGTTCGGCCTTCACACGCAAGATGTAGTCAATCTGGTGCTTGTAGCTTTCGTACTTGCCGTCGTTACGTTCGGTAAGCATGAAAATAGCAACCTGGTCCTTTTCGGTGTAGACATCGGTAATTTCACCGACCTTGATCTTGGCAACAGCCTTGGCAAAGGCATCACCCTTGGACTTTGCGACAAACTTGGGAACCACGCCGCCGTTCTTCTTGGCAGCCTGGTCGTCGCTGTACATTGCAGCCAGCTGAGCGAAGGTAGCCTTCTTGGCGCGGACCTGTGCAGCAAGACCCTTCAACATATCCTTGGCGTCAGAAATTTCCTGAGCGGACTTGCCCTTGGTCTTAATGATGATCTGAGCGCCGCTAATGGAGTCGTTGATCACGACCTTACCCTTTTCCAGTTCCCAGAAAGCTTCCTTCTGCTTTTCGGTGGGATCCTTAGGATACGGAACCTTCTTTTCCAAGATGATTTCGCTCTTGAGCTGGTCTTCGATCTTTTCCTTGAACTGAGCCATGGTGGTGTTGGACTTCTTCAGTTCTTCCTTGAACTTTTCTTCGGAACCGAACTGAGCCTTGAACAGGTTAGAAACGCTGTCAACCTTAGCTGCGGGAACCTTGACACCCTGTTTTTTGGCTTCGAGCTTGATGAGTTCCTGACCAACCAGGTTGTCAATAACGGCATAGCGGAGCTGGGTCATGGTCTGATCGTCAATCTTCTGGCCACGGAGCTGCTGAGCCCCCAACATCTTGGCCAAGCTATCAATCTTGCCTGCAGAAATGCCGGTCTTTTCGACGCGGATAACATCCAGGCTCTTAGTATTCATCAACTGAGCAGAAGCGATGCTAGCGGTCAAAAGCAGAGCGGCAGCACCACGAGAAATCAATTTGAGGGACATTATTCAATCCTTGTTGAAAAAATTTACACGTATAAAATAGAAAAAATGAACTGAAAAAAGTTAATGTAAAGGGACGTAGAGCACCAGTTTTGGCGAAAAATAACAATAAATACAAAAAAGACGGCCCAAAGGCCGCCCTTTCTATTCGTCAAAAAGATTTACAATCTCATTACGATTTGGTCAATTTGACCTTCGTTGCAGTATTATACCAACCAAGCAGGAAATCGGCATAACTTGGACTTTCGGGATCGATAATCAAGATTGTGGTTTCGCCATTATAGTACCCAGCGGCACACTGATAATCGGCACCATCATGCTTAATCGTCTGGCCGATATTTGCCACAACACAAGGCTTTTCAGCTTCGATTTCATCTTCTTTAGCTTCACGCCAAGTGTAGTAGAGAACCTGCTTGTCCTTCTTGACTGCGCCGGTGCAAACGTAGCTGTTCTTGCTCTTGGAGACAATTTCATCTGCAGGGCATTCGGTTTCTTTCTGCATGACACTATTAGCCTTTGTGGAGGTAACCCATGCAAATCCAGAACCATAAGCACAACGCTTGTAATTTTCGGAATCATCCTTGTTTACAACAACCTTGCCAATGACATCCTTATGCTTGCCATCGCAAACGCCATCTTCCATGTCATAAATGGTCTTGGTTTCATCCCAAGCCCAAGTTACAGTACCTGTCGAGGAAATAGTACTGTCACAGAAGAGATAACGCTTTACCTTGCTGATTTCGATTTCGTAGACCTTGTCATCGAAGGTGCCTTCACCGCACATGCTTCCCATCTTGTAGACGAACGGATCGATAACGTTCCACTTGCGGTTGCTGCAGCCCCAGCGAGTGGTATCGTTGTCTTCATTGACAGTCATCGTCACGGAGTACTGAACGTCTTCGTAATCGGTGCAGGCAGCACCAAGCCACTGGTCAAGAACCAGGGAATCGGCCATCTTGCCGTCAGCACGACCTACGTCCCACATGGCGGTTTCAATGGGAAGCCAGCGAACAGGATTACCGGAGCCAATGCCCGTGGAGTCGAACACATAGAGCTTTTCGCTATCAATGTTGCCTTCCATGATTGTGCCGTCAGTAACATTGCCAAGGCCAACAGTATCACGTTCGAACTCGTTTGCTATAGCCCAGGCGCTGGACTTACAAATAAAGTAAGTTTCAGCGCTATCGCTCTTTTCATCCTGGTTCTTGATCACCACAGATGCGCGGGTTGCGTTGCAAGTGCCAAGACCATAGGCAGCCTGCCAGAACTTGGAAATGAAAGCTTCGAAACCAGGAACCTTGTCAATGCCGAACTTTGCAAGATTCTTGCGAAGTTCAGAGTACTGTACAGAAAGTTCATTGGTTTCATCATCGTGAAGCTTCTTGTTTTCGACTGCATAGGCGAAATCGGCAAAAGCAGTCTTGGACTTCTGATCCTTCCAGGTACCGTCTTCGGCAATGGATTCGCCAAAGGCCTTCATGGACTTGGACAATTCCTTTACATCGCCCAAGTTGCGGAAGAGGATAGATGTAGCAAGAACTGCAGCATCGATTTCTTCGACAGAGCTTCCAAAACCAAGGGAAGAAAGAACTTCATGTTCGGCCTGGATCTTTGCTGCGGAGAATGCGTAACCATCCTTCACAAGCTTCTTGATACGGGGAATTTCAACTTCGCTGAAGAGGTCAACCTTGACTTCATCGTCACTGGAAACATCCACAAGGGCGCTGAGCTTGATAGTGTCCTTGGATACTTCACCAGTCCACATGTCCTGATAAAGGCCAGAAACTTCAATAAGAGCGTACTTGTTGGTGAGGCTTACGTTTGAAATAACAAAGTCACCATCGGCAGATGAAATTTCATCGTTGAACGTATTGCCGGTTTCCTTAAGTCGGCCATAGCTATCGAACTTAAGTTCACGAAGAACCACCTGGGAACCGATCTTGAAGAATCCACCCAAGGAAGCCTTACCGATAACAGTTGCGCTATCCACCATGAATTCCTGATTGCTGTTGCCAGAAACCGGGGAAGCATCGGAAAGAACCCAGCTATTGCCCTTACAGAGGTAATATTCCTCTTCTTCTTCCACATAGAACTTCTGACCGGCGTAGCTTACGCCCACATAGTTGGCGGCGGCAGAACAAGTCGGCAGATCTTCGTAATTAGAAACAACGTTGCTGTTGCCTTCGTCGGTGGAACCAACGGTACAGGCAGACATCATCAGAGCGGCAGCAGAGCCAAGCCCAAAAAATGCAAATTTTTTCATTATTCAATTCTCCTCATTACTCTGCGTCTTCAGAATCTTCTTCAGGAACAACCACATCGACGGGCTGGTCGACAGAAGGCATCACAATGGGGCCTTCGCCAGAAGTCAATGCGGAACCAGAACCGTAGTCATTGGTGCAGGCAGCAAAGAAAGCAATAAACAAAGCGGCAAGTGCTGTAATAATCTTATTCATGCTACGCCTCCCTTAGAAAAGAATGAAACCGCCAAAGGACACGAATACGCCCTTGCCGTTAAAGATGGATTTTGTATCGGAGAAGAAAGTATCACCCAGGGCAAATTCGCAGGCAACAAAGTCCTCGTACTGATAACGAAGGCCGATTGTTGCGGTGGACTTGTTCATCTGGCTCTGGAGAACGCTGAATTCGTTGCCGTTTTCATCGGAGCCATTGCCGAAGCTAAAGGCGAGCCAGTCAAGGTTTGCTTCGCCGAACACCAGCAGGTTTTCGCGGATGGCGACTTCACCAAGAACATTGGGAGAAAGCTGGAGGCCCAGTTCCATCATGGATTCGTCAACCTTCTTGCCCTTCATGTTGCGTTCGTAACCATCGAACAAAACGACAGGCAAAGCTGCATTCACGCCGGCATAGAAACGGGCACGTTCAGACTTGAGGGCCAAAGCGCCAAAGTTGAAGTTGGGAGTAATCTGGATGTAGGAATCGGCGTTTTCGTCAATGACCTTGCCGCCGTTTTCAGTTGTACTTTCGTGACGGAGGAAGGAAACTCCAGCAGACCAGCTGGTACCCTTTGCGCTAGGCGTATTGGAAATGCCCAAGGATACAGAGAGGTTGCGGTAGTTTTCGTCGGTGGAGCTACCAAAGGCAGGTTCAACACCTTCTTCGGATTCATAGGTAAGCCAATCCACGTTTGCAGTCAACTGGAAACCACCAATAACCTTGGAAACTACAGCGCCAAGATCGTCGCCAGCTTCGGTGTTGTACTTGGTACCTTCATCGCCGCTAAAGTAGAACTGGCCAAGAGATGCGCGCACAGCAACACCAAAGCCAGGCACAGCATAACCGATGGTACCACGGCCAAGGTTACCAGAAATATCCACAGCACCAAAGATGCTACCAACGGAGAACACGCCGCGTTCTGCGGAAGGTTCGATGTACAGGAACTGGCGCCCGGCAAACTGATCCGGAGTTGCCAACAAGTCGTTTACATTGAAAGCAGCAGCGATGTTGCCAACAGAGTTATAGGCAGAACCGTGAAGAACGTCGAAGGGGCTCTTTTTGGTGGCCGGAGCAACAGAGTCATTTGCTACGGAAGCAACTTGTTCGTTTTTTGCAGCTTCAGCAAACCAGGCATTCTGTTCTTGTGCAACAGGAGCGGCAGGAACAGCAATCGGTTCATCCTTGGACTGTTCTACAGCTGCGGCGGGAGCAGCGGTGGAAGTTTCAGGTACTGCGGCTTCAGGAGCCTTTGCAGAATCAGCGGGAGTTTCTGCAGCGGGAGTTTCTGCAGCGGGAGCTGCAGCTTCAGGTGCTGCGGCAGGCTGGACAGCAGGTGCTGCTTCCTGGGCAAATGCGGCACCCAGACCAAAAAGTCCAAGGCCAATAACTTTCTTAAGATTCATCTTGTTTCCTTCTTTGAATATTCATCTTTAAATTTTAAAACGTTAAACTTACTTTGGATTTCCTTGACATGAATACTTCATACAGAATCCTTTTTATTCTGCGGACAAAAGCCCTTTTTTACGACATAAAATAGAAAAGCATCAGTATTTTAGCAGTAAATTATATGTTTTGGGCAACGAAAATCCTATTGCAAAAAAAACTTCTATTCCAGCACCAGGTGGTACGTCCTACGCTTGGCAGATTCGTCGTCGCACTTGATAAGGCCTTTTTACCTGGGCAAAACGCACCTTGTCAACCAGGGGCATCACCGTCATTAAATACAAGATAATGACGCATAATTTGCGGCATTATTAGAGAAAAAATGACGCAAACCTAATGAATCGTTTCGTTAGACGCAAAAAAAGAAGCCCGCCTTTGCAGACGAGCTTCTTTCCAAGGGAGATCCCGGATCAAGTCCGGGATGACATCTCCGGGAGATCCCGGCTCGGAGGCCGGGATGACATCTTTATTAGTCGAGATGATTCTCTAGGAATTAACCCAAGGTTACTTCAACCTTATGAACGCCGTTTGTGAACACCGGTGCGACGTTGGAATCGATTTCCTTGCCGTCGACAACCATCTTGGCAACGCCCTTGCAGACGTGCTTCGGGTTCTTCACGGAGATTT
>JAKSIE010000094.1 GCA_024398995.1 Fibrobacter sp.
ATTTGCTCTCATTTCCGAGCCGCAGAGGCCTGCGTTCGTAGAACGCCAGGCATAAAGCGCCAAAGTTAAAGATTAAATAAAGCCTCGCGAAAGCGGGGCTTTTTCGTTATTGCTGCAGCCGGAGCTGCGAGAGCTACCCCCGCGTGGGCACCCTATAAAGATGAAAGGACGGCTATTCGAGCCTACAGACGAGAAACGAATGGAATTGAAATAAGTCTGTTCGTGTAGCTTCGCTTTGCTCACTCTAAGGAAAAATTTCTAACTTTTTAACGTATGAGTGAAGATGTAACAAGCACACTTTCCCAGAAGGTGCAAGATATTGCAAAGTCCCCCAAGTACCGTGGGGCAATCTTCCAGATCGAGGCAGACGAAAAGGGTCTGGCTCTTGTGGATGTGAAGGAAGCAAGCCTGAAGGTCTACCTGATGATCGACCCAGACTGCGACAAGATTCTCGAAACGCGTTTCTTTACCTACGGCGGCCCGGTGTTTACCGCCCTCGCCGACGCCTTCTGCAAGAAGATCCAGATGGTAACTGTAGACGAAGCCTGCAAGATTACGGCAGAATCCATTGAAGAAGAACTGCGAGACATTCCTGAAGTTCGAGCCATTCCCGAAACCGCCGCAGAAATCGGTCAGATGAACAAGCTCATTGCCAAGGTCCTGGAGGAATATCCCGAGAAGAAGGCAACCGCAATCATCGTCCGCGAAAAGATGGAACGCATCAAGTACCGCACCCAGACTGCAGAAGGTCGTGCGGAAGCTGATACAGAATGGCATGCCCTTACAAAGGTGCAGCGCATCGAAAAAATAGAGGAATGGCTCCACAAGTCTGTTCGCGGAACGCTGCAGGGCGACGGCGGCGACCTGGAGATTCTGGACCTTACAGAAGACGACCACCTGAAGATTCGCTTCCAGGGGGCATGCGCCGGATGCGGCAGTGCCATGGGCGGTACGCTTTTCTACATCGAAGACGAACTGCGTAACAACGTTTACTACAACCTGGTGGTAGACCCCGAAGACCCGCTGGACAACATCAACCAGGAGCCCACCGTATTCGGCGGAGAACCTTCTGAAACCTAAAGGTTTCAATTATGAATTACGAAGTACGAGATATAGGCTTTCACAAGTGCGGCGGCGCCGTCAAACAAAATCTCATAATTCATAATTTATAACTCATAATTTTATAACTAACCCCAAAGAGGATAATATGGCTAAAGAACCGAAAGAACTGAAACTCAAGTTCGTTGACCCGCAGCCCATGCGCTACGGTGAAAACTCTCACCAGGCAGCTGTTTTCTATCGCGACCCCACTTGCACTGAAGCAAGCCTCGCTACTGCAAAGCAGCTCCACGGTAAGGAACTTTCCTACAACAACATTGTTGACGCCGACGCAGCTCTCGAAATGGCTCGCGAATTCGCTGGTGAAAATGCAGTTGTCATCGTGAAGCACATGAACCCCTGTGGCCTCGCTACCGGTAAGACCCTCCGCACTGCCATGGAAGCAGCATGGGAAGGTGACCCGGTGTCCGCTTTCGGTTCTGTTATCGCTGTGACCAAGAAGGTCGACCTGAAGACTGCAGAATTCCTGAAGGGCAAGTTCGTCGAAATCCTTCTGGCTCCCGCATTCGAAGCCGACGCTCTTGAATTCCTCAAGAACAAGTCCAAGGACATCCGCCTCTTGGAAGTTGGCGAAATCAAGAAGGCCACCAAGATGAAGGTCTACAAGCACGTGATCGGCGGTATGCTGGTTCAGGACCGCGACGTTGACGTTTACGAAAAGTTCGAATGCGTCACCAAGAAGAAGTTCGCAAAGAACAAGGAAGCCCTCGCCCGCTTCACTTGGATCGTTACCAAGCACACCAAGTCTAACGCCATCGTCATGGGTTACGAATACGCTCGCGGCTACTTCCAGGTTCTGGGTCTTGGCCCCGGCCAGCCCAACCGCATTGACTCTAACCTCCGCCTCTGCCAGCCCCGCGTTCGCGACAACGTCGCCCGCATGAAGGCTGCCCAGAAGTTCTTCAACGAAAAGGGCAAGTGCATCGACAAGGCTGGTCTCAAGGCTCTGGAAGCTAAGGTGTTCAGCGAAGTCGTTATGGGTTCCGACGCATTCTTCCCGTTCCCGGATAACGTCGAAGCTGCAGCAGCAGCCGGTGTCCAGTACATCGTGCAGCCGGGTGGCTCCAAGAAGGACGACCTTTCCATCGAAGCTTGCAACAAGCTTGGCGTGGCAATGGTCTTCACCGGCATGCGCCACTTCCGTCACTAATTCTGTTTCGCCCCACTTATAAGGGCTACAGAAACTAGCGAAAAGCCGCGGCGGTTAATGCAACCGCATCGAGCCGTCGCGGCATTTTTAACCGCACTAAACAAGTGCTTACTTTGTAGGTAAAGTTCGTAGATGATTCCAGGATCCCAAAAGGAAATCAATCAGAAAGAAAAAGATTTGTACTACGCTGTACTTTCTTTCTTGAAAAAAATTCGCAAGGCTGGCAAAACTACAGATAAGGAATGGAAGGAATACCGTTCCTGCTTAAAGGGCATTGCTAAGAACTCCGATATGGGACGCGCCGCGGACATGTGGACCATGGATAATCTTGATCAATTTCAACCAGACAATTCACAGTTGCCTCCATTAAACGACATGGAGACCATTGCTCGAGTGTCTCCTGAGTTTTTATCTCAGCTCATGGAAGCCTTGTACTACGGCATGCTGAACATCACTCAGGCCAATATGATTTCCGACGAAATACAGGATGCAGACCCAGACTGCGTATCTTCTGCATCTCTAGAAGAACTTCTTGTGAAGCTGTGGATCGGAAACGCCAGAACCTATCGAAAAATGATTGTGAACTAAACAAACGGCGCTTTGCGCCATAGACGAGAGAACGCGAGCTTTGGGGCTCGCGTTTTTGTTTAGAATTCCTGTACGATAGGAAAACCTTCGTGGTAGTCCTTTATGATATAAGGATGTCCCTTGGCGTAATCAAGAATTTTTTCACCTAGGCCGTTCTTGACAAGAGCGGTAATTTTTTTGTTGGGGACAGCGCCGATAGCGGGACATGTGGGTGTGAGGACAATAACCAATCGACCGTCTTTACGCATAATACGCAAGGGCCAGATGCTACAATCAAAAGGCTTGTCCTCCCCTTTCAGGATGCAGCCATTCTGCGGATCAAGGAAAGTGCAAGGAACTTCTTCTTCGGGATCGGCTGTCTTGTAAAGATGATCCAATTGAGTCTGGCGATTTTCGAAACAGCCCGTTATGTTGTACTCATTTTCCTGACTCAGCTTGCAGATGGAAGCGTCATCAAACAAGGGCGTTTCCCACAGGCTCTTACGGCGGAAGGAGCAACAGAACTTACATTGGGCGCAGGTGGATTTAGAAAGAACTTCAGAAAGCATTACAGACTCTTGATGGTAACGTGATACTTATGGAGAATGACCAGCGGGTAATAAGACAACTTTGCTTTGCGTAATCCTTCAATATTGATGTCTTCTTCGCGGTTGATGAGACCTACCCCACCGAGACTTTCTGCAAACAACTTGTTAATGGCGGTATAGCCACCATTCTTTGCGTACTCTCCGATAACTTTTTCAAAATGAATATCCCAGACTCCCGAAGAAATTTCGGTGGCCATAGTCATGCCAGCGGGAATTCCATTGACATAGAGAATAGCCCCTCTGAAACCAAGTGAATCCATACGGTACAAGGCTTCGGCAATGGCATCGAATTCGGCGCAACGAGACTTGCGGTCTTCGCAACATTCTGCGGTGGCGGCATCACCACATTTGTCGGCAACGTTTTCATTTGCAGGATTGCGCTGCGCAGAACCTTCACAAGAATCTGCAGTAGACTCACAAGGAACAGTGGCAAGTTCTATGGCTCCACTTTCAATGAGCCAGAGCTTTTCAACGTCCAATGCCTCTGCGGAATTTTCTGCAGTAATGGGGCGCAGTTCATAATCACTGTAAGTGCGGTTAAATCTTGAAAAATGATTACGCTTCTTTCGATAATCATTGCCCTCAAGAGTTGCTAGACTTTCCGTCGAATAAATGTAGTCACTATCTCCACGGTTTTCTTCAAAGATTGCTCTGTCGCCAAAATACTGTTTTAAAATTTTGCCTTGTTCTTCTGTAACTAGGCAGAATTCCAAGGGACAGTTGTTTTGAACAGCATGACGCTCAATGAGTCGAAGGGATTCAAAAATCACAGCACGATTTTCATCACTGATCGTTTTTTCGTTTACGTCAGAATGGGAAACATCACTCGCCTTAAGGGCTCCGCTTAAAGGAAATGCGTAACCGCGGCGGCTCCCCTTTCCATTGTAATAGCGAAACATAGCTCCGTTTTCAAAGGCGATCAGGGTGCCATACTTTTTGCGCAGGAGGTAAATGTTTCCGAAGCTTGCATCACTACCAACATAGGAGGCTTCGTCGACGACCTTATTAACGGCATCACGATCGGAAAGTTCGGGAGATTTAAAATTCAACATTGAAGAATCACATGTTCCAAGGTACAAGAGAAAGTATAGCCATAAAGAAGATACAAAAAAAAGAACGGGACTCAATTTTCTAGATTTTAGTCATGACTCAAAATGTTTCTGCACAGAAAGTTCGTGTGATTGGTGGCGGTCTCGCCGGTTGTGAAGCCGCATTGCAGTTGGCAAGCCGTGGTTTTGACGTTCACCTTTATGAAATGCGCCCGGTAAAGCCAACCCCCGCCCATCGTGACGGCCACTTGGCTCAGCTGGTCTGCTCCAACAGCTTCAAGGCTCTTGGGGTTACAAGCGCTCACGGACTTTTGAAGCAGGAACTGAGAATGCTTGGAAGTTTCCTCATGGAATGTGCCGCGGATGCCGCCGTGCCCGCTGGTGATTCCCTGACAGTGAACCGCGACATTTTCAGCGACCTTGTGGAGGCCCGCATTAACGCCTGCCCCAACATTACGCTGCACCGCGAAGAAGTTACCAGCCTTGAAGGGGACTGCCCCACGTTGGTTGCCGCAGGGCCTTTGGCCAGCGACACTCTGGCTGACGACATCTTCAAGCGGCTGGGCAGCGACCGCCTGCATTTTTACGACGCCATCGCTCCTGTGGTGGAAACGGACTCCATCGACTTTGACCACGCCTTCTATATGAACCGCTGGGAAAAGGGCGAAACCGCAGACTTCATCAACTGCCCCCTGGACCGCGAAACCTACGAGAAGTTCGTGGCCGCCCTGGTGGACGCAGAATCTGTGGAACCCCGCCCCTACGAAAAGCACGAACTGTTCGAAGGCTGCCTGCCTGTTGAAGAACTGGCCCGCCGCGGCTACGAAACTTTGCGCCACGGCCCTATGCGCCCCATCGGCCTTGGCCTTGGCAATAACGGAAAGCTTTGGTACGCCGTGATCCAGCTCCGTGCCGAAAACAAGCAGAAGACTTTGTACAACATGGTGGGTTTCCAGACCCGCCTCAAATGGGGCACCCAGAAGGAAATCTTCACCATGGTGCCGGCCCTGAAGAACGCGAACTTTGCACGCCTGGGCTGTATGCACCGCAACACCTTCATCGATTCGCCCAAGTTCCTGGACAAGACTTTGCGACTGCGCCCGGAACTGGAATGTGCCAAGGATATTCCGCCTACATGGTTCGCAGGCCAGATTACCGGTTCCGAAGGCTACACCGAAGCGGTGGCCACCGGCTGGTATTCCGCATGGAACATGGCCCAGACTCTTTTGCACGGCCATGCCGACCCGCTGCCTGATGAAAGCTGCATCGGCGCCTTGATGAACCGCCTGGTGGAAGAAAACGAAGACTTCCAGCCCATGAATTTCAACTTCGGCCTCCTCCCCCATCACGAAGGCCTGAAGAAAAAGAACAAGAAGGAAATCCTTGGCGCCGCTGCGGAACGGGCCGTTCGCCAGTGGATCGCAGAACGTACCATCGGGAACGCCCGCTTCGTGAACCCGCAAGCCGACGCGGAATGCGAAGGGTAAGGCAATCCGACGCATTTAAGTTCCGCGCCGATTTAACGACCACAACCTGACTTGTTCAAATGTCCTGCAGTTCCGAATTCATTGACTTTATCAAAGATGTCCTGAATGACGTTGGCGACGTGCGCGCCAAGAAGATGTTTGGCGACTGGATGATTTACGTGGACGAAAAGCCCGTCATCATCGCCTGCGACGACATGGCCTACGTAAAAAAATTGCCGGAACTGGAAGACCTGATGGAAGAGGCCGAATGCGGATTTCCTTACGAGGGAGCCAAGGAACATTACATCCTCGAAATGGAACATCAGTCCCTCGCCAAGGAAGTCGTGCGAAAGCTAGTGGAAGTCTTGCCGAAACCTAAAAAGAAAACGAAAGCTTCCGCCAGTCGCAAATAGCAAAAAGCTCCCTTATGGGGAACTTTCATTTTAAGCAATCTAATTATTTCGCGACTGGTTTCGCACGGTTCATTTCTTTAAGCGATTACACGCGAATCATGCTTTCGTTGATGTCCGCAATCTTACGGGCACCGCACATGTACATTGTATCTTCAAGTTCGGCCTTGATTTTATCCAGGTAGATTTCGATGCCTTCCTGACCGCCGCCGTAGTAGGAAATCAGCACAGGGCGGCAAATGAGGCAGGCGTCTGCGCCCATGGCCAGCGCCTTGAACACATCTAGGCCGGAACGGATGCCGCCATCCACGAAAATCTTGGTCTGGTGAACTGCGCCGGCAGCGGCGTTGGCAGCCTTGACGGCAGCAACGATTTCCGGCAGAACTTCTGCGGTAGCGGGAGTGTCCGAAAGAACTCGACCACCGTGATTGGAAACGATGATGGCGTCGGCACCGGCTTCAACAGCCTTGAGGGCGGTGCGGGCGCTCATGATGCCTTTGACGATGAAGGGCACTTTTGCGTAAGCCTTCAATTCGCGCAGGTCTTCGACGGTCTTGGTTCCGCCACCCTTGCCGTTGAAAGTCTTTAAGTGCGGAAGGCCTGCGCTGTCCACCACCACGCACATCGCCTGCGGCAAGCAATCCTTGTACAGGTCCATCAAGCCCATGATGCCTTCGTTGGTACCGGGATTGAAAACAGGAATGCCGCAGTTGCCATGAGCCTTGCCCGATTCGATGGCGCGGTCCCAAATGCGCTGGTCACGGCCATTGCCATAGGCGTGGAAAATTCCGCGGGATTCGCAGGCGGCCATGCACTTTTCGTTGAAATCCGCCACGTCGTCGGTGGGGTTAAACTGCATGGCGATGGACCCGATGGGAGCGGTAATCAGAGGCATGGCAAGCTTCAAGCCCAACAGTTCCATGCTGGTATCAATGGGAGTATTGGGAACGAAAGTATCCACGTTCAGCTTGATGTTTCGCCAGGCCTTGTAGTTGTCGTTGGCACCGTTGCCCGGAGCCTTGGAGCCGGGGCCCGGCATGGTGTTGCCGCAAGCAAGGCCGTTACAGACGGGGCAAACCTTGCAGTTGGGGCCAATGCGTTTCTTTGCGTTTTCAAGAACTTCTTGATAAGTCATTTGATACCTCGAAGGGAAATATATATAAAGCCTCCCAACACAAAGATTCAAACCAGCTTCGAAAATATACATAGAGGGTACTGACGAATGTAGAAACAGGGAAAATTTGGTTTTAGTGTCACTATATTGATATTTTTTTTCATTTAGTGACACAACTTTTAGTTTATCTGTAACAAAATAAGCTAAAGACATTCATTTTAAGATATTTTTATCAACTGAATTCAACAAAACACCCGATTTCAAACACTTTGGAGCCAAATTTTCGTTAATTTATTCAGAATTTTTATCACTAAAATTTACTTTAGCAATGTTTAGTGACACATTTTTCGAAAAATGAGTGTAAAAAAAGAGGCCCCACAAGGGGTATTGGGAATGCTTGGGGATGCAAGGGGTAGCCAGATTGCTTAGGAAATCGGGGTAGCCAGATTGCTGCGCAAGGCTATACGGCTGCGCCGTGCCTTGCTTGCCCTTCGGGCTTAGGCCTCCGGCCTAAGCGCAATATTTTCCATTACGCATTCGCATTGCTCATGCATATGAAAAATATTGTCGAACTTTCAGTTCGATCTGGCCCATCCTGAATACACAAATAAGGCCACCCCCTTTATGGGGGTGACCTTATTTGTATCGGGGTAGCCAGATTCGAACTGACGACATTCTGCTCCCAAAGCAGACG
>JAKSIE010000095.1 GCA_024398995.1 Fibrobacter sp.
AGTACGGCGCAGACAAGAAGGTCACCCACACCTCTACCGGTGGTGGCGCTTCTCTGGAACTCCTGGAAGGTAAGGAACTTCCGGGCGTCGCCTTCCTTTCCGATAAGTAATCCACTTATAACGCATCGAGATGCTGCGTTACTCGCCCCCTCACGTACGACTAGTATGCTACGGGGGCTCGCGCCTTGCCTCTCTCGGTTCTAAGTGAATTCCTGTTTGTGGAATATTAAAAGAGCCTCTCGTGATGAACGAGAGGTTCTTTTTTTTATACAAACTTTTGGCAGGCTGGTTAGGGATTAGCCCTTACTGCCGGATTGGTCAGTGCCGGGGACGGTTTCGTCGTGTTCCTCGAACTGGCTTACTTTCTTGAACCAGTAGTCTTCACTATTGATGGAGCTCATGTTGTTGATGATGGCGTCCAAATCTAATTCTTCGTTGTTCTGATTTTCGTTAGGCATGTGAAGAATATAAAAAAAATACGGGCTTTTTCGTTGGGTTTAGCCCTGCTTGTGCTCTTTTTGTATATTTGAAAGTGTTAAAAAAGTAATATTCATTAGGTTTGGAGGCTTTCTATGAAAAAGATATTACTCGCTCTGTGTATGGTGTTTTCTGTGTGCACATTCGCTCAGGAAACTTCTTTTGCCGGCGAAATGGATACCACCTACGCCATTACGGATGATGGAGAAACTGTGGGCCTTATCCATAGGAAAGGTGAAATTCCCATTGTGCCCGAGGGTATGCGTCTGGTTGACGAGGCTTCGGTTGCTGAAACTGCTGAACAGCCCGTTGCTGAACCTGTAGAACAGCCTGTTGACGAACCTGTCGTTGATGATGATATGGATGCTCCCGTCCCCCAGGCGGTTCGTGTCGGCCAAACGGATTACTCCAAGAACGAAAGATTCAAGAACCTGTTTGCGACGACAGATAGCATTGCGTACTACCAGGATATGGTTGACCGCTACAATCGTGCCGCCCAGAGGAGAAGGACCACTAGCAAGTGGCTTATGATTGGCGGCGGCATTGCGGCTGCTGTAGGTACCGTGATTCTGTTGAGCGATATGTCCGACGACTACGTTTCTGGTGACGGCGTAGGTTTCTTCGTTTTGGGCAACGTTGTAGGAGCGGGTGCTCTTATTTCGGGGGTCTTTGTTTCTCGTTCTGCAAAAACCAGACAGCTCAAGGCTCTGGAATACGAAGAAAAACTCATGTCCTACAAGAATCGACATGTGTACGCTCTGGGCGTTTCTCCCCTTGTTAATCCGCTGAATAAGTCCCTTGGCGGTGCCATGACGTTGAATTTCTAGCATCACGATTTTTGAGGGTTGGGAGGATTTTTTATGAGACCTGTGCTGTTTGCGTTATGCCTGCTGTTTTCCGTGTGCGCCTATGCCCAGAAAATTCCCTTTGACACGCTGTCTGTTCAGGTGGGGGCTGATCGCGAAATCGCCATGGATAGCATCGCCTATTACCAGAAACTTGCTAACGACTATAGAATTTCTGCTAGCAACAAAAAGGAGTACGGCTATACCATGCTTGCTTTGGGTGTTGCCGGTCTTATCGGTGGTGGTTACTTTCTTAATCAAATGAGCGGTGGCGCGGGGTATGTCGTTATTCCTATTGGGCTCCTTGCTGGCGGGGTGGGCTTTTCCATAGGTGCCTGGTCTTTTTTGACTGGCGCCGACAGACGCATAGAATTGGCGGACAAATATGAGGCCCGGATAAAAGAACTCCATAGACAAATTTTTGAACGAACGTCTGTTGAATCTCGGGATTCTCTTGGTGGTCAGGTCTTTGACGTTTACGCGGTTTATCGTGAAGTTGAGCAGAATGGAACTTTCAAGGACCTAAAGAAAAGGGCGAATTGCTTGGAAGCTCGCGACACTGCCGGCTTTTATGATTGCGTTGGAAATCTCTATGACGAAGCGGCGAAGGCGAGCTATATTCTGGGCTCAGTGATTGCAATAGGGGGTGCCGTTGCGTCTTTCCACTACGCTAGGGAATATGGGCATCAATCAACCAAATTTTCAAATGGACACGCTCTCACGTTGGCGTTGCTTTGGGGCGCTGAAACTCTTATCGGAATCGGTGTTGCCGCTTATGGAGCAGTCTATCAATCCGAAGCGAAAAAATACCGCAATATGGCTGGAAGTGCCAAAAAGTCCGGGCCGTTGGCCGACCTGATGGTGGCGCCTATCGTTGACCCTGTGAACGGCAATTACGGGGGAGCCTTGGCTTTCAACTTCTAGCATTTTCTATATTTCACCACGTAAAGCGAGGTTTCTATGTCTATTATCGTGGTCGACTACAATGCGGGCAACTTGACTTCTGTGATGAATGCTTTGGAACGCATCGGTGCCGATGCCGTTTCTAGCCGCGATCCCGAAGTGATTGCCAAGGCTGAACGCTTGATTTTCCCGGGTGTTGGCGCTGCGGCCTCTGCCATGGAAACCTTGACTACCACGGGCATTGGCGAAGCCATCAAGACTGTGGTAAAGGCCGGTAACCCGGTGCTTGGAATTTGCATTGGCTGCCAGATTATTCTTGAAGAATCAGAAGAAGACGGCGGCGTCAAGACCTTGGGCCTCATTCCCGGCAAGGCAGTCCGCTTCAAGGACGAACCTGGCCTGAAGATTCCCCACATGGGCTGGAACCAGGTGAACTTCACCCGCGAGCATCCCATTATGAAGGGCATCAAGAGCGGTAGCGACTTCTACTACGTTCACTCTTACCATCCGGTGGTACCTGCAGAATACAGTTTCGCAGAAACTACCTACGGCACCCAGACGTTCCAGGGCCTGATTGGCAAGGATAACCTTGTCGCCTCCCAGTTCCATCAGGAAAAGAGTGGCGATGTGGGCCTTGCCATGCTGAAGAACTTCTGCGACTGGAAAGTGTAAACTCTAAAATTTATTGAGCATAAGAAATGCCGCGGCCAATGAGGTCGCGGCTTTTTCAATGAAAATAACTTGTGGAATTTTTCGTGCGGAGTCTTTTACGGCAGCTCGCCGCCGATGAGTTCCATCTGTTTTTTGTAGATGTCCTTGCAGGCATTTTCGCCCAGGTCCAGAAGTGTATTGAGCATTTTGCGGTCAAAGCTGGCGTGTTCGCCGGTGCCCTGGACTTCGATGAAGTTCTGGGCGTCCTGCATAACGACGTTCATGTCGACATCGGCTGCGGAGTCTTCCACATAGCAAAGGTCGCAAAGGGGCTTGCCGTCTACCACGCCTACGGAGATTGCGGTAATGCCGTGCTGGAGAATCTGTTCGGTAAGGCCCAGGCGAGCTTTGATCTTCTTGAGGGCGATGGCGAGGGCTACGAAACCGCCGATGATGCTTGCTGTACGGGTGCCGCCGTCAGCTTCGATGACGTCGCAATCGATGACGATTGCGTTCTCGCCGAGAGCGGCGAGGTTTGCGGCGCCGCGAAGGGAGCGACCAACAAGACGCTGGATTTCCTGGGTGCGGCCGCTGGCACCTTTGCGTTCGCGTTCTACGCGCTTGCCTGTACTTTGCGGGAGCAGGGAATATTCCGCGGTGATCCAGCCGGTACCGCGGCCAGCCAGCCAGTCCGGAACTTTCGGGAGGAGGGTGGCGTTGCAAATGACACGGGTGCGGCCCATTTCGATGAGAACGGAACCGTCGGCACTGCTGATAAAGCCGGTGGTCATTTTCAAATTTCTGTATTCGTTAAAAGCTCTGTCTGTACGTTCGTATGCCATGATAGGCTCCAGGTTCCAGGCTCGAGGCCTGAGGTTAATACTTTAAAGTTTCTACCACGCCTTTCTTGAAGGTGCCCAGGATGTAGATGAAACTGGTATAGTTCTTAAGTTCTGCAAGGGCTGCCTGTGCGTTTTCGTCCTTGGCGTTAGCCTCGAAGGAAACGTGGAAAATGTATTCCCAGGGCTTATCCGGATGAGGGCGGCTTTCGCAACGGGTAAGGTTCAGCCCGCGCTTGGCGAAACATCCCAGGGCATTGTAAAGTGCTCCCACTTCCTTGGAGGCTGCCAATTCAAAAAGGATTGTAGTCTTGGCGCCTTCACTTTCGGTGAAGTCTGCAGGTGTTTTCTGGATGCCGTAGAAACGGGTAAAGTTTGTTCCCCTCAGGTTTTCGAGACCGGCTTTCAGAATGTCCAGGTTGTAGATTTTTGCAGCGTAGGCACTGGCGATGGCGCCTTCGTCACGGGCTCCGCGGGCGGCCAGCTCTTCAGCAGAGCCTGCGGTATCAAATGCTGGAACAGCCTGGATCTGCGGGTTCTCCGCAAAGAACTTGGAACACTGGGCAAGTGCCTGGGGGTGGCTGTAAACACGCTTCAGGTCTTCTTGCTTGACGCCGGGCATAACGCAAAGTGTATGCTCAATGCGGAGCATCACTTCGCCTACAATGCGGTGACGCCACTTGTAAAGCAAATCGTAGTTGGCTTCGATGGAGCCTGCAGTAGAATTTTCGATAGGGATTGCACCGCCGTCGGCTTCGCCAGTTTCGATGGCCTGATAAATTTCTTCAAAAGTATCCTTGGGCAGGGTTTCGATGTCATCCCCAAAGAGATAATGTGCGGCGCAGTCGCTGTATGCGCCCTTACGGCCTTGGAATGCAATTTTCTTCATAGTTATAATATTAGAATTTTTGCGTGGGTGATGTGACGCAATTATTTAAATCGGCGGGCTCCCTTGTACTTTGGGCTCCAATATTTGTCGTTCATAGGGGAAATCATGACGCCCTTACTTGTGCTTGCGTGGGTGAATCGATCTCCGCTTAAATAAATCCCAATGTGGCTAATGCCCCAGAAGTCTCCGAAGAAAACCAGGTCCCCTTCGCGCAGGTCTCCACGGCTCACGTTTTTGCCTCGTGGATCCTTGTAGATGGTTGCGGCATTGTGTGGAACGTCGATGTTGTAAAGTTCCTTGTAAATGACCATGACGTAGCCGGAACAGTCAATGCCTTTTTTTGTGGTGCCGCCCATCTTGTAGCGGGTTCCGATCCAAGTGTTAGCCAGGGCTTCTAGGGAGGTATACTTGGGTGGTGTATTTTTCGCGGCTACGCGTTGCGCTTCTTTTTTCTTAGAGGCGTTGCGGACCTTGGCCACGGAAGTGCTCTTGGTTTTTGGACTTGCCTTGGCGACGGAATTTCCCTTTTGCTTACGGGCTCGTTTTTCTTGTTCTGCAAGAACGAGGCTGTTGAGGGTTTGGGATTTTGCGGCCAATTTTGCTGCAATCTCGTAAGGATCGTCGTTGATGGGTTCGCCTTTTGGAATAGGCTTGTAAGCTCCCCGTTTGCGATCGTAGCCTGTTCTTGTGGGAAAAGCGCAGGAGGCTAGGAAAATACACGATAGAAGTATCGTTAATAAAATCTTTAGCTTATGCCTTCCCTGAAATGCCATTAATTGAAATGTATTAAAAAGTTCGTAGAATTCTTTTGTTTAGAACGGAGCAACGCCGAGATCGGTTGAACCTTCTGGGATTTTGGCGAAAATCTTTAGTCCTGTGAGCTCCTGCATCATGAAAATGTTGTCATCTTCCATTTGCAGATTTCCGCTGATGCCGTAACGGTTGATGATGATTCCTCGAATATCAAGACCGCGAGCGCGAGCGTATTCTACCGTCAGGACGCATGAGTTTATGCTACCCAATGCTGCGGTGGTCACAATCAACAGCGGAAGGTTTAGCTCTTTCATGATGTCGGCGAGAAATATTTTTTTGTCGTCGTAACGGATGGGACAGATGATTCCGCCGGAGCCTTCCACAAATACAAATTCATGGCGTTGGGTGGCTGCGACGAAATCGGCCTTGACTTGTGAAAGTTCCACCGGATTGCCTTCCTTGCGGGCGGCCAGATGCGGGGAAACCGCTTCCTTGTAGACGTAGCTGACTAATTCTTCCTGAGAGTCGGGAAGGCTTGCGACATGTTTTACGTAGTCGGCGTCACCGGCAATCCACTTGCCATTGCGGAGTTCGGCTCCGCTGAGGGCTGCCTTGTAGTAACCGGCGTCAATGCCGGAGTCTCGCCATTTCTTGACGAGGAGGGCGGTCACAAAAGTCTTGCCTACGTCGGTGCCTGTTGCTGTAACGAAATATCCCTTGGACATACTATTTTCCTTTCAAAACCTCAGCGATGGCGTTGGCGGCTTTCTGCAAATCCTCATGAGTGTGGGTTGCCATGATGCTTGCGCGGAGTCTTGCCTGCCCCTTGGCTACGGTAGGGTAGCGGATGGCGGGAATCAGAATTCCTCGTTCCTGCAAGGCGGCGGATGCTGCGAGTGCCTTCGCTTCGTCGCCAATGATGATGGGGACGATGGCGGATTCGCAAGTGTCGAGTTGGCTGATGGATGAAACTGCGCCGGCTTTAACAAGAGCATCGCAGAAGAACTTTACGTTATCCTGAAGTTGCTGAACTCGCTCCGGGTGCTGTTCAATGAACTTCAGATTGTTGCATGCGGCCTGCGCCATGGCGGGTGACATTGCAGTTGTGAAAATAAAGCTTCGGGCCTTGTTCTTTAGAAATTCTATAAGCTGGCGTGAACCGACGACAAAGCCACCTTCACATCCCACGGATTTGCTCAAGGTTCCAACAGTTACGTCTGCATGTTCGCAGGGAATGCCACGATTGTTAAAATGTTCTGCAAGTCCGCGGCCAGTTTTTCCGAGGACGCCTGTGGAGTGGGCTTCGTCAATCATCAAAAGGCAGTTGTTTGCCTTTGCGATTTTTTGAAGTTCTGGGAGATTTGCCAGGTCACCGTCCATGCTGAAAACGGCGTCGGTGACGATGAGATGGCGGGTGGTTGTGAATTGTTCGCTGGATTCGTTTTTTGTGGAATGTTCTGCGTGGACGGCCTCGATGACTCTTTGCAAATCGGCCATGTCATTATGCCTGTAAACGTAACACTTGGCTTTTGAAAGCCTGATTCCGTCAATGATGCTGGCGTGATTCAGTTCGTCGCTAAAGACGATGCATTCGCTGACGACGGGTTCGCCGCCGTTTGTTGATGCGTCGCGGATTTGCTTGCTTGCCAACGCAGAAATAGTTCCCACGTTTGCCATGTAGCCAGTGGCAAATGTGATGGCCGCCTCTTCGCCTTTAAAGCGGACGAGGGCTGTTTCCAAATCTTCGTGAGGAGTCTTGTTGCCTGTGGTAAGGCGGGCGCCGCCGCTTCCTGTGCCCCATTTCAATACGGCTTCGGCCGCAGCCTGCTTCAATTCCGGTTCGTTGCACAAATCCAAGTAGCTGTTGGAGGCGAGAAGAAGAACGTCGCGGACGGATTTGGTGTCGGATGTCGCGCCGATTTTTGTTGCGGTCTGCGCGGGTCCTGCAATTTCTACGTGGCTTGCTTCGGGAGTGCAAATGTGACGCATGGAACGGTATGTGTGCGCCTCTTTTGCCGCTTGCAAAAAATCGTCGGTAAAATTATTTAAAACAGACATCTTGATATTTTTTCTAACTTTAACACTCATGAATTTAGAAAACTAAGACTCCTGCCGATGACAGAAATCTTAATCCTTGCAATTTTTTGTGTAGCACTTTTGACGTCGCTTGTGGTTGGCGTGCCTTTGCTGTATGCGCTGGGCTTTGGATTGTTGCTTTTTGGCGGTTATGGCGTTCGTCGATGCGGCCTGCGGAAAACTGCGGAAATGTGCTGGGGTGGCATGAAGACGACTCGCGGCATCTTGCTGTTGTTTGTTCTGCTGGGACTTTTGACTTCCTTGTGGCGGGCCAGCGGAACCATTCCGACGATTGTGAGCTACGCCGTGGAACTGATTCACCCCACTAGCTTTATTCTGCTGACGTTTCTACTGAATTCCGCCATGTCGCTCTTGACGGGAACGGCTCTTGGAACTGCAGGAACCATGGGCGTAATTTGCGCTACGGTCGGTCGCACTCTTGGTGTTGATGATGCCTGGATGGGCGGCGCCATTCTTGCAGGCGTTTATTTTGG
>JAKSIE010000096.1 GCA_024398995.1 Fibrobacter sp.
CTTGGCTCCGCGCCCGCATGTCCGGCATGACTCGCGTTGTCTAATCTTCGCAATACGGCGTTGCTCGGGCACTCACGTACAAAAGGTACGCTACGTGCCCTCGCGCCTTTTGTTTGCTTGCTTATACAGCGCTCGTTGATGGACGAGTTTGGAAAAGCTCCGCTTTGCGGGGCTTTTTTCATATCTTGTAAAATTGTTTTTTAGTGTATAATTCGCTGCGAATTGCACTGATTTTTTTTAGAAAAACTCTAGGGGAGACCTCGGCTTTTTTTTATTTTTTGTCCGATAAATTTAATGCATGTGGAGCATATATGTTCAAAGTTGGTTTTGATAACGACGCGTACCTGAGAACGCAGTCCGAGAAGATTGCCGAACGTATTGCAAAGTTCGGTGGAAAGCTTTACCTTGAATTTGGCGGCAAGCTGTTTGATGACCACCATGCAAGCCGCGTGCTGCCTGGCTTCGCTCCGGATTCCAAGATCCGTATGCTTGAAAAGCTGAAGGACAAGGCCGAAGTCATTATCGCAGTCAATGCCAACGATATCGAAAAGAACAAGGTCCGCGGCGACCTGGGCATTACCTACGACCAGGACGTTCTCCGCTTGATCGATGCCTTCCGCGGTTACGGTCTTTATGTGAGCAGCGTTGTGCTGACCCGCTGGCAGGACCAGCCCAGTGCCCTTGCTTACCAGAAGAAGCTTGAAACTCTTGGTCTCAAGGTCTATCGTCATTATCCCATCGCCGGTTACCCCAACAACATTCCTCTAGTGGTGAGCGACGACGGCTACGGCAAGAACCAGTTTGTTGAAACCTCTCGTGAACTTGTGGTTGTTACTGCTCCGGGTCCGGGAAGTGGAAAGATGGCTGTTTGCCTTTCTCAGATTTATCACGAAAATACCCGTGGCGTCAAGGCCGGTTACGCTAAGTTCGAAACGTTCCCCATCTGGAACATTCCTCTGAAGCATCCGGTGAACCTGGCTTACGAAGCTGCCACTGCAGACTTGAACGATGTGAACATGATCGACCCGTTCCACTTGGAAGCTTACGGCAAGACCACCATCAACTACAACCGTGACGTGGAAGTGTTCCCTGTGTTGAACGCTTTGTTCACCCGAATCCTTGGTGAGTCCCCGTACAAGAGCCCCACCGACATGGGCGTGAACATGGCCGGTAACTGCATTATTGATGACGATGCCGTCAGCGAAGCCGCTAAGCAGGAAATCATCCGCCGCTACTTCAACACTCTCTGCGACGTCCGTAAGGGCAACGCCGACAAGGACCAGGTTTACAAGCAGCAGCTGGTGATGGAACAGGCTCACGTCAGCGTGGAAGACCGCCCGGTGGTAGCTGCCGCTCTCAAACGCTCCGAAGAAACCAACGGCCCTGCAGTTGCAATCGAACTTCAGGATGGTGCCGTGATTGCTGCAAAGACTTCTTCTTTGCTGGGTGCTTCCTCTGCAATGCTTCTGGATGCCCTCAAGCATTTGGCCGGCATTCCTGATGAAGTCCGTTTGCTTTCTCCCATGGTTATCGAGCCCATACAGAATTTGAAGACTAAACAGCTGGGTCACACCAATCCTCGCTTGCACATGGACGAAGTTCTGGTGGCTCTCTCTGTTTGCGCCCTCACCGATTACAATGCAAAGATCGCCTTGGAAAAGCTGCCTGAACTGCGCCACTGCGATGTTCACTCTAGCGTGATTCTGTCTCAGGTAGATGTGGGCGTGTTCCGTCGTCTGGGTGTGAACTTGACCTCTGAGCCGAATTATCAGACTTCCAAGCTCTACCACACTTAAAAGCTTCGGCTCACAGTCGTACAGATTTCAATCAAAAAGTCCCGGTTTATTCCGGGGCTTTTTCGTTACCATGAATATTGCAAAAAAAAACGGCCGGCGTAAACCGGTCGTTTTTTAAAGCTTCGGTAGTCTAAAATTACTTAGAGTTTTTCGGCGGATGAGCAGCGATCTTCTTTGTGCCCTTGGCCTTGTCGGCAGCCTTGGCAGCCTTTTCAGCGGCGAGGGCTTCCTTTTCGGCGGCTTCGTATGCAGCCTGCATGTCTTCCAGTGCAGCGAGAGGATCCTCTTCGATGATTTCGGAAGCTTCGTCCACCAGTTCGGCAAAGTCGTCGTACCAGTCTGCGAAGATTTCGATTTCAAGATGATCCACACCAGGAACAGTGAGGCGGACGCCGCAGCTTTCGCCAACGCGTTCCAGGTACTTCACCATTTCGGGCTTCAGGAGGGTGAGGTCCAGACCGTCCAGATCTTCCGGTTCAAGCCAGATGCCGTCTTCTTCGTCATCTTCGACCTTAGCGGACTTCTTCTTGGAGGCCTTCTTGTCGTCCTTGCAACCGCACTTGCAGTCTTCACCGCAGCAGCAATCGCAGCCGCAGCCACAGCCGCAACCGTTCATTTCGAGATATTCTTCATCGTCGATGCCGCTGTCGTAGTAGAATTCGTCGTCTTCCAGGTAGAGGGTTTCAACGAAGATGCTCTTTGCGCCGAGAGTCTTAGCTGCAGCAACAAATTCCTTCAGGTCGCCACCGAAGTAGCGGGTAGCTTCGAATTCTTCGTTCAGAGCCTGAACGGGAATGGGGAGGAGCTTCTGCTTGGTGAGGTAACCGCAGATTTCGTCATAGACGGACTTCTGAACCTTTGCGTTCTTTGCCATAATAAATCTCCTTGGAATAGTGGTTAGTAAACAGTGGCTAGTAAACAGGAATTAGTATGTAGTGGTTTGTAAACAATGGTTAGTAAACAAGAATTGTGGGAGAAGATTTTCTCTATACCACCAACCACTAATCACCAACCACTAATCACTAACCACTAACCACTAGCCACTAATCACTTATTAAACGTGATACTTCTTGAGGCTTTCTGCCTTTTCGTTGATAAGCTTCATGATGCGTTCTACGGCTTCTTCGCCACGAGCGGTGTCCTTGACGCTGGTCATGGGCTGGAACAACGGGCTGTTGAACATTGTGCCCAGAGGAATGGGGTTCTTGCGGCAGAAGGTTGCTTCTACGTAGTCGCGAGCTGCGCTCTGCAGGTCCTTGGCCTTGGAAGCGTCGCCAGCAGCGTATGCCTTGTAAAGGTCAGAGAAAATCTTTGCTGCTTCGGGGATGTTACCGGTAGCGGTAATCAGGCCCTGGCCACCCATTTCAAGCATGTCGATGAAGAATCCGTCTTCGCCAGAGAGAACGGCGAAGTCGTTGTTCTTGGTTTCCTTGATGACGCGGAGAGTGTCTTCGTGGAACTTTTCGCCAATGCGGAAGTCAACAGCCTGCTTGAGGCCGATGATGTTCTTGTCCTGGGACAGGGAAATCAGGGTGTCGGGGTGGACGTAGCTAGCGGTACGGCCCGGAACGTTATAGATGATGATCTTGGCGCCAGTTTCTTCGCTCAAGGTCTTGAAATGCTTTTCGATGCCTTCCTGGGACGGGTTGTTGTAGTAACCGGTCACGCAGAGCATGGGAACTTCAGCAATCTTCAGGATTTCCTGGATCATTTCAACAGATTCACGGGTGCAGTTGGAGCCTGCGCCTGCAATCACAGGAACGCGGCCGCCTACATAGTCCAGAGTGAACTTGATGATGTCGAGGTGCTGCTTATGAGTGACGGTTGCACTCTGACCTGTGGTACCAACCGGGAGAATGCCGGAGACGCCAGAAGCGATCAGGTCGTCAATCATACGTTCCATCTTCTTGTAGTCGATGGAATTGTTGAGGTTCTTGGGATCATCGTTCATCAGCGGGGTGAACAATGCGGGGAAAACACCAGTAAGTTGAGAAGCTTTAGTAATTTGCATGGCCTAAAAATAGCTAAAAAAGAGAATATAAGCGAATACAAACTCTACAAATAACACAAAAACATCTTTATCCTGCGTAGAATATTCAAAATTACGGAGTGACGAACATTTCTTTTCCCGATAACTCTTCCTTTTTCAATATGGATGTACAGCTCTTTCCTATAAAGGGAATAGAACTCTCCGTGAACGTAACGGACTATGCGTCCTTTGGGAATTTTTAGTTCCCCAGTAAACCAAGATGCAAAAATAGGAGTGGGTGAAATTAGCTTGTAACGACCTTCTAACTTGTTGAGGAACAACATGTTATCCTTGATTTCCCAAGTGCCGATATAGCCTCTCCAACAGGCTGAACTTTCAACAAAACTGGAAACCTTTCTCGCCGCAATTTCTGCTCTAAGTTCGTTGTTGCTGAGCGTGACCACGTCCACTTTCTTAGGAATGGCTGGGCTGCAGGCCATGGTCATGCTCTTGCCGTTCAGTATAAGCCGTTCGTGGATTTGTGCTGTCATTATAAGGCCCCTTTGTTTCTCCATACAATATCGGAATTCACGAAATTTTTGTAAATTACAACCGTAAAACTTTAAAATAGGAATCCTTATGGAAAACATTACTCAGATTTGGAAGAAAATCCAGTCCCCCGAATTCAACCCCGCTACCGACATGGCTCTGGTAGAACAGGTTAAGCAGGTGGCTCTCACCTCCCAGGAACCGGCTAAGGTTAGTTTCGGTACCTCCGGCTGGCGTGGCGAAATCGGTTCTGAATTCACCCTCCGTAATCTGCAGGTCGTTGGCGCTGCAATCGTTCGCCTCTACAAGGAAGCCGATGCTGCTATGTTCGAAGCTCTCGGCGTCAAGGACTTCGCTGAACTCCAGAAGCGCGGCGTTGTGGTCGGCCACGACAACCGTCTCCTGGGCCACGAATTCTGCGAAGCTGTTGCAGACCAGTTTGCCAAGGCCGGTGTCAAGGTTTACTACGGCAACGAAATGCCCACTCCGGAATTTTCCGCTGCAATCGAAATGCTGGGTGCTGCTTGCTCCATCAACATGACCCCCAGCCATAACCCCAGCCACTACAACGGTATCAAGTTCAACCCGGCTGACGGCGGTCCTGCAGGTCCGGAAATCACCAACGTGATTACCAAGCTCTCTAACGAAATGATGGCTACCTGGAAGTTTGAACCGGTATCCAAGGTTGACTGGGAAATCATCGACTCCCTGAAGATCTACAAGGAATTCCTCATCAAGCAGGGTACCATCAAGTTCAACCGCATCAAGGACTTTATCGCCAAGGGTCGCCTGACTCTGGTTTGCGACCACGTACACGGTTCTACCCGTCGTCGTCCGGCTGCTCTCCTGGACAATCCGGAATGCCTCATCACTCTTCGTAACGAAGACGACAGCCTGTTCGGCGGCATCGCACCGGAACCGTCTTCCAAGAACCTGGAAAAGGTTCGCAGCGTTCTGGACAAGAGCACCAGCAACTTCCGTCTGGGCGCAATCTTTGACCCGGATGGTGACCGTATCCGTTTCTACGATGGTTCTCGCGAAATCGACATGAACCAGTTCGGCGCAATCGCTTTCCACTACATGGCTACCTGGCGCAAGGAACAGGGCGTTGTAGCAAAGTCCGTGGCTACCTCCAACTTCGTGAACATCATCGCTGAAAAGCTGGGCGTTCCCGTTATGGAAACTCCGGTGGGCTTCAAGAACTTCCGCCCCTGGCTCAGCCGCACCGCTAAGGACAAGGCTCTGGTCGCCTTCGAAGAATCCGATGGTATTTCCGGTTTGAACAACACCTTGGAAAAGGATGCTCAGTTCGGCCTCCTCATCGCCCTCGAAATCATGGCTGTTACCGGCAAGAACCTGGGTGAATACCTGGATGCCCTGTACGAAGAATATGGCCGCTTCTACCCGAGCCGCGCAGGCTTCGAAGTGGACAAGTCCTTGGTTGGCGCTCCGCTCATCGCTAAGGTGAACGCTGTTGCTGAAGCCGCTCAGGTCGGTGCTAAGGTCATGGTCGGTTCTACCGAAAAGACCGTTAAGCAGCTCTTGACTTTGGATGGCGTAAAGATTATTTTCGAAGATGACTCCTGGATGCTGGTTCGCCCGTCCGGTACCGAACCCAAGGTTCGTATCTATACCGAATGCCGCAACCCGGACGAAAAGGATCCGATGTTCGAAGCTGCTAAGGCTCTGTTCTACAAGAACTAAGCCTTAGGGTGTTTTGGTTTTGGCTTCAACTCGTTGTTGAAAGTTTGTACGAAAAAGGAAGCAACATGAAAAAGTTACTCGCATTTCTTTTTTTGGCATTCGCCGTAGTTTGCTCGGCTCAGTCTGTAAAGCCTGAGTTCCAGGCATTCTCTGGCGCTTTGCTCAAGCTGAAAAAGGTAGACAAGGGATTCCACAAGTTCCAGCTTACGGTGGACGTGGCTCCCTGGGCTTTCCAGGCTACTGGTGAAGTTATGGCTCCCGGTGGAGACGGTGATGTCTTGATCAACGGTCTCTTCGATGGCGAACTTTATGCAGTGCTTGCCTATGTTCCGTCTGCAGCCTCCGGTACCGACGGTGAAGAATACCAGGTGGGCTTCTTCGACATGATGCTTTATTTCGAAGAAGAGCCGACTCGAATTCGTAACCTGAAGTTCAAGCTGTTGCCTCCGGCAGACGACGAATGGGCCAAGGGCATTCTTAAGGATGCACTTTCCTCCGGTTCTTTGCTGGGTAACGTCTGGGGCGGTAAGTACGAAAAGGCTATCACCCGCGCTTCTGCTGATCCTCTGGACAAGAAGAAGCTGCAGGCTCTCCAGAAGAAAAAGAACAAGTCCAAACTTTCTGATGACGATGGTACCATTTCTCAGAAGAAGCGTCGTGTCGAGGCTGATGAAGAGGAAGAAGTCGTAGAAAAGCCGAAGAAGAAGAAAACCAAGAAGCTTGACGACGAAGAAAGCACCATCTCCAAGAAGAAGAAGCGTGTATCTGACGACGAAGAAGAAGATACTCCGAAAAAGAAAAAGAAGAAAAAGAAGAAGGTTGTAGAAGAAGAGGATGATCCTTGCGACGATCCTAGCTTGAGTCCTAAGCAGAGACGCCGTTGCAGAATGAATCAGTAGGATTCTTCTCACTGAGTTCTTGAAAATTTTTTAAATTTCCCTCGAAACTTTTTGAACCTATAAGAGGTAATCTATGTCCGGTCACTCCAAATGGGCCACCACCAAACGTAAGAAAGCTAAGACTGACGTTGCTCGTGCTAAGGCATGGAACAAGTTGATTAAGGAAATTTCTATCGCTGCTAAGCTTGGCGGCGGCAACCCGGATGCAAACCCCCGTCTCCGTGCTGCTATCATCAAGTCCAAGTCTCAGAGCTTGCCCACCAAGAACATCGAAAGTGCTATTGCCAAGGGTACTGGCGCTAACGGTGGTGCAGACGTTACCGAACCGCTGTACGAAGGCCGCGGTCCTGCAGGCATTGCCATCATGGTGCAGTGCATGACCGACAACAAGGTTCGTACCGTTGCTGAAATCCGTAACATCTTCAACAAGAACGGCGGCGCCATGGGCGAAACCGGTTCCGTGACTTGGGCATTTACCTACAAGGGTATGATCGTTATCGATGCTGAAAAGTATCCTGAAGATCAGGTGATGGATCTCGTTCTCGAAGCTGGTGCAGAAGACATGAGCACTGAAGACGGCGTTCATGAAATCTCCACTTCTCCGGATGCTTTCGACGCTGTTACCCGTGCTCTCGAAGGTGCAAACATCGAAATGATGAGCGCAGAAATCACCTACGTTGCAAACGATCCCGTCAAGCTGGGTCACGACGATGCCGTTAAGCTCCTCAAGCTCATCGACAAGTTCGAAGATCACGACGACGTTCAGGACGTTTACCACAACGCTGAAATCGACGAAGCTGACATGGACGCTGAGTAGTAGTCAGTGTTGGTGTTGTAATCGAATACATCGAATTTGAAAAAAGTCCGCTCCGCTTGGAGTGGACTTTTTTTATTAGTCCTTTAGGGATTATCCGCCACGAACGTGGCGGATGTAAAAA
>JAKSIE010000097.1 GCA_024398995.1 Fibrobacter sp.
AAAAAAACACAAAAGATCTCGTCACACAAGACGAGATCTTTTTTTATCCAATCGCTCGTTTATTTCGCGCCGGTGCTGTTATTATTTCACGCCAGTGCTGCCGAAGCCACCACGGTCCTTGTCAGCCAATTCGCCTTCTTCGAATTCCAGGGTGGGCTGGATTTCCATGATGCGGAACTGCGCGATGCGGGAGCCCTTTTCGATGGTTACATCTTCGGTGGCGTAGACCGGCATTTTCCACCAGTCGCCCTTGCCGCAGTAGCTGGAATCTACGACGCCAACGGAATTGGTCTGCAGGATCTTGAAGTTCTTGAAAGTGGAGCTGCGGGGAGCCAGGTGCGCCTCGTAGCCCTCGGGCAACTTCATGGCAACGCCCAGGTGAATCAGCTTGAATTCACCCTTCTTGAGGGTCACGGTTTCCGCCGCACTCAGGTCAATCCAGTCGGACTTTCCGCCCACATACGTAAGGCGTGGGATGGAATCGTCAAGATATTGGATGGTGATTTTCATTGCCATAAAAAGCCTTTTTGCATTTTTAGGGTACCAACACGCTTTTTATTTGCAATTTAGTACCCCAATTTTTACTTTATTCTAAAAAAATCTTGTTTATTGAATCTAATCTACATTCCACTAGGGTACCAACCCTGCTAATTTTCACGATTCGGTACCCGGAGTCACCGACAAGCTTTCAAAAAACGATTACTTTGTTCACAAATCAAGGTACTAAAAAACAGTTTCTCACAACTCTAGTACCCCATTCCGCCATATTTCATCGTTTCTTGAACTGATTTTCTATTTTTTCTCTTCGGAGGCGTTGTTCGCTGCATCAGCAGAATCAGCAGCCTCTGCGGCCTTGGCGGCAGCGGCCTTGGCGCGGTCTTCAGCCTGTTCCAGGCGGGCGGGCTTTCCAGCAACATTACGGAGCAAGCCGAACAAGGCGCTCAGTTCGTTACGGGTGGGGTGCAGTCGCTGGAGCAAAGTATTCAAGAAGTTGTCGCGCCAAGCCTGGTCGTGATACTGGCCAGTCAAATAGCGGTCCAAGAACTTCTTGAAACCGTTAATCTGATCGATGGTAGCAGGCTGGGTTTCGCACGCTCCCTTGGAACCACGCTTGGCACGGCCTTCCCCATTGGCCAAGGCGCCGGAGCGGCAAAGTTCGTAGAGGGAAACAGAAACCGCCTGACCCAAGTTCAAACTCATGAGTCCCGGCACAGGAATTTCGCACTGGTAAGTACAAGCGTTGACTTCTTCCAAGGCGAGGCCGCAGGATTCACGACCATACACCAAGGCGATGGTGCCATCATCGGGAAGCATTTCAGACAAGTCCGGAACCATGCAATGCTTGATGGCGCTACCGAAAATGCGGCGGCTAAAAGCAACCGCGCAAGAGCAATCCCCAATAGCTTCCTGGAAGGAATGGACGATGGTCGTCTTGTCCAGAATGTCATGGCTGTTGGCTGCCGTGTGGTAGGAATTCTCGATGACCTTGTTACGCTTGGGGTACACGATGTACAGTTCATCCAAGGCGTAGCAATGCATGGCGCGGGCCACAAAGCCAACGTTGTGAGGATGTTCCGGTTCAACCAATACTACTCGAAATTTTCTCATAATCAGTCTTGAGGTCGCTCGCAAGCTCGCTTTGAGGATTGAGCTCGGTCGCTGCACTCCCTTTAAGGTTTACATCAGGCGGCTCCGCCGCGTTCTTAAATCTTCCACACGAATCCGGGGCCGCGGATTTCGTTTTCCACCACTTCGCCTTCCGCAAGGTCAGCGCCAGCAAACACAATGGAGCGGTTCTTGCCACTCACTGTCAAACGATCATCTTGCCAGGAATCTACGCCCAGTTCCGCCAAGCGGGCGGCAGTCGCATTCCACAATCCCTCAGGAGACCCCATATCAATCCAGGTGGCGTCCATCTGGCTCATATCTACAAAGGGCGGGCGACCGGCGGCAATTTCCTGCTTCCAGAATTCTCGAATATCAAATTCACCATCTGCAATGCGGGCCAGAGCCTCGTCGCTGTAATAGGAAACACCAGAGAAAGTCGCCGGCATGCCACAATCACTTCCAAAACGGCCAGCAACACCCACCAGGCGGCCTTCCCCATTGACACGGAATGTATTCACCTTCGGAAAATCAATTGCCAGCAAAGCCACTCCCGGCGCGGTACTATTCAGAGATCCGGCAGCGGTTCCACTCTGCGCGCCACCAGAGAAAGCCTTACGAGCATTTTCCACGAATTTTTTCAAGTCAAAACTGCAGTAGGCGTCGCCGTTCATGACCAGAAGGCCGCCGCGATACCCTTCCCGCCAAATGCGCTTCAACGGTCCAGCGGTTCCTAAAATTTCAGGATATTCCACCCAGACTTTTTCAAATCCAAGACGAGTCCCTTCAGCAACCACCTGGTCTGCCAAATAATGGGCGTTGGCGTGGAGACGAACCCCGGCGCAATCTATTCCAGACTCTAAGCAGACAATAGCACAGGCCTTAATAGCCTGCTGCTCCAAAATGCTTTTGTCCACCACTGGAACCAGGGGTTTGGGCACGTCACTGGTCAAGGGACGAAGCCTTGTTCCCAGGCCTGCAGCCAAAATCAAAACATTCAACTGTTCCATGGAGAAAACCTTTTCAACTAAAACTTGTGATCCCACACCAAGGCAATGCGATAGAAGGACCATTCACGGCCAGTCCTTTTCAGCAAAGGTTCCTGGTCAGAATTTTCATGCTTAACAGAAAAGCTACGGTCACCTTCAAATGTGAACAATGTTTTCAAAGTATTCTTTTCGTTGAATGCAAATTCAAGGAGAACGCTCAGGTCAATCCACATGAATTCACCGTCAAAGCCCCTGTACACTTTTGCATAGTCTGAGCGATCATAGTGACCATAAAATTCAGCCATAAAGCCAATCATATCCAGGACCAAAGGCATCTGATAACCAAGAACCGCAGTCACATAATACTGCCAGCCATTTGCTTCACCAGGAATAACCTGCCACTCCCAAATATCACCGTCATCGACACCTGTGATTCCCTTGTAAATCCACTGGTAGGAGGCCTGCATTACTACGTGGCTCCAATCTCCAGGAATCAGGGCTCCAGTATCAAACTGGAATGTTGCAGAAGCCCAGAAATCATAATAGTAATGCTTGAACGGAGTAAGGCTTTCGTATTTGGCCTTTACCGGATTATAGATGCTCATGCCATCAAAACCAAGGGGATTCCAGCCAGTTCCGATAGTTCCACCGACGCCAAAAACAAGGAACGGTACGGGAGTGAATTCCGCCTTAACAAGGGGGCGAATAGACAGGGGAGACAATTCCAATCCTGCAGTAAATTCCACATCGGCATCCTTTAACAGCCAGTGCGAACCAAGCGGTGTGGGCAACGTGTAAATCGCATTAAAAATCGTGGCAACCTTGGCGCCATTGAAAGGACCAGCCACGCTAGCAAAATGGTCCTCCCCCGGTTCTATATCTCGTTCCAGATAATCCGCCGCCGCGGTAGTTAGAGAGAAATTAAGTTCGCCAGCAAATGCCACTACCGGCAACAAAAAAAAAGATAGGGCCTTAAAGAAATTCACACATACTCCTTGATGCGTATTCAAAATATAACAAATGTGAACCAACTCACCTTTTCCAAAAATTCCGGCAGGTTCGCTTCCTTCATTAATTCACAAACATTTTACGTTTGTTTTTTAACAAACTTTCTATAATTAGAACCATGAAGAAGCGTTACATTGTCCTGATCGTTCTTGCTGCTCTTTTCGTTCTCGTAATCGCAGCATTAAAAATCGCCCCCACCATCGCAAAGAACTATGTGGTCAACCACTCCGAAGAGTTGATCGGCCGCAAAATGCAGATTGAAAGCATTGATTTCAATCCGGCAACATTTACAGTCACGGTGGACACATTCGCCATTTTTGAACCAGACGGAACAACGCCTTTCGTAGCCTTCGAAAAGTTCCGTATAAATGTGAACCCATCCCGACTCCTTGCCAAGGAAATCAGCGTCAGCGAAATCTACCTGAAAGGTCTGTACACCAGAGTCATCCAGAATGGCGAGCGCTTTAACTTCAGCGATATTCTTGACAAGCTAGCAGCCTCCGACTCCACCCTGGATTCCGCCGCAGTCACAGCGGCCGCAGCAAAGGCTGCAGAAGAAGCGGCCATGGCTGCAGAAACGGCCGCAGACTCCACCGCCGGCGATTCTGTGAAATCATTGAATCTGAACCCCACGGAACTTACAGGCGGTTTCAACATCGCCGTAGAGAACATCGTTCTCGAAAAGGGCAATATCATCTACCAGGATCAGAAGGTTGGTTCCAAGTTCCACATCCAGGACTTTTCCATCAACATTCCCGCAGTCTACTTCAACAATCAGGATACCGACATTGGAGTCACCCTACGTTTTGCAGACGGCGGCGACCTGAACGTGAAGGTTCTCTTCAACATGGAAACCCAAGGTTTCAACGTTTCCGTCGGTTTGAACCAGTTTGCGCTGGCTTGCATCAAGCCCTACCTAAAGGATTTCATCAACTACAAGGACTTTAGTGGAACTCTCAACGTGCACATAAACGTTGAAGGTAATGTGAACGAAGTTCTCTCATCCAATGTCAGCGGTAACGTCAACCTTTCTGACATCGTACTGACCGAAACATCCGGCAAGACCATTGGTGTCAACGGCGTGGACGTTGGCATCGCCAAGGCAAACCTGAACGAAATGAACTTCAAAGTGGATTCCGTCATCGTCGACGGAGCTTTCGCCCACCTGGATTTGCTCAAGGGAGGCAAGACCAACATTGACATTCTCTTGAACCCCAAGGGTGCGGCAAGCGAAGCTGAATCCGACAGCGCCACCGTACTGGATACCACTACGGTTATCGTTCCCGATGCACCGGTCGATTCCACAGCCCAGGCAAGCGCAACAACCCAAGCCAATAAGCCCGCCGAAAAAGAAAAGCCTCTCAAGTTCGTTGTGAACAAACTCCAAGTGAAGAATACCAAGGTCTCCGCCAATGACTTGACCTTGAAGAAGCCTTTCTCCTACATGGTCAGCAACATTTCCGTAAACGGAAGCAACATCAATTTCAACAGCCCCTGTGCCATCAACGTCGGTGCAAGTTTCCCCGAAGGCGGCACCCTCTCCCTCAAATACAAGGGCGCCTTGTCAGACATCGGAACCACGGACCTCTACATAAGCGTAAAGAATCTGGCTCTCAAACATTTCACACCCTACAGCCACCACTTCACAGGCTACCCCATCAGCTCCGGCACCTTGGCATTCGCCAGCGAAAACAAACTGAAGAATTGGGACATTAACAGCAAGAATACCATCGACATTTACAACATCGATGTTGGCGACAAGGATCCCAACACCGAACCTGAATTTAACGTTCCTATGAAGATTGGCCTGTACATCCTCAAGGACAAGGATGAAAAAATCCAGTTCGACGTTCCGGTGACCGGCAACGTAAAGGACCCGGAATTCTCCTACGGCAAGATCATTTGGAAGACGGTAATGAACCTTCTGGTGAAGGTCGCCCTGTCGCCTCTCAAGCTGGTAAGCAGCCTCGCCTCCTCCGGAAACAACGACGAAGTCATTATTGATCCGCTAAACAACCACCTAGAAAGCGAGCAGTACGCCAAGGCAATCAAGATGGTGGAAGCCGTTGCCAAGGATCCCAAACTGAAGATGAACTTCGTCCAGAACTTCCCCATGAAGAAGACAGTGGACGCATACAAGACCCGTAAGTTGAAGACCCAGTACTATATGGAAACCAGCGGCAAGAAGACCTTGAATGAACTGGACGAAAAGAGCATTATCGCCATTGAAGACAAGGACAGCCTGTTTGTTGCATACGCTCAGACTCACACAGAAGGCCTTGACCGCAAGACCCTGGAAAAGGAACTGCTGGACCTGGCCGCCAAGCGCAACCAAGAATTGCTGAAAACTCTGCAGCAGCAGAAGGGCGTTACCAAGAAGAATGTTACCATCACTACTGCTCCTCGCGGAGAGCTCGCAAAGTTCAAGGGCAAACCTGCCTATAAGGTCCAGTTGGACGTTCAATAGAAAAACGCCGGTTCTATCCGGCGCTTTTTTTATGCTTGCGTTAACGCCTAAACAGAAAAGAGCCCTACAGGACTCTTTTTCATTTTACGAAAGGATTTGCGCAAAGGCGCGGTTTTATCCAAACTATTCGCGAACGACGACGTATTCAAGCTACTCGTGAACGATGGCGTCGCTGAGGTTCTTGTCGATAACCTTGACATCGTCCCAGACAACCGCATCCTTAAGGGTGCTGTTTTCTACCACAGCGTTATCACCGATGGCAACGTTTGGGCCGATAGTGCTATTGACGAGTTTGACGTTCTTGCCAATGTGGCAGGGAGCAATAATCTTGCAGCCTTCTGCGGATACACTAGCAGAATTGTCGTTGCGAGCCAAAACTTGGGCATTGGTTTCCAGCAAAGTTTCGGCCAGACCACAGTCCAGCCACTTACCAACGGGGGCGGTATGGAACTTGCAGCCCTTCTGGATCATCATTTCCAGAGCGTCGGTCAACTGGAATTCGTTCTTGGTGCGGATATCGTTTTCCATCAAGAAGCGGAGATTTTCCTTGAGTACCTTAACATCCTTGATGTAGTAGATGCCCACAATAGCTTCGTCGGAAACAAATTCCTGAGGTTTTTCCACCAGGCGCTGGATACGACCAGCGGTGTCAGTCACGGCTACGCCAAAACGCTTGGGATCGGCCACCTTGAAGGTGTAAAGCACGTTTTCCTGTTCGTTTTGCAAAATAGAGAGATCAGCCTCGAACATGGTGTCGCCCAGGATGATCAATAGAGGTTCGTCGTCACTTACAAAAGGCAAGGAAAGGCTGATAGCTTCGCCCAGGCCCTGAGGATTGCTCTGCACCACAGTGCGAGTCTTGCCCCAATCCGGACGCTTGGTTAGAAACTGATCCACAACCTCAGCTTTATAACCAGTAATAAAGATGGTTTCTGTAGGCTTCAGGAAGAGGGTGTCTTCGACAATCCAGTCCAAAATGGTCTTTCCTGCTACCGGAAGTAAGCATTTCGGCACATTTTCGGTGTAAGGGCGCAGACGCAATCCATTTCCAGCTACAGGCAATACAATCTTCATTTACAAACCCAAAAAATCTCAAATCGTATAATCAGCGAAAAAATAGCACTTTATACAGGATAAAGTACTAACACAATTTGTAATATACATAAAAAACAACAAAAAAACTCTCTCATTTCTGAGAGAGTTTCGTGGATGATGCAGGGGTCGAACCTGCGACCCGCTGATTAAGAGTCAGCTGCTCTACCAACTGAGCTAATCATCCATA
>JAKSIE010000098.1 GCA_024398995.1 Fibrobacter sp.
GGAGAAAAAATCATGACGGAAATCAAGTGCCATGGATAAATTGACAACGGCAATTCTCAACACTCACAGCATTTTGGCCCCCGAACGAAGAAATCGCCAAAACTATGGGAATTCGGGAAAAAAAAACTATCTTTACCATCAATGAATCGTTTTGAACTTATAAAGACCTCCAAGAAGTCCAAGGCCCGCCTGGGCGTGCTCCATACGGACCACGGCGACATCCATACGCCGATTTTCATGCCCGTAGGCACCGAAGCCACCGTAAAGTCGGTGACTCCCGCCCAGCTGAAGGACTTGAAGGCCGAAATCATCCTAGCAAATACATACCACTTGTATCTGCGCCCCACAACCCCGAAGATCGCCGCCGCCGGCGGTATCCATAAGTTTATGAGCTGGGATCGCCCGGTTTTGACCGATAGCGGCGGATTTCAGGTATGGAGTTTGAAGGATCTGCGCAAGATCAAGCCCGAAGGTGTGGAATTCAGAAGCATTCTGGACGGATCAAAGCACTTTTTCAGTCCGGAAACCGTCATGAAGGCACAGCGAGAAATCGGCGCCGACATCATCATGGCTTTTGACGAGTGTACCCCCTACCCCAGCACCGAGAAGGAAGCGGAACATAGCCTGAATTTCACCCTGAAGTGGACCAAGGAAGCCATGGACTGGCTGAAGAAGAATCCGGAAATTCACGGTTACGAACAGAAGTTCTTTGGCATTGTTCAAGGCGGCATGCATAAGCACCTGCGTAAACAGGCCATCGAACGCATCGCGGAACTGGAGCCCGACGGATTCGCCATGGGCGGCCTCTCCGTAGGCGAGCCCACGGAAACCATGTACGAAATCGCGGATTTCTGCACCGACTACCTGCCCAAGGACCACGCCCGCTACGTGATGGGTGTGGGCACCCCCTGGAACCTGTTGGAATTAATCGGCCGCGGTGTGGATATGTGCGACTGCGTGATGCCCACCCGAAACGCACGAAACGGCATGCTGTTCACCAGCGAAGGCGTTCTCCGTTACAAGGCCGCCCGCCACGCCGAAGAATACGACAAGCCTGTGGATCCCAACTGCGATTGCTATTGCTGCCGCAACTTCAGCCGCGCCTACCTGCGTCATCTGCATCACGCCGGCGAATCCCTGGGATTCACCCTGGCAAGCATTCACAATCTGCACTTCTACCTGCACCTGATGCAGGAAGCGAAGGATCACATTGCCGCCGACGATTTCGAGGAATGGTCCAAGGCAAAGATTGAAATATTGCAGAGAGACTTGCAATAAGCAAAAAAAATCCCTCGGTCGAAACCGAGGGATTTTTCATTTCTAAAGCACGGGAGGTCCCGGATCAAGTCCGGGACGACAAACCGATATTACTTCACAGCAATGCGAGAAGTCTTAACTTCGCTACCGCTCATGACGCGAACCATGTAGTTGCCACGGCTCAGGTTGTCGAGAGAAACCTGATGAGTGCCTGCAGACATGTTTTCAGCAACATTAGCAACAACGTGACCCATCATGTCAAATACCTGAATGCGGGTCATGCCGGCCTTGGCAACAGAGATGTTGAGGCTGGTACCCTGGGCAGAGATCTTGATGGAACTTGCTGCGCGAGCAATGGCGCCGATGGACTGAGTTGCTTCAATGCAAACCACGTCGTCAATGTAGAGGTAAGGAGATGTGGGCTGCATATCAAAGCCCTTATAACCCACAACATCCCAAGACATCTTAGTAATGTGAGTGTTGTTCAGGTCAATAGCTTCACCCCAAGGAGGCTGAGTCATATCTTCCCATTCAAGGACAACAGTCTTCCATTCAGTGGATTCAGTCTGCTTGCGCTGATGGTAAGCATAGTCCTGAACCTGGCCGTCCTGAATCTTGAACACGTGTCCAGCGCCCTTATAGCGGTAGGAAACGCCACCGCACTTGCTCATGTCGAGGCCCTTAGAAGTGTCAGCCATGGTGTTGAGGCCCAGAGCTACGAAAGGAGCTTCCGGATTTTCTGCCTGGTTCCAAACGATACCGGTAAGACCAACAAAGCCCTTGGTGCCGTTGGCAGCATCAGTTGCACCCGGGAACACAACAGCGTAGCCACCGAGAGCAGCATCGTAAACGTTGGTGAAAGAGGACTGGCCCTTAGAACCAGCGTCGTTATAAGCATACCAGGTACCGGTAGTCTTCAAAACTTCGTCAACATCTTCGACATCATCGATAACGAAGAGAGTCTTAGTTACAGCCGGAACAATAGAGGAGGAAGAAGAAGCCGGCTTAACACTAGAGGAAGAACCTGCAGCAGAAGAAGATGGGTTTACGCTGGAAGAGGAACTTGTAGTTGTAGAACCTGCACCAGAGATAGCCTTAATAGAAACGCCATTGCAACGAACATCGTCAACATAGAGGTAGTTGTACTTAGGCTGGTTCATTTCATCCGGAACATCGTTCACGCCCTTAACTTCCCAAGCGAAACGCTGAACCTTGTTCATACCGGTCTTCAGGTTGAAATGCTGAGCATTGTCGCCCCAGTCTTCCTGGTTGAACTGATCCCAGGTCAGTTCCACTTCCTTCCAGCCATCAGAGCCATCCTTGGCAACATGGTGGAAGTTCCAGTTGGTAACGAGAGAGGTTTCTACGCGGAAGTTATGAGCAGCACCCTTGAACTTGTAGCTAATGGACTGGCACTGGCTCAGGTCAATGATGGAGGTATCACGCTTGAGGTTCAAGCCGATAGCAACATACGGAGCATACATATAAGCACCCTGAGAAAGCTTAATGCCTTCGATACCGGCCATAAACTTGGAGGTGTTCTTGTCGCCGCTCTTGGTGGGCATCAGGACATCGTAGACCTGCTTACCGAAGTCGTTTTCAAACTTGCCATTGGAAATGGTAGTCTTACCGCGGCCATCGGTATCGTCGTCGGAGTCAGCAAAAGCAGACCACCAACCACCAGTATAGGCAAAACGGTCACCATCTTCCAAGTCATCAATGACGTCAGTGGTAGCACCGTTAGCGACACCAGTGGAATAACCACTCTGGCTGCTAGAGTTACCATTCTGAAGGCCACAATCCTTATAGCCGCTAGATCCATTCATCCAACCCTTGACCATTCTACCGGATTCAGTGTAGGAAAGGCCGTTGTCCAGGTTCAGCTTGTTAAATGCTGCAGAGCCTTCAGGAACTGCAGAAGCAGACCAGTTAGCCCAGGAAATCTTGTTGGTGTTCATCCAGTTAATCCAAGCCTGGCTTGCGCTCTGGTTTGCACCGCCGTTACCATTAGCATCAACGGTACCCCATTCGGAAGCAAACACCGGAATGCCAGCCTTCATGGCAGTTTCTGCATTGGAATCATAGCCGCCGCCAACAGAATGGGTTGCAGCATAGAAGTGCAATGTACATGCAAAGTTCTTCTTGGAGTCCTGAATGCCTGCAGTTGCGCAAGTATTGGGCTGGCTAGACCAGCTGGGGCTACCGACGAGGATCAGGTTGTCAGAATACTGACGGATGATAGGAATAATGGAGTTTGCATGGGTCGTAACTTCGCTCATGCCACCAGTCGGTTCATTCCACACTTCGAAAATCACATTGTTATAGGAACCATATTCCTTTGCTGCGTATTCGAAGAACTTCTTTGCATCGCTGGTATAGCCGGTAGAGCTTTCGATGTGCCAGTCAATGATCACATAAATGTCGTTGTCAATTGCTGCGGAAACCACATTCTTGAGGTAAGCCTTCTGAAGGTCTTCACCACCGGTAATATAGCCGCGGCCCTTATCGAAAGAGCTGCTTACGCCCATGGCAAAGCGAAGAACTTCGATGTTCATATCCTTCACCATCAAGTTCACAGCACGTTCGGTGTAGAAATTGGTAGCACTATCTGCAGCAGAACTCCAGAAAAGGCTCATACCCTTCACCTGAACAGGAGTGTTGGCATACTGAGGGCAGGAACCGACCAACTGGCCCTTACCATTGATATTTGCAGCCTTCAGTTCACCATAAGTGCTGACAGGACCAATTCGGCTTGCGCTCAATGCCATTGCAGATGTTGCAGCGGCGAGAAGTGCGGCAGCGATGACTTTTTTCATTTACATCCTCATTATTTTTGAGTTTTTCCAATCCCTGTGGAATTTTCCCAAATTACCCGGCGTAAAAATAGAATTGAGTTCTCCATATAAATGTAATTATTTAGAAAACCATGAAAATTGATTTAAAAAAGGCATTTTGCTAACACACTTTTACAAAAAAAGGAGACCCCGGAACAAGTCCGGGGTGACATCCTTTCGCTCCGGAACAAGTCCGGGGTGACATCCTTTCGCTCCGGAACAAGTCCGGGGTGACATCCTTTCGCTCCGGAACATGTCCGGGGTGACGCATAAAAAGGAGTTGGCGAGAAACCTTACTTCTTAACAATTTTTTGAGTCAGGGACTGGCTACCTACAGCTGCACGAATCAGGTAGACTCCGGGCTGGAGGTCGCGCAGGTCAAAACTTACGCCATAGGCCCCCTGGACCGGGTTAAGAGAAACCTTGCGACCATCCATACGGACAATGTCCAAGCGGCGGAGGTTTGCGGCGTTCACATCCAAGCGGCATTCGCGGGAGTTGTAGACCAGCGGATTTGCGTTACCGGCAACGGAGGCGGTAAAGCCCAGAGAGCCTTCACCTTCCTTGTCACCTTCACCTTCCTTGTCACCGGTCTCACCTTCGCCAGACTGTTCACTGGAGGAGGATCCCGGATTTTCGGTCACAGAGCCGGAGGATGCGGGAGCAGAACCATCCAACTTGATAGAAATCAGATAGAGGTTGGCCACATCACCCTTGGTAATGGAATGTTCGCCAGCAGCCAGGTCCACCGTCACGACGCCCGCAGTCGCGGTTACCTTCTGACCATCGATTTTCACGGAGCCCGCAAAGGTATCGTTGAAGATCAAAGTCATCTTGCCGGACTTCGCCAGAGTAAAGGCAACACTGGTAGAGGACTCCATCTTCAGGCAACGAGACAGAATTTCACCACCATAGTTCACCTCGCCCTTGCTGGAGGAAAGAGTGCCCAGGAATTCAAACACTTCGCTGTCCATGGCGTTTTCGGTAAAGTTGTGGACAATGTCACCTGTAACGGCGGGGATACTTCCGCCAACGGAGCTGGAGGAACTCGGTTTTACGCTGGAGCTAGAGCCCACCACAGAAGAAGAGGAATTTGTGCCACTGGAGCTAGAAGTAACCGGAGTCACAATCGGAGTAATATTGCCATCACCCTGGATAGACTTGAGAGAACCCGTGTAAGCCATTAGAGCATCCTTCAGCTTCTGGTTTACCTCATAAAGTTCATCATCGGCGGCGGTAAAGGTCCACTTGAAGTCGCCACCGTTAATACGGCCTGCATACTTCACAACGGATTCCTTGGCGGCAACCGGCTGTTCTGCGGTGTAGGAGTACATCAGGCTGCGGTTCAAGTCAAAGTTGTTGTGCTTGTTTCCGCCAGCATAGGACGTTACGGAAGAAGGCATTTCCTGATCACGACTGGATACGACGTAGGCGTCAAAATCCTTCTTGGAATCAATGGCACCGAGGTCCGTTTCGGCACCCTTCAAGGTGTACTTACTTGCTCCGTAAGCAATAAAGGTTCCGCCTTCCATATAGTTGTTGAAAGCCTTGATGGAGCCACCGGCTTCACCGCTGAAAGTGCCGTAGTTATTGGGATCGCGCTTCTGGCCTCCGGCATAGACATCGGAACCCTGCATGGAGGTAAGCATGGGATACTTGCAGTTACGGAAGTAGTTTCCTTCGGCGAAAATGGAAGAGCCCAAGGTGGAGCCGATGCCGTACTTGGCATTACCATCGTAGTAGTTGTTGTACACGTGGGCGCTGTAGTAACGAACGCGGGGATGACGACTATCGGAATGGTCGTACCAGTTGTGATGATAAGTGATGTAGAGACCTTCGGTAGTACCTTCGGAAAGGCCCAGCAAGTTGGACTTGCCGTTATCCCAGAAATGGTTGTAACTGAAAGTCACATAAGTAGATTTCTTGCAATCCAAGGCGCCATCACCCTTGACCTGGTCCTTGTCGGAACCGGCATGGCCGTAGAAGAAATCGTTGTTGTGGACCCAGATATACTGGTCGTTCTGCTGAAGGCCAACATTGTCGCCTTCGGAACTGTTCACGTTCATAATACCCATGTTGCGGACTTCCACGTTCTGTGCATTCTTGATGCGAATGCCCCAACCATTGGCGGTCGCATCCTCACCCACGCCTTCGATGGTCACATAGGAATTTTCGGAAGACCCAAGGTCAATCAGCATGTCGCCTGCGACCAGGGAGTCGGAATCGGTCACGTTACCGATAAAACGGAAATCGAAGGGACGGGTTTCGTACCCCTTTTTCATGCAGTTCAAAATACCCTGGAAACTAAGGCACGAAGTCTTTGCTCCCTTGGAGTTTGTCACCACATCGGCAGTTACCTTGTTCTTGGTGTTATTGGAAACATAAATCACCACAGCGCCGCTCTTCAAGGTTCCATCGATATTGTAGGCGCCAGGAATACGGCCATTGCTAAAGGCAAAACCTGCTCGATCGTGAGCCTTGACGGTAACGGACTGCTCTGCAGAAACTTCGCCATTGCTAGCTTCAACTTTCAGCTTGTGTGAACCTGCAGTAAGGCCAATGACATCTGCACGCATGTAGTTACCGTAGCTGCGAATCAGCTGATTGTCGATTTTCTTGCCATCGGCATAGACTGTATAGCTGGAGGCGCCACTGACGGGAGCCCATTCCACGAAAGCGGATTCCAGCCAGCCTTCGGCGGAATTCACCGTAATAGCGGCAGAAGCCGCAGACACCAAGCCGAAAGCGGCGAGAGAGGCAAAAGCAGCTTTAAAGAAGTTCATACACACATCCCTTTATTTTGAATTTACACCCGAGAACCGGCGTTCGCCAAATGTTCTCATTTTCTTTTTCAAATATAAACCCATTTTCTCAAAAAGTCAACAATTTTTCTTAAAAATTTTCAAAAATACAACGCTTTTTCACAAATTCTTTAAAAGAAATGTTCTCAAAATTTAGATTATGTTCTCAAATTTTTTAAAGAAAAGAGTCTCTTTTAGAAAAACAAAACTTTCAATCATGTGACATTAAACTCTCTTTAGGAAAAAAGCTCCCATTTCAGCCATTATTAAGCTATTTTGTTGAAAAAAAAGTGAAGTACCACCTTCGGAGATTATAATGGAACCGTTACAGACACCGTCTCTCGTCCACCTTTTCTTTTCTAACTGCGAACGAGAAGATT
>JAKSIE010000099.1 GCA_024398995.1 Fibrobacter sp.
TAACGCCTGAGGCCAACTGTTGTTGTGTGACGGAAGATGGCGGTTTCTACCTGGGGCATCTTTTCGCTATCGGTCAGGACTCGCAGGATTACGGCGGGGCGGTTCTTCTTCATGTAGCAGGGAACGTAATGAACGTCTCTTGCTCCGGCTTCAAAAATCTTTTCCAAGGCAAGCCCCAATTCCTCGGGACTTTGATCATCGATGTTGCATTCGATCATGAAAATGTTTTCGCCGTCTGCAGCGTGAACTTCAACATCTTCAATAATCTGTGCCCGCAGGAAATTGGCTCTTCCAAAATCTCGCTTTCCAAGGCCGATGCCAGTCTTTAAAATCTTGTACTGTTCCGGAAGTTTTTCGCTGGTGCGTAGTGCGGCCACAACGCCGATGCCTGTGGGGGTGACCATCTCGCCCTTGGTGTCGGTAACGTGGAGGGCAATGCCTGCGGCTTCTGCAATGCTTGCCACAGCGGGAACGGGAATGGGGAGCATTCCGTGCTGAGTCTGCACAAATCCGGAGCCTTCGTTAAGCCCTGTCACCACGCACTTTTCGACGCCGAATTTTTCTCGCAGGTCGTCAACAAGAACGGCCACCGCCATAATGTCAACGATGGAATCGATGGCACCCACTTCGTGAAAATGAACTTCTTCAACGGCGACGCCGTGAGCCTTTGCTTCGGCTTCTGCGATAATGCGGAAAATTTTCTTGGCGGTATCCAGGGCGTTGCTGGAAAATGCGGGTGCGGCAGGATTGTGTTCTGCGCAATGTCCGGCGGCATGTTCTAGAATGTGGTAAACTTCTGCCAGGTGGCGGTGCTCATGATGGTGGCCGTGTTCGTGCGAATGTTCATGGTGGTGTCCTTCGCCGTGCTCATGTTCGTGATGATGCCCTTCGCAATGATCGTGATGGTGCTCGTGGTGATGTTCCACGTAACCTTCTTCGTGAGCGTCCACATGGTCGGCGCTTTCTTCACCGTGATGTGTGTGAACATGAACGTCAAAGTTCATACCTGCGATGCTGTAGGAATTTCCCTTTTCAATATGACAATGTATTCCTTCCAGGTGCATGGCGTGAATGGCGGATTCCAGTCTTTCGCGGGATGCGCCTAAGTCCAGCAAGGCGGCTACAGTCATGTCTCCGCTAATACCACAAGATCCATCAAGATAAAGATATTTCATAATTCACTAGGTCCGCGGCGTTTCCTACCGCATTTAAATTTTTTGACTGCGTTTTACTTTTTGATGCGCAACATTCTCACGGCACTGACGGCGGCACCATAACCGTTGTCGATGTTCACTACGGAAACTCCTTCCGCGCAAGTGTTCAGCATGGTCAAAAGCGGGCTCAGTCCGTTGAAGGATGCTCCGTAGCCAACAGAGGTTGGAACTGCAATCACGGGGGCTTTTGTAAGTCCTGCGATAACGCCAGCCAACGCGCCTTCCATGCCTGCAACAGCAATAACAACATCGGCCTTGCGGATTTCATCCATCTTTGAAAGAAGTCGGTGAAGGCCTGCGATGCCTACATCAAAATGGCGTTCAACCTTGGCTCCGAAAAATTCTGCGGTCTGGGCAGCTTCTTCGGCGATAGGCAAGTCGGCGGTTCCTGCACAACATACGGCGACGGAACCTTTAAGCGAACGGCCTGCCTTTGCGGCTTTCGTGTTTGCAGTTTTATTTGCGGCACCCTTGACCTTCATGGTCAAGATTCTGGAAGTCTCGTCGTAACGAATTGCCGGTGCGTCCGTAGCCCCGCTTTTACCAGGCGTGCCATTCAACATTTCTTGTACAAAATCAGCTTGTTCCCTAGTGCATTTTGTCCCCAGTACAGAACACCCGTTCTTGGCGAAGGTTTCAAGAATCTTTAACAGTTGTTCCTTGGTCTTGCCGGGGCAGAAAATGGCCTCGCTGGTGCCGGTTCGGTTCTCGCGGCTTACATCCAGCTTTGCAAAACCGATATCGTCAAACTTTTCATCTTTCATACCCTAAATATACAATCTAGAGTTTACTCTAACACAAGTGGCAGAAGGTTCTTTTTTACGGATTTGGAATGATTTTTTGGGGTTCTAGCGCATTATTTGAACAAAGTTGAATTTTTTAGAAAAAGTTCTTGCATTAGAGTTGACTCTAGGTATTATATTTCAAGTGATAAATATTTTAATACAGGAGTACTTATGTGCTGTTTTGTCGCCCCCATGGCTGAAGCCATCGTTACCACCGTCACCACAATTGTTTTGGAACACACGGACAAGTCCGCCAAGCAGGCTGGTGAACTTCAGGTTGCCACCAAAAAGCAGACTGTCTGCAAGAATCTGAAGGTCCTTTCCAAGATGCTTTGGGGCGGTTCTGTTCTGTTGGCTTTTGAACATGTCTGGCACGGCGAACTGCAGGCCTTCTATCCGTTTTTGACTGCGGCTTCCAGCCCCGAAGCCATGAGTCAGATGTGGCATGAAGTCGCTACCGTGGGTACATCCATGGCGGGCCTTGTTACAGTGACCTGGGCCGCTCTTATGGCAGTCCGCAGCAAGTTCCACAAGGCTGTTCCTGCAGAAGTTGAGGCTCACAAGTAATGACTCTGCTCGTAACTGTTTTTGCGGCGATTATCTGCACCGCTCTTTGGTACCGCGATGTTGAGAACAAGATGCGTCTTTCTCCCTTGTGCTACATGTACTGGGGCGCATCCCTCATGTGGTTCGTAGATGCCATTTTTGAATATGCAGAACTTCGCGCTGAATTTTTCACCCCGGCTGCAGGCGACATGCTGAATGACGCCTTCCTGGGTTTCTCTGCCGTGGCATTTGGCCTTGTGATTTGGCTTGCCATGCTCCTCATTAAAGACCCCAAGGGTCGTTTCCATAAGGTGGCTTAAATGGATCGTCGTGATTTTATAAAGACTGTAGGCTCTGCCGCTTTGATCAGCGCCATGGCTACTCCCGTTTTTGGCAAGCCCAAGAACCAGGAAGTGAAGGAAGCCGGCAAGGATGTTTCCAACGTCTACTTCACCAAGGATCTTTCTGCCGAAGGCCTCATCAAGTTGTACAACAAGGTGAACCAGAATATTTCCGGCAAGGTGGCCATCAAGGTTCACACCGGCGAAAAGAACGGCCCCAACATTTTGCCCCGCGAATGGGTGAAGGCTGTGCAGGCCCTGATTCCCAATTCCAACATTGTGGAAACCAACACTTACTACCATCCCAGCGACCGCGACACTACCGAAAAGCATCGCGAGACTTTGAAGGTGAACGGCTGGACTTTCTGCCCCGTGGACATCATGGACGAAGAAGGCACTGTGATGCTCCCTGTTCCTGGCGGCAAGCACTTTAAGGAAATGAGCATGGGCGGCCATATCGTGAATTACGATTCCATGGTGGTGCTGACCCACTTCAAGGGCCATACCATGGGTGGTTTCGGCGGTTCCCTCAAGAACATCGCCATCGGCTGTGCCGACGCCAATGTGGGCAAGAAGATGATCCACGAAAAGATGGAAGATCCGGATTACAACGCAAAGCCGGAACTTTACCCCAAGTGGAGCAATAGCGGCAAGCGCTTCATGGAAGCCATGGCTGAATCCGGCAAGGCAACCGTCAATCACTTTAAGGGCAAGATGTGCTTTATCAATGTGCTGCGCCGTATGTCCGTGGACTGCGACTGTGCTGGCGTTGGCGCTGCTGAACCCACTTGCCGCGACATCGGTATCCTTGCTTCCACCGATATTCTCGCTGTGGACCAGGCCAGCGTAGACATGGTTTACAAGCTGCCCATTGGCGAACTGAAGGATATCAAGGAACGTATCGAAACTCGCGAAGGCTTGCATCAGCTCCCTGCCATGGAAGCGTTGAAAATGGGCAACCGCAAGTATCGCATTATCGAAGTGTAATGTAAGAGGTCGTTATGGATCGTCGTGATTTTCTGAAGGCTTCTGCAGGTGCCGTTGCTGTGGCTGGTCTTGCAAGTGCTGCAAACGCCGCTAACGCTGCTCCCGCAAAAAACTCCAAAGAGGACAAGGTGTCTACCGTCTATTTTACCAAGGATCTCAGTGCCGCTGGCGTTCTGAAACTTTACGAAAAGGTGAAGCAGAACATCTCTGGCAAGGTGGCCATCAAGCTCCATACCGGCGAACCCAACGGCCCGAACATTATTCCCCGCGAATGGGATGAAGCCTTGCAGAAGGCCATTCCTAACAGCACCATCGTAGAGACCAACACTCTTTACCAGGGTGGACGTTATACTACCGCAGACCACCGCAAGGCTCTGGAAGTCAATGGCTTCACCAAGTTCACCGTGGTGGACATTATGGACGAAGACGGCGAAACTCCCATTCCTGTGAAGGACGGCTATTGGCTGAAGGAACTGCATGTAGGTAAGCACATGCTGAACTACGATTCCATGGTGGTGTTCACCCACTTCAAGGGTCATGCCATGGGTGGCTTCGGCGGCTCCATGAAAAACATTGCCATCGGTTGTGCAGGCGGTCAGATTGGTAAGCGCGAAGTCCACTTGAATACATCCGATGTAAATTCTTCTGCCGATTGGATTATGGGCGCCAAGTTCATGGAACTGATGGGCGACTCCGCCAAGGCAACCTGCGATCATTTCAAGGGCAAGATGTGCTTCATCAACGTGCTGCGCCGTATGTCCGTGGACTGCGACTGCGCCGGTACAAGCGCCGCGGAACCCACCTGCCGCGATATCGGTATCCTTGCTTCTACCGACATTTTGGCTGTGGACCAGGCAAGCATCGACATGGTGTACAAGCTTCCGCCTAAGGAACTTGCCGACCTGAAGGAACGTATCGAATCCCGCGAAGGTTTGCATCAGCTTGACGCCATGGAACACCATAAGATGGGTTCCCGCAAGTACAAGTTAGTGGAAGTCTAATTCAAATTAAAGCGGAACAGAAAGTGAAAATTTTCTGCTCCGCTATTTTTTTATAAATTCCTGTTGAACTGTTTTTTTATTAACAAACGCTGAGGTTCCCATGTCTCTTGGAATTCCAGAAATCATCCTGATTGTTGTTGTGGTTTTGCTGCTGTTCGGTGGCAAGCGCATTCCTGAACTGGCCCGCTCTCTTGGCCGTGCCCAGCACGAATACAAGAAGGCAAAGGACGCCCTGAAGGAAGAAGCTGAAGACCTGCAGAAGACTGTGGAAAAAGTCGGCGAAGCAGAATCCAAGAAGGAACAGGGCTAAAAGGACGGCTTTGGTGCGGCCAAGTCATCCTCGCGAAAGCGGGGATCTAGCTTCGAATGATCAGTAAAGATTCTCAGGAACAGACGTTGGTCTCTCATTTGGAGGCCTTGCGTACGGCGCTGATTCACTGTTTTGTGGCGCTAGGCATCGGGATTATCCCGATGTTTTTGTTGTCGTCCTATGTTCTTGACTGGTTTAGCGCAGAACTTGTGGCCCAGAGCGGTGCTACCCTCCATTACTTTTCCCCAATGGAAGTGTTCCTGCTGCAGCTGAAAATTGCGGCACTTATGGATTGCGTCATCTGTTCCCCGTACATTGCCTGGAACTTGTGGAAGTTCGTGCTGCCGGGCCTTTACGAAAATGAGCGGAAGTTTGTACGCTCCATCGTGTGGATGACCAGCGGGCTTTTTATTTCGGGCGTGGTGTTCTGCCTGGGGATTTGCTTCCCGCTGGTGGTGCGCTTCGGCATGAGTTTCGAAAGCGAAACCCTGCAGCCAATTTTTGGTGTAGAAAACATTGTCACCTTGGCATTGTGGCTTTCCCTTGCATTTGGATGCATGTTCCAGTTTCCGCTGGTGACTTACGCCTTGATTCGCTCTGGCGTTGTCTATTACGAAACTGTTTGCCATGCCCGCCCTTACGTAGTGGTGGCCATCCTTGTGCTGGCCGCATTGCTGACTCCGCCGGATATTATCAGCCAGCTGATTCTGGGCGCTCCCACCTACCTGCTTTTTGAAGCTGGCTTACTAGCCGCACGAAAGTATAAAGGCGAACAGTTTAAGGAATACAACGAAGAAAATTCTCCCGTTCGCGTGGAACCGAAAACTCAGGAATCGCGCAGCACCCAAGATTCTGCGACGCAGAAAACTGCAAATCAAGATTCCCAGGATGATGTAGACTTTACGAAGGCATCTTCTCCGTATCAAGTTGGAACTGAACGGAACGCCAACGACTGGAAACCATTTTAAAATTGAGGTAACAAAATGAAAGTTTTATTGATTAACGGAAGCCCCCGCAAGAATGGCAACACTTTTACCGCTTTGAACGAGGCTGCAGAACAGCTGAAGAAGAACGGCATCGATAGCGAAATCGTATGGATCGGCAACAAGGCCGTTCGCGGTTGCATCGCCTGTAACGTCTGCAAGACCAAGGGCAATTGCCGCTGCGCCTTTGACGAAGACATCTGTAACGAAGTCATCGCCAAGATGGAAACCAGCGACGCCTTGATCGTCGGTTCTCCGGTTTATTGGGGCCAGCCCAACGGTTCCGTACTTTCCCTGATCCAGCGCATGGCTTACGCTGCCGGCGCACATTTCCAGGGCAAGCCCGCCGCCGCTGTTTGCTGCTGCCGCCGCGGTGGTGCAACTGCTGCATTCCAGACTTTGCAAATGCCTTTCCAGATGCTGAACATGCCTATCGTTACTTCTCAGTACTGGAACATCGCCTACGGCCGTGCCGAAGCGGAATCCGCCCAGGATACAGAAGGCATGCAGACCATGCGCACTCTGGCAAACAACATGGCTTATATGTTGAAGAAGTTCGCCACCGGCACCGCTGAGGTTGAAGCCAAGGAACCCTGGCAGCCCATGAACTTTGTGCGATAGAATTAAATCTTTTTAATCACTTTCGCAGGAACGCCGCCTACCACCGTGTTGGGGGCGACGTTTTTGTTTACTACGGCTCCTGCCGCGACAATGGCTCCGTCACCGATGGTAACGCCCGGAAGAATGGTGGCGTTGGAACCGATCCACACGTTTTTTCCGATGTGGATGGGCTTGGGGTACATATCTCCGCGGTGTTCCGGTTCGGGGGCGTGATTCAATGTGGCGAGAACGACGTTATGGCCGATGAGGGCGCCATCGTCAATGGTGATGCCACCTTGATCCTGAAATTTGCAGCCTGCGTTAATGAACACTCGTTTGCCAATTTTGATGTTTCTGCCGCAGTCCGTATTGAAGGGCGGGAACAGCCCGAAAGATTCATCGACAGGCTCGCCGATCAGTTCCGAAAATAGCTTGCGGATTTCAGCGGGCTCGTGATAGCCTGTGTTGATTTCCGCAGTGATTTTCAAGGCTC